>JAWLCP010000163.1:0-5162 GCA_041687115.1 Anaerolineae bacterium
CGGTGAGTACGCCACGGTGGGCGTGGACCGGCCGGGGATCCCGGCGCAGCTTACGGTGCTGGATGAGGAGGGGGTGCGGCGGTGGAACGCCCTGTTTCGGAGGCCCATTCCGCTGCCCCCGGCGAAGAGTGGGGAGCGGTACGTCCCGCTGGGCGATGCGATGGTCCTGGCCGGGTTTGAGCTGCCGATGCGAGAGCTGGATCCAGGGGCCCAGGCCACGCTGGGCCTGCGGTTCGTCGGTCAGCGCGCCCTGGAGCGGGACTACGTGGTCTCGGCTGCTCTGACCGGCCTCAACGCCGACGGCACCTGGGCCTGGCGCGCCGCCCGGGACAGCGTCCCGGCGCTGGGGGCGATTCCGACGCTGAAGTGGATTCGGGGCTCAGCGGTCCTGGATCCGCATCGGATGAGCATCCCGGCCGAGGCCTCTGAGGTCCCCGTGGTCGGTTCTCTCTCGGTCTACGACCACTTCACCCAGAGATCGCTGCCCCCTCTGGACGAGCAGCTCGGGGTGGTCGTCGAGCTGGGTCGCTGGGACGTGGGTCCTCCGTGGCTGTTGTCTCCACTGCGCACTGGTGTCTTTCCGACGGAATGAGAATATGCTACAATGGCGGCTGCAGGGAGCGTTGACATGAGCGTGAACAGAGTCAACCAACTCAGGCGAGTGGAGCTATTCTCTGCCCTTGACGTGGATGACCTCCTGGCGGTTGCCGAGTTAGCGCAGGAGGAACGTCATCCCGCAGGAGCCGTGGTCTGCCGCCAGGGCGAGCCGGGGCATCGATTCGTGCTGGTGGAAGACGGCGAGCTGCGTGCATGGCACGTGGATCCGGAGGGGGTGGAGGAGGAAGTCGCCCGGTTCGGCCCCGGCGAGTGCTTCGGAGAGAGCGCGCTCATGCTGGGTGAAGCTCACGATGCCACCATCGAGGTCGCCAAAAGCGCGGTGCTTCTCGTCATCGACAAGAAGGATCTCGATCGATTGCTGGAGGAGTGCCCGGCGATGCTGGATGATCTGCGGATGGCGCCTGAGGTGGAGAGGAGGTGGCGCGCTCCGCGCTTCGATTGGCAGGAGCCGGACGAAGCCGTGGTGTTCGTCCTGCACAAGCATGACGTGGTCCTGCTTCGTAACCTGCTCCTACCCGGGATCCTGCTGCTTCTGGTTCTGGCTGCTTTCTTCGTGGTGGGGAGCACGTCGATGCTGGGCCTGCTGATGGGTGGCTTTCTGGCCTCGGCCCCGCTGTTGTTGGCCCTCTATCAGATCGTCGATCACTTCAACGACAACTACATCCTGACGAACAAGCGGGTGATGCACGACGAGTACGTGTATCTGATCCGTCAATCCCGGGTTGGGGCGCCGCTGACGAACATCCAGAGCGTCCAGGTGGCCCAGGAGGGTGCGATGGCGCAGATGTTCGGCTTTGGAGACGTGCACATCGAGACCGCCGGGGAGCCAGGTGGGCGCATCGTATTTCAACAGATCCCCGATCCAGGACGGATGCAGCAGATGATCCTGGAGCAGAGGGAGCGGGCCGAGGCGCGGACGCGGGCTGAGGAGCGCGCGAACATCGAGGAGGCCCTGCGCGATCGACTCGGTCAGGGTCCTGCGGAAGAGGAGGGCGCTGACGGGGAGGAGGCGGGGGACTCCTCCGAGGAGGGGACCGAAGCCAGCTGGCCCGTGTGGATGGTGGCGCCGATGCGGGTGGTGCGCTACTTCTTCCCTGCCTTGCGTGAGGAGGAGGGGGACACGATCACGTGGCGAAAGCACTGGGTCGCCCTGCTGCGGCCGATCGCGCTCCCCAGCGTGGCGATTCTGCTGGTCACGCTCGTGGTGGCCGGGCTGCTGGTGCGAGAGGAGGGCGATCGAGGCTCGATCCTGCTGAGTTACTTCATCCTGCTGGTGTTTCTGGTGCCCTGGTGGCTGTGGGTGTTCGAGGACTGGCAGAACGAGCTCTACCAGGTGACCTCCACGCGCATCATCGACATCGAGCGGTTGCCGTTTGGCCTGCGGGAGGAGCGGCGGGAGGCGAGCCTGGGGATGATCCAGAACGTCAATCTGAGGGTGCCCGGGGTGATCGGGCGGCTGTTCGGGTACGGCTCGGTGACCATCGAGACGGCGGGGTCGGGTGCGTTCACGTTCGATTACGTGAAGGATCCCCAGGCGGTGCAGACGGAGATCTTCCGCCGGATGGCGGCGTTCACGGAGCGAAAGCGGCAGGAGGAGGCCAGGCGGCGCAGGGACGAGCTGCTCGATTGGTTCACGGTATACGACGAGATGCGCAACGAGGAGGCCGGAGGGGGCGAGGGCTTCGCGCCTGGCGGCGCCCGCGGCGGTTCATCATCCAGATAAGGAACGAAGAATGTCCGTTCGAGAGATTGTGTACTCCAATGACCCTCTGCTTCACGAGCCCTCGCGCCGGGTGCGGGGCGTGGATGAGCGCGTGCAGGGGCTGATCGATGACATGATCGAGACGATGCGAGAGGCGGATGGGATCGGCCTGGCTGCCGTTCAGGTGGGGGTACCCGAGCGCGTGGTCGTCATCGAGATCCCCGTGATGGGTGAAGAGGACGAGGAAGAAGGGGAGGAACCAGCCGGGCGCGCCCAGAGTGAGGACGAGGAGCCGGAGCTCCACGTACTGATCAACCCAGAGGTGGTGCGCGCCTCCCGTGAGCTGGAGGAAGGTGTCGAAGGCTGCCTTTCGGTCCCGGGATGGGCCGGGGAGGTGGGGCGCCATCGCGCGGTGGTGGTGGAAGCGATGGATCGGCAGGGGCGTGAGGTGCGCCTGGAGGCTGAGGGGCTCCTGGCGCGCGTCCTGCAGCACGAGATTGACCACTGTCAGGGCGTCCTGTTCATCGATCGGATCGAGGATCCGGAGAAGATATGGAAGGTCGAGGTGGGTAGGGAAGAGGAGGCGGAAGCAACCGGCAAGCGTGGCGAGACGCTGACTTTGGCGTGACGCCAGGCGGAAGAAACCGTTATGACGATCTATAGCGTCAGGAGGGAAACAGGATGCGACTGGGAAAGAGTCTGATCGGTAATTCGGTGTTCTGCATCGAGGACGGGCGGAAGCTGGGTCAGGTCAAGGACCTGTACTTCGACGACGATCTGACCTCCGTGGTCGGAATCTACCTGGGGCGGGAGGGGCTCCTCCGGCCCACGCCTCGCTTCATCGAGAGAGCCGACGTTGCACTCTTTGGAATGGAGGTGGTGCTGACGAAGGAGACGGCGCCGATCTATGGAGGGGAGGAGGCACCGGAGCCGCCGGGCTGGGTGCGACTGGCGGAGCTCGAGGGGCGACCGGTTCAAACTCCAGGGGGCACGAAGGTTGGCAAGGTAGGGGATGTTGCGCTAGATGAGGAAGCCCGCGTCACCGGCGTCAGTCTCACCAGCCTGTCCATCAGGGGCCCGGTAGCGGAGGCTGAGGCTGTGGCCCGCAAGGCCCTGGTCGATGTGGGGGCGGCGGATGGTGTGATGACCATAGATCTGGCTGAAGCAGAAGGGGCTACGCTGGAGATCGACCCGGATCTCTTGTTCTCCGGGCCCGCGGCCGCGGAGACGCCGATGCCGGCAGAGGCGCCTGAACCCGCCGAGGCCTCTCCCCCGACAGAGGCAGCCGCGTCACCGGAGGTTCCTGAAGCAGAGCCTGAGGCTCCTGAAAAGCCCGGCTGCGGCGAGCAGGGGTAGGTCCAGCGTCTCTGGTTTCGCGTGGCGCGTCTCGACCCCCCTGGATGGTGAGGGGGGTCAGCAATTGCTGTGCTCAGATGACGGGGCACAGGGAAGGGTGTGCTGCCTTCCAGATTCGGCTTCGTTGACGTCGCGGCGTCCGTGAGGCTGCCTCGTGGTGTGGTACGGTGCGTGGTGAGCCGTAGGCTATGGCGTTGGACTGATGCCAGGGTATGGCCTGAGATCCAGCACCTCCGCCGTAGGCAGCGGGGTACCCCTGTCTGGTCTGTTTGTCCTGTAGAAAGGTATTGGAGAATGCTGGTCTGTTTGACAATTCAACATAAAGGAGAAACCATTGACTCTTGAACAAGGCCTCGTCTATGGGGTCATCGGGTTGACTTTGGTGATGCTCGCGTTTGAGCTCTGGCGGTATGACCTGGTCGCGCTCATGGGGATGCTGCTGCTGGTGGTGCTGGGGACCGTCTCCGTCGAGGAGGCGTTTGCCGGATTTGGCGACCCCGCGGTCATCACCATCGCGGCAGTACTGGTGGTCAGTCAGGGATTGCAGAATACGGGAGTGGTGGATCAGGTAGCCAAGCGGATGTCGGCGGTGGGAGACCGCCTTGGGCCGCAGCTGATGGTGCTGTGCGGGTTGGTGATCCTCAGCTCTGGCTTCATGAACAACATCGCGGCACTGGCCATTTTCATCCCTGTGGCTGTGCGGATCGCGAGGAGGGGCAATCGATCGCCTTCGCTTTACCTCCTGCCGATGGCTTTCAGCGCCCACCTGGGCGGGTTGATCACGCTCATCGGCATGCCTACCAATCTCATCGTATCCGAGCTGCGTGCTGAGTACGTGGGAGAGCGCTTCGGGATGTTCGCGTTTGCCCCGGTGGGCCTCGCTGTGTCGATCGTGGGTGTCGCGTTCATCGCGCTGGCGGGTTGGCATCTCATCCCACGACGCGAGGGGGGAAGAGGGCTGGAAGCCGGCTTCACAGTGGCAGATTATCTCGCCGAGGTCGGGGTCCCCGAGGAGTCGGAGGTGGTCGGTACGCGCCTGCGGGATCTGAGAGACGTGAGCGACGCCGACGTGTGGGTTGCTGCCATTCTACGGAATGGCGAGCGGCTTTCGGCCCCGGCAGGCTCTGACAGGATACTGGCTCAGGATACCCTGCTGGTGCGTGGCGAAACCGAGGACCTCAGGCAGTTCGTCCGGGAGGCTCACGTCGAACTCGCGGAGTCGAAGCCACTTGACGAGGAGGCCGAGGAAGCGGATACGCATGCAGGCGTGTGGGAAGCCTTGAAGTCCCGGCTCCAGGCTGACGACGTCGAGACTGTGGAAGCTGTCGTCAGACCTGATTCGATGATGGTGGGGAAGACGGCCCGTGACGTCGACATGCGCGCGCGTTATGGCGTCAATCTGCTGGGTGTTTCTCGCTGTGATGAGGAGCTGTGCCGGGTGGTTGGCGCAACCCCCCTGGAGCCCGGCGATGTGCTGCTGGTGCAG
>JAWLCP010000164.1:0-5125 GCA_041687115.1 Anaerolineae bacterium
CACCAGCGGCAGGTATGGAAACCTGCCCTACATGTCCTCGGCAGGGTTGAACTTCCACGCGCACCAGCGGCAGGTATGGAAACCTGCCCTACATGTCCTTGGCAAGGGTGAACTTCCACGCGCACCAGTAGTCCTCAGGATGGGGATCGGGTGGGCAGGCGATGCACTCGGTCTCGATCCACGGATCGATGGCGGTGGCGAAGTTCCCGTACTCCACCAGGCCCACCGGCTTGCACGGGAAGTCGGGTAGTCCCTTCCGCTTTCGGGCGGACTGGACGCGACAGTCGTTCATGCGGAAGATGATGGTCCGTTCGTCGACGTCGATGATCTCCTGCTCGTTGATGCGGGCGTAGAGGCGGTATCCAAGCGCTCTCTTGAGGGCCGGAATCCCTCCCCCGGGCTCGATGCCGAGGAAGCCCATGATGCGCCGGGCCTCGATGACGGTGAACCGCTCCCAAGCTCGCCGGTCGAGCTCGATGGCGGTCTCCATGTCGAGGGCATCTTCGGCAGCCAGGAACCAGAGTCCATCGTGGGCGAGCCAGTTCTTCGATGCGATCTCCAGCAGGTCGATCAGCTCCTCTTTGGAATGTTGACGCAGGATCTCTCGATCAGGCAAGATATTCTCCTCTCGCTACCAATGAACCGATATTGCGTGGGTCGTGGTTGAACTGCTGCTGAGCGCGGAGATTCCTCCACTGCACTCCGCTGCGCTCCGTTCCGGTCGGAATGACGGCTCAGGTAGGTCGTGGTCGGGCGTGGTCATGTCCTACAGATCCTGAAGGTGACAGGTGTCGTTCAGTGCCACGATGGTGAAGGTGCCATCGGGTGCCGCGTCGAAGACGTTGACGGCGCAGGTCTCCTGCTGCAGCCGCCAGAAATGGTCGTTGCCGAGCCCCAGAACGGCGCAGAGCAGCACGCGATTGACCACCGTATGCCCGACCATGGCAACGGTCTGGCCGGGGTGGCGCTCAAGGATCTGGTCCAGCCCGAGGACTACCCGGTCTCGGACGTCACCGAGGTTCTCGCCGCCCGGGAACTGGACGGTATGCGGGGCATTGACCCAGGCGCGGAGGAGCTCGGGGTGGCGCTTCTCGAGCTCCTCGGGGGAATGACCCTGCCACTCGCCGAAGTCGATGTCGAGGAGGCCGTCGAAGGGCTCGGCAGCCAGCCGGTGAGCGTCGGCGATCGAGGCGGTCGCGGCGATCGAGGCGATCGCGGCGATCGCTTCTGCGGTCTGCATCGCTCGCTGCATCGGGCTGGAGTAGACGGCCTGGACCGGCCAGCGCTCGGCCAGGTAACGTCCGGTGGCCCGTGCTTGCCTGCGCCCGAAGGCGTCGAGCGGCAGATCGGCGCGGCCCCGGAACCGCACCTCACGATTCCACGCCGTCTGTCCATGGCGGACCAGCACGATGCGCGTTCGCTTGCTCATAGAGGTTCGCTCTCCTTGGGGTCCGGTGCAAGATCGTTTGGCTCGACGGAGGTCGTCCCTGGCTCGATCATCAGCAGATTGAGGCGCTGCCAGGCAGCCAGTTGGATCTCCATGAAGGTCTCGAACTCCCGCACACCGCTGACGAGACGGACGGGGCCGGCTCTCCGTGGATCTGTCACCAGTCTCCCGCTGTGGAGATCCTCGACGGTGATGGGCAGATGGGCGCGACGGAACTCGAAGAGGTCAGGGTGCGTGACGGCAAGCGCGGCGACGGACTCCCAGAGAGGAAACCCGTCGTCACGGAACCAGAGTCTCATCAAGCCGTACCAGAGACGTATCCTCCGGGCGATCAGACGCGGGGCGGGGCCGTCCAGCGCCTGCAGGGCGGCGAACTGGGGGCTGCGGAAGATGGCCGTCAGGCCTGCCTCGCCCGGCGCGATGGTCGTCGGGCAGTCGGAGTGGATCGCCAGGTAAGCTCCCTCGGGGTCGGACGAGAAGTTCCGCTCCACCAACCGTCGCTCGTTCCAGGTCAACTCGCCCGACTGGCCCATCACGCCGCCCATCAGGTAGAGGCTGCGGAGTTTCTCGAAGAAGTGGGGGTCGAGCATCGACGCGTGTCTCAGGTTCGTCAGGGGACCGGTGGCCAGGACGACGATCTCATCGGGCGAACCGTGCGCCGCCTCCACCAGCGTTCGCGCTGCCTCGTTCTGCGAGGGATCGCCGTCAGGACGACCCGCTCCCCGAGCGACGACCACGTGATGGAGATTCAAGGTGTCCAGGAGATGTCGCGCGGTACGTGTCGTCATTCCCACCGATCCGTTGCCATAGGTGGTGGTCACGGCGCGGAGTTCGACGTTCGGCTCGCCGAGGAGGTAGAGCAGGGCGAGCCCGTCGCCCACGCTGTGGAAGGGTCGGCCGAGGGTCACGTCACAGTCGTAGATGAGGCGGACACGGCGTTCGCCTGGGCGGCGCGTCAGCTCAGGAAGCACGGGGGGCTGCGCCTGTCCCACGGCGAAGGCCGCGTGGAGGAAGACCCCGAGGCTGAGCAGCACCGCCGCGCCCAGCAGAGCGATCAACCAGGCAAGCACCCCGAGGGCCGCCGTCAGAGCGACGCCGGCGACGATGAGCGCGATGGTGATCCACAGCCAAGGACTACGAAGCAACGCTTGTTTCCTCCTCGTGGCTATTCTATCATGGGTCTCCGGCGCTGCAATGTCCCGACCCACGACCCCTGCTACTCCGCCGGCATCACCACCATCATCAGCACCGCGGCGATCAGCGCGAGGACCCCGCCGAACAGGAAGGGGGCCGACGGGCCGAGACCCTCCCAGGCACCCACTCCCTGCCACAGGACGCCGGCGATAAGGGAGGCGGGGAAGTCCAGGATCCCCACGACTGCGTTGTAGGTTCCGTACGCGGTGCCCCGCAGATGGGGCTGGACGATGTCGGCCACCATGGCCTTGATGACTCCCTGGGTCAGGCCGTAGTAGACGCCGTACAGCCCGTAGAGCGCCCAGACGTGCCAGCCTTTTCCGGCCAGGGCGAAGCCGAGGTAGATGAGGGCGTAGACGAGCCAGCCTCCGACCACGACCCAGCGCCGGTCGACGCGATCCGAGAGGGAGCCGGCGGGGGTGGAGACGAGGGTGTAGACGATATTGAACGTGATCAGCATCCCGAGCACGCCGATGGTGCTGAGGCCTCGCTCGTTGGCCCGAAGGACGAGGAAGGCGTCGGCGGAGTTGCCGAGGTCGAAGATGCCGACGATGATCATGAACGTGGCGAAGCGACGGCCCAGGGCGCGGAACGAGATCTGGGGGCGTTCGTGCCGTTTCTTGAAAGGGACCTCCCGTGCGCCGACGGCCAGCGCGAGGACGGCCAGGACGGCCGGCACCAGGCTGATAAGGACCACGGTGCGGAAGGTTCCTTCTGTCAGCTGGCCGACGCTCCCCTGAGACCACCAGACGACGGCCAGGGCGATCAGCAGCCCCAGAACCGCCCCACCTGTATCCGCGGCCCGGTGGAATCCGAAGGCCAGCCCGCGCTGATCCTCAGAGATGGAGTCGGCCACCAGGGCATCGCGAGGCGACGTCCGAATCCCCTTTCCCACCCGGTCGGCCCACCGCACCAGGCCCACCGCGAGCCACGAGTTGGCCACGTAGAAGAAGGGCTTGGAGAGCGTCGACAGGGCGTAGCCCCCGACGGCGAGCCACTTCCGTCCCCGCAGCTTGTCGGACAGCCAGCCGGAGAAGACCTTGAGCAGGCTGGCCGTCGACTGGGCCAGCCCCTCGATGAGGCCGATGACGGCGGTCTCCACCCCGAGGACGTTGGCCAGGAAGAGCGGCAGGAGATTGATGACCATCTCGCTGGAGATGTCGTTGAAGAAGCTGGTGAAGCTGGTGGCCCAGACGTTGCGGGGGAGCGAACGGAGGCCGGTGCTGGGTGCTTGGTGGTCGTTTTGTTTCGTCATCGTCTGTATGTTCCTTTCGGCGACGCTCAGGCAGAGACGTCCTTGTCTCTCCGTATCGGGTCTCGATAGTGTAGTGTCTGGTGTGAGGGCTGTCAAGGTGCCCGCCCGAATCGAGCCCGATTCGGGCGGGTCCCGCGCCAGGCGTCCCGCGCCAGGGCATTTGCCTATCTGAGTCTTCTGTGCTACTGTTGGCGAGACCCCCAGGGGCGTGACCGGGGGACGATGCCCCCAGGCATGATCCCGAGACGCCTGGTACAGGATGCTGTATCGTCGCGCTTGTGTGGAGGGAGGCTGATGCTTCAGGTTCTCAACGGAGGCCCAACGTAAGAGCCATTCCTTCGCCTATCAGAGTTGACGTCGGCCCGTAGCCTCGAGAATCTGCTCGATCGTCGCACACTCAAATCACAACCAAGGAGGTATCCATGCCTATCAAAGTCCCGTGGTTGGAGGGGGTCTTCCCCGCGCTGATCACCCCCTTCGACAAGGAGACGGAGGAGGTTGATGAAGACGCATACCGGCACCTCATCCGTCACGTGCTCCCCGACGTCGACGGCATTGTCACCAGCGGCACGACGGGAGAGTTTCCCTATCTCACCCGCGAGGAGCAGCGGCGACTGGTCGAGATTGGGGTCGAGGAGGCCGATGGGAAGCCGGTGGTGGCCGGATGCGGCGCTTCCTCGACCCAGGAGGCGCTGGCGCTCGCCGCGGATGCAAAGGAAGCGGGTGCGTCGGCGGCGCTCATCGTCACGCCCTACTTCCTCCATCCCTCCGACAAGGGCGTCTATCAGCACTTCTACGACATCGCCACCCGCGTCGAGCTCCCCATCATCCTCTACAACATCCCGCAGATGGTGGACGCGTACCTGCCGCGCACGGTGGTCGAGGATCTGGCCGATCTGCCGAACGTCATCGGCATCAAGGATTCGTCGGGCAACCTCACGTACACGATGGAGGTGCTGGAGTACGCGGGCGATCGCATCGACGTCTTCGTCGGGCACGACGAGGTGGTGCTCCCTGCGCTGGCTGGGGGCGTGAGTGGGATGATCCTGGCCAGCGCGCAGGTCTATCCCGAGGTCTGGCAGGAGGTGCTCCGCCTGGCGAGGGCGGGTCAGATTGAGGAGGCCCGCGCCAGACAGCGGGAGGTCCAGAAGCTCTCGCGCATCTTCTGCCGCCACGGCGGCGGTGTGGCGGTCAAATCGGCCCTCAAGATGATGGGGCTCGACATGGGG
>JAWLCP010000165.1:0-5113 GCA_041687115.1 Anaerolineae bacterium
GGGGTCCCATCGCGCCCCTCGACGGTGGTGCAGTCGAGGAGGAGGAGGTGGGTATCGGTGCCGCCACACGGGACGCGCAGTCCGTGCCCGGTGAGGGCTGCAGCGAGCGCTCTGGCGTTCGCCGTGATCTGGTGCTGCAGGGATCGGAACGGCTCCGTGGTGGCCAGCCGGAAGGCGACGGCCATGGCCGCGAACTTGTTGGCGTGGGGACCGCCCTGGACCCCGGGGAAGACAGCGCGGTCGATCTTGCGCGCCAGCTCCGGGCTCGTGGTCAGGATACAGGCTCCGCGGGGGCCACAGAGGGTCTTGTGAGTGGTAAAGGTGACGACGTCGGCATAGGGGAGGGGCGTAGGATAGGCTCCGGCGATGACCATGCCCGCGACGTGGGCGATGTCGGCCAGGAGATAGGCACCGACCCGATCCGCGATCTGGCGGAACTTGACCCAGTTGGGCTGCCGCGGGTAGGAGGTGTACCCGGCGATGATCAGCTTGGGGCGGTGTTCGAGGGCCAGCTCCTCAATCTGGTCGTAGTCGAGCAACTCGGTGCGCTCATCCACGGTGTAGGTCACGACGTCGTAGAGCCGGCCGGAGATGTTGATGCGACTGCCGTGGGTGAGGTGCCCTCCGTGGGCCAGGGACAGGCCCATGATGGTGTCGCCGGGCCGGAGAAGGGCCTGCTGGACCGCCAGGTTGGCGGGAGCGCCGGAAAGGGGCTGAACGTTGACGTAGATCTGATCCGCCGATATGGCGCTGGTCTCGAAGGCGTCGGCACACCGGCGCCGGGCCAGAGACTCGATCACGTCGACGTACTCGACCCCCCGGTAGTAGCGCCGGTCGCCGTAGCGCCGGTAGTAGGCCAGGTGATGCTCGTAGTCGAGGATCTCCTCCTCGTTCAGCCAGCGGGTCTCCGGGTTGGGATAGCCCTCGGCGTAGATATGCCCGAGCACCGACCCGAGGGCGTCGCGCACCGCCTCGGGCGAGGTGCTCTCCGACGGAATCATGATCAGCTTGCGGGCCTGGCGTTCCTTCTCCAGGTCGATCAGATGATCGACCGCCGGGTCGAGCTGAGCCAGATCGTCTCGGAAAAGGAAATCATCGGCGGACGGCATAGGCACCTCCTATAGGAGCCATCAGTAGAACCGCGTCCGCATTGTACCCGTGCACGTGCGGGTGTCAAGACTCAGCGGCGGGAGATTGACTTTTGGCTGGGGATATTGTAGAATGAGGGCAAACCAAACGACCGCCCTGGGGCACAGGGGAGAGACCGCTTCCACGCGGACACCGAAGGGGCAAGTCGTCGCGACCGGCTGATCGCGCCGGCGAAACTCTCAGGTCACAGGACCCTGTACCTCGGCACTCTGGAAAATCCTACAAGCAGGTCCAAAGAGCTGACAGGCTCCGGTGGATGCACCGACGGGCCAGAGCCCACGCTCGGCAGACCGCTTGGGATACCGAAGGGGCAACCCCCGTAGTGACTCGGGAGGAATCTCTCAGGTGGGAGACAGAGGACGCACAGCCAGATAGGCTCGTGCGTCCTTTTTTCGGTAGATTGCGCGTCCCTGCACCATGAGAGGGAGTCGGATGACCAGAGAGTCTGACGCTCGCGGAGCCACGAGCGACTGATGCGGTCTTTCTCACCCTCGGGCCAGGCGACGCCGATCTGCCAGTTGGCTATCTCACGTCACAAATTCACCTAACAGGAGGTACAAACGATGTACAGGAAGCTCTTCACTCCGGGGCCCACCCACGTGCGGGACAGGATCCTGGATGCGCAGGCAGAACCCATCATCCACCACCGCTCGAAGGAGTACGCCGAGCTGCAGAAGGACGTCACAGGGAAGCTCCAGCAGCTCCTCTACACCGACCAGCGGGTCTACCTCTTCACCTGCTCCTCGACGGGCGTGATGGAAGGGTCGATCCGCCAGGCCACGAAGAAGAAGATCCTCAACACGGTGTGCGGCGCATTCTCGCAGCGATGGCACGAGATATGCGTCGCGAACGGGGTCCCCGCCGAGACGGTGGAGGTGGAGTGGGGCCAGGCGATCACGCCTGACGTCGTCGACGAGGCTCTGGCCAGCGGCGAATACGACGCGATAACGGTGGTGTTCAACGAGACGTCGACAGGCCTGTTGAACCCGGTCGATGAGATCGCCGAGCTGGTTCACGAGAAGTACCCGGACGTCCTGATCCTGGTCGACGCGGTCAGCGGTATGGCGGGCGCGAAGATCGAGTTCGACGCGTGGGGTCTCGACGTGTGTCTGGCCGGCGTGCAGAAGTGCTTCGCGCTGCCGCCTGGACTGACGATCTGCGCGGTCAGCGATCGAGCCCGCGAGCGGGCACTGGAGGTGCCGAACACGGGATACTACTTCACGTACGAGCAGATGGACAAGAAGTACGACAAGCACCAGACGCGAGCGACCCCGTGCATCAGCCTCATCGAGGCACTGAGGGTGCAGCTGGACGACGTCCTGCTGCTGGGGCTTGACAATCTGTGGACGCGCCACAAGGAGATGGCGGCCCACGTTCAGGATTGGGCCCGCGAGTATTTCAGCCTGTTCTCCGACGAGCGGTACCTCTCGCCCACGGTGACGAACGTGAAGAACACCCGGGGCATCAGCGTCGCGGAGCTCAACGAGGCACTGGCCAGACGGGGCGCACAGATCTCCAACGGGTATGGTCCCTTGAAGGAGAAGTGTTTCCGCATCGCGCACATGGGCGACCTCACGCTTAGCGACGTGAAGTGGCTCACGGAGCAGATCGAGGACATCCTGGACCTCTAGTCAACCCGAGGTGGCGGGTCGAAGAGCCCGCCTCAGCCGCGGGGAAGGACGGGTCTGCATGGCTGCGCCGACGGAACCGCGGAGGGACACACGAACAGAAGGAGATGTGAGAATGAAATTACTCGTTTGCGACCCGGTGGATGCTGACGCCATCGCAGCGATGCGAGCGGCGGGTATCGACGTCGACGTGAACGACGACGTCACAGCGGAGGAGCTGGAAGAGATCATCCCGGAGTACGAGGCGATGATCGTACGCAGCCGCACGAAGGTTCGCGAGCCGCTGATCGACGAAGCGAGCAACCTGAAGGCGATTATCCGGCCCGGCGTGGGGCTGGACAACATCGACGTGGAGTACGCCGAATCGAAGGGAATTGAGGTGCGGAACACGCCAGCTGCGTCGTCAAACGCCGTCGCGGAGCTCACGATCGGGTACCTCTTCGCGCTGGCCCGCCCCATCGTGCAGGCAACGGTCTCGATGAAGGAAGGGAAGTGGGAGAAGAAGCAGCTGAAGGGGACAGAACTGGCCGGCAAGACGCTGGGGCTGATCGGCTTCGGTCGCATCGGCAGCCTGGTGGGGCAGAAGGCAGACGCCCTGGGCATGGAGGTGCTGTTCCACCGCAGGACGGACATCGACGTCGACTTTGCGACGCAAGTTCCGCTGGATGAGCTGCTGGAACGGGCGGACTACGTTTCTCTCCACCTGCCCCACACGCCAGCGACGCACCACATCATCGACGAAGCCGCGTTTGCGAAGATGAAGGACGGGGTGAAGATCGTAAACTGCGCACGGGGCGGAACGGTGGACGAGGACGCGCTCTACGACGCCATCCAGAGCGGGAAGGTGGCGGGCGCGGCGCTGGACGTCTTTGAGGACGAGGCGGAGGAACGCGGCCAGAAGCTGATGCAGCTCCCCCAGGTCATCGGCTCGCCCCACATCGGTGCGGGAACGGCGGAGGCAAAGGCGCGCCTGGGCGAGGAGGCAGTCCGCATCGCCATCGAGATCGCAGACCGTTCATAGCGGTGACGGTGTGAGAGGGCCTCTTCGCCGGCCCTCTCGCATCTTCTACCATAGCTTGCCGAGTAAGGCGGGTAACCCGAACGAGAGGAGGCTGTATGGCGACAATCAAGTCATTCCGAGGCACACGGTACAACCCTGACAGAATCGATGACATGTCTTCGGTCATCAGCCAGCCCTACGACCGCGTGCGACACGGGCTTCAAGACCAGTACTACGAGCGGAGCCCATATAACGTCGTGCGGATCATCAAGGGGAAGGAGAGACCAGAGGACGACGAGCAGCAGAATGTGTACACGCGGGCAAGGGAGTACTACGAGTCCTGGCTGGAAGACGGCATCCTGATGCGCGAGGTCGCACCTGCGCTCTACGTCTTGCGGCAGAGCTTCACATTGCCGGACGGGACAGAGAAGGCGCGTCAGGGTCTGATCGCCGCCCTGGAGCTGGTGCCCTTCGACGAGGGCACGGTACTGCCGCACGAGCGGACACACTCCGGGCCGAAGGTCGACCGGCTCAACTTGATGCGTGCGACCGAGGTCAACTTCGGCCACATCTTCATGCTCTATCCGGGGGACAGAATCAACGAGCTGTTGAACGAAGCGATCGAGAAGGCAGACGGGTTCCAGGCCCGGGAGCTGTTCGAGAAGGACGTGGCGCAGGAGTTCTGGCCGGTGACGGACCCGGAGATCACCGATGCAGTGCGGGAGGAGATGGCCCCCAAGCGAAACCTGATCATCGCCGACGGTCATCACCGGTACGAGACGGCGCTCAACTATCGCGACGAGATGCGGGAGAAGCATCCCGATGCCCCGGCGAACGCCGGTTTCAACTACCGCATGGTCACGTTCGTCAGTATGGAGGACCCAGGGTTGGTCATCCTGCCCACCCATCGCCTGATCACATCCTACGGCAAGATGAGCGGAAGCCAGTTCCTGGAGGAAGCCACGGAGACCTTCCGCACAATCCCCGTCGATGCGCGGGAGGAGCTCGAGGCGGCCATGGATGAGGCCACGCCCGACCATCCCCGCTTTGGTTTCTACGACGGCTCGTACACGGTTCTGGAGCTCAAGGACCCAGACGTGATGGACCGATTGCTGCCGGGGCGCGACCCGGCCTGGCGCATGCTCGACGTGACGGTGCTGCACGAGCTACTCATCCAGCGAGTGATGGGGATCAGCGAAGAGGCGGTGGAGCGGAAGGAGAATATCGAATACTTGCGCGACCCGCAGATGGGGTACGACGCGGTGGACGCGGGAGAGGCGGAGCTCCTCTTCATCTTGAACCCGACGCGAATGGAGCAGGTGCGCGCGTGCACGGC
>JAWLCP010000166.1:0-3067 GCA_041687115.1 Anaerolineae bacterium
TGAGTTCTCGTGACAGAGTGCTGCAGACGCTGAATCATCAGGAGCCAGATCGCGTTCCCTTCGACCTGGGTGGCACCGGCTTGACCACTATGCACGTCACAGCCTATCACAATCTGCGCCGACACCTAGGGTTTCCCAGGGTCGAACCGCGTGTCGCTTTTGTTGCCGAGCAGTTGGCCCTAATCGACGAAGATATGGCCCAACGGTTGCAGACAGACGTCAGGCCGGTGCTGCCGGGGACGCCGATTGACTTCGAGTATGTGTTCCGCGACCAGGGAAGGTACGAGGCCTACACTGACGAGTGGGGAATTGGCTGGCGCAAGCCGAAGGAGGGCGGTTTCTACTAC
Source organism: Anaerolineae bacterium (assembly GCA_041687115.1). Classification (GTDB taxonomy): domain Bacteria; phylum Chloroflexota; class Anaerolineae; order B4-G1; family B4-G1; genus SKLM01. The sequence continues at coordinate 348 of JAWLCP010000166.1, forward strand.
GACATGTACCATCATCCACTGGCTGAGGCCAAATCGCTTGAGGAGCTAGAGGCCTATCCTTTTCCAGACCCGCTGGACGACGGACGTTTTGCCACTTTGCGAGAGCAAGCCGAGTCAGCCGCTGCGAAAGAGAAGGCCATTGTGCTGGCGGGACCGTGCGCTGGCATCGCAGAGGTCTATTCCTGGCTGCGGGGCTACGAGCGGTACTTTCTCGACTTGGGGCTTAGGCCGGATTTCGCGACCCTTCTGCTCGAGCGGCTAGTGGCGTTCAAGTGTGCCTATTGGGAGCGGGCACTCGACGAGGTGGGGGATCTGGTGGACATCGTCGTTGAGGCGGATGACCTGGCTGGTCAGGAGTCGCTGCTGATGTCCCCTGAGACCTACCGCACGTTGATCAAGCCACATCATCAGCGCCTTTTCACCTTTATCAAAGACCAGGCCTCGGTCAAAGTGTTTTTTCACTCCTGTGGGGCGGCGCGCCCACTCATAGAGGACTTCATTGAGGCAGGGATCGATATCCTAAACCCCGTGCAGATAAGCGCAGAGGGCATGGATCCACACAAGTTGAAAGAGGATTTCGGGCAGGAACTGGTGTTCTGGGGTGGCGGCGTGGACACTCAACGGGTCCTGTGTGACGGGGGTGAGGAAGACGTCAGGCAGGACGTGCGTCGAAACATGGAGGCGCTAGCTCCGGGCGGTGGCTTCGTCTTCGCTGCCGTGCACGATATTCAGGCAGACGTGCCGCCGGAGAACGTCATGGCCATGTGGGACGCCTGGAAGGCGTATGGGCTCTACAATTAGTGGGAGATGAGATCGGTGGAACGAAGAATCAAGGTCGGTCTAATCGGCGCCGGGCGTATCGGGAAACTGCACGCCGAACATCTGGTGTATCGGATCTCGAAAGCGGAGTTGGCTGCCGTGTCCGATATCTTCGTGGAAAGGGCGAAGGACCTGGCGAATAGGCTGGAGATCTCTGCTGCCTACCAGGGCCACGGACGCATCCTCGACGACGAGGAGATCGAGGCGGTGTTGATCTGTTCCAGCACCGACACGCACGCTCAGATCATCGAAGAGGCGGCCGAGGCTGGGAAGCATATCTTCTGCGAGAAGCCCCTCGCCCTCGACCTGGGGAGGATCGATCGGGCGCTGGCGACTGTGGAGGTGGCGGGGGTCAAGCTGCAAGTTGGCTTCAACCGCCGCTTCGACCACAACTTCCGACGCGTGCGGGAGGCCGTGGCCTCCGGTGAGGTCGGCGAGCCTCAGATCCTGCGTATCACCAGCCGCGATCCTGAGCCTCCACCTATCGAGTATGTGAGGGTCTCCGGCGGCATCTTCCTGGACATGACCATCCACGACTTCGACATGGCCCGCTACTTGATCAACAGTGAGGTCGAGGAGGTGTATGCGACAGGCGGTGTGATGGTCGATCCGGCCATTGGAGAGGCGGGCGACATCGACACGGCGGTCGTCACTCTGCAGTTCGAGAACGGCGTTGTCGGCACCATCGACAACAGCCGCCGAGCGGTCTATGGTTACGATCAGCGCGTGGAGGTGTTCGGGAGTGGGGGATGTGTCAAGGTGAGCAACGATTATCCCAACACGGCGGCGATCAGCGGCGCCCAGGACGTTCGTCGGGATCTGCCACTGAATTTCTTTGTGGATCGCTACGTCCAATCGTACGTCTCCGAGATAGAGTCGTTCATCGAGTGCCTGCTGGAGGACAAACCTCCGTCGGTTACGGGAATTGACGGGCGGTTGCCAGTCGTGATGGGATACGCTGCGAAGAAATCGTATGCGGAGAACCGCCCGGTCAAGTTAAGTGAAATCGACGTGTGAAACGTAAGGGGTAGGATGTAATCTCAATCCAGTGTTTACGACCTGCTAATGAATGAGGGCATAGATCAAGGAGAAATGCAAGTGACAGCAAAGGACATACCTGCCGGATTGCTTGAAACGGATCAGCCTGACTTGTTCTTCGAGGATAACGCTGTCGGGCGGATGAAGAAGGAGATCTGGGATGCGAGCGACGAGGACATCGACGCTATCTTGGACGAGTACGGCATCCCGTCGCCAGTCGAATGGGGCAAGCCTGGTTCCTACATCCAGACCACGGTGCGGTGGCAAGTGGAGGAGAACCGGAGGAAGAACGACATCGTCTTCATTCCTATCGGCTGCACTGAGCTGCACGGTCGTCATCTGGCTAGCGCTTCGGACACGCTGTATGTCAGCCAGATCTGCGAGGGGGTCCGGCGCTATACCGCCAACCGTGGCGTAGCGGTCAACCTGGCCCTGCCCCCGCTCAACTACGGTTCGCATCCCTATCACCACATGGGGATGCCGGGCACCGTTCCCATTCGTGAGAACGTGGCCCGCGAGTTGCTGATCGACGTGATGCTGGGGCTGTGGAACGATGGTTTTCGCAAGCAGATCATGATTAACAATCACGGTCATCTGTGGATGCTGGAGTCGGCCATCCAGCAGTTCCAGAAGCGGTATCAACTGCCCGGGATCTTCCGCGTCATTGACTGGCACCGGGCGGTGCGCGAGTTCTTCCGCACCAAGGAGAAAGGCGGCAAGTGGGACACCAACTTCGTGCACGCCGACGAGTCAGAGACATCCATTGGTCTACTGCTCCACCCGGAGATGGTGGATATGGACCATGCCGTGGACACGGAAGGCAAGAGCTATCTGCCCGAGGGGCACTTCGACAAGTCGGTGGA
>JAWLCP010000166.1:3167-5078 GCA_041687115.1 Anaerolineae bacterium
CACGAGCTGTCGGGTGTGGTGGTAGACGCCGGTCCAGATGCTCTCAACAAGCGGACCAACAAGCCGTTTGAGGCGGGCGAGCCAGTTACCACTGAGGAGATGTTGTGGTGTGGGCAGTGCAAGCCGTGTGCCGATGGTTACCCCAATCACTGCGAGAACCTGGATGAGATCGGGTTCAACGTGGACGGGGCCTTCGCCGATTACATCGTCGTGCCCTCACGGACGGTGTGGAGCGTGAGGTCACTGGAGACCCTATACGAAGGCGACGATCTCTTCCTGGCGGGCAGCCTGGTGGAGCCAACGAGCGTGGCTTACAACGCCGTCATCGAGCGTGGCGGGGGCATCCGTCCGGGCGACCGGGCCTTGATCCTGGGGGGCGGCCCCATCGGCGTCGCAGCCTGTGCCATCCTCAAGCGGGCCGGGGCTGCACAGGTCATCATCTCTGAGCCACAAGCGGAGCGCCGCGAGCTGGCGCTGAAGCTGGGGGCTGATGTCGCCGTCAATCCGACGGAGGAAGACGTCGCTGACCGCGTACTGGACATCACGGACGGGATGGGCGCCGACCTCTTCATGGAGGCGACCGGTCTCCCCGAGATCGTCTACCCGGACATCGAACGGATCATCTGGGAAGGGCGGACCCTCAACGCCACAGTCGTCGTGACGGCCCGGGCCGAAGCGAAGATGCCAGTCACCGGCGAGGTGTTGCAGGTTCGTCGTGCGCGCATCGTCGGCGCACAGGGCCACTCGGGACATGGCACGTTTCCTCGTGTGATCAGCGCAATGGCGTCGGGAATGGACATGACGAAGATGGTCACCAAGAGGATTCCCCTGGACGAAGTGCCGGAGAACATAATCGAGTTGCAGACGAATCGCGAGGAGTGCAAGATCACCTGCGTGGCTGAATAGCGAGTGGGCTGGGTAGCCGGTAGGTGGGTGACCCGGCTACCCCAGTCCCAACCGACCACCATGCGACTTTGTGGTGTGCCGCTCCAATCTAGAACTAAGGGACGGTCATGAAGCTAAGCCTTGTACTATCTACGCACGCAGCGCAGTTTGAAGCGGTCGCCTTCAAGGGTGATTTCGAGGACAACGTCGCTAAGATCGCTGATTGGGGCTACGACGGGGTTGAGCTTGCCGTCCGCGATCCCACGCTGGTGAATGGCGGCGAACTGGAGCACGTCGTGTCTTCCAAGGGTCTGGAGGTCCCGGCCATCGGCACCGGTCAGGCTTGGGGCGAAGAGGGTCTCTCCTTCACCAGCGACGATCCTGCCGTGCGTGCCGCAGCTATCGAACGGATCAAGAGCCACATCCCACTAGCCGCGCGTCTGGATGCGGTCATCATCTTGGGCCTCATTCGGGGGATCACGCCGGAGGGCCAGAGCCATAAGCGGTCGATGGACTATCTCATTGAAGCCCTACAGGCCTGCTCGGAGGCAGCGCTCGCGGAGGGCGTTCGCTACGCCCTTGAGCCCTTGAACCGCTACGAGACCGACCTTATTCACACCGTCGATGATGGGCTGAAACTAATCGAGGACGTTGATTTCCAGAACTTCGGCCTATTGCTGGACACCTTTCATATGAACATCGAGGAAGCGAGCATCGAGGAGAGCATCCAGGTCTGCGGCGACCGCATCTTCCACTTCCACGTGGCGGATTCCAACCGGCGGTATCCCGGCGCGGGTCACCTGGACTTCGCCTCGATCCTGCAGGCGCTCTACGCCACTGGGTATGACGGCTACGTGTCCGGCGAGTTCATGCCCGTGCCAGACGCAGACACATCGGCTCGGCGCAGCATCCGGCACTTGCGCCAGATTGCGCCTCAGTAGCGAGATAATCCAGACCGCTCCCCTGCATCATCCAGTCGTAGGGAGAAACCGATATGGCCGATTCTTGGCAGTTGCCTCGTGATCG
>JAWLCP010000167.1:0-4988 GCA_041687115.1 Anaerolineae bacterium
CCCGTCTCCGGGCCGCTGATGGTTACATCCACGACCTCCTCACAGGCCGCCGCTTCGCACCAAAAGCCAACGCACAGATCAGAGGAACCGGCGACGAACCGTCCACTCATCGGTTGTCCAATCGTGGCCCTAAGTGTCATGTCCCCTGCCGAGATCCTCCCGCCTCCACCGGCAATGACGCTGCGCGAGAGGATCGGTGGTCCTGCCGCCAGGACCACGCCTGTGGTGACCAGGATTGCCAGGAGCAGCGCCGCAGCGAACGTGGGTTTCATCGCTCACCCCCATCAGCGGTCTGCTGAACCTCGCCGGTCCGCTCCGGGTAGAGATGCGGGTCATTGTCGGCCCACGGCGCCCGCTCCAGGCGGTGATCCTCGTACTCGAGGCGCTTGGCCACAATCCGGTACGAGAACTCCACGTCGGGCTCTCCTTCCCGAGCGCGAACCACGAACCCGGTCGGAGTGCGGTCCGTCACGTAGAGAGAGGCCGGGCCATAAGGCTCGACGAAAACGTGATAGGGCTCATTGAGATTGACCGTCTCGGCGAATATCGGATCCATGGCTACCACCTTATCGCCACCTTCCAGCGTGCCGAAACCGTAGTCGGTGAACCAGACCTCGGTCGACTCCTCGGTGTACAACAGCCGGGCACCGTCTGAAGCCGCCACGACGGCCAGCTTACTGCCGCTCGTGTTGAAACCGACATTCCCGCTGGGCACGCTGGCGTAGACGCCGCGGCCAGCAGACGAGAAATACCCGGCCCACGAGTTCGTGTCCAGGGTCTCACCGTAGACCCCCACGCCGTTGGCGCTTCGCCCATAGACACCCGGCGCGTAGATGTTGGGGTGGTCAGTGGCCGCGTTGCTTTGCCCGTAGACGCCCACGCCGTTCTGGCTGAAGAAGTAGCCTCCGTAGCCTCTGGCCTGCTCGGTGCCGCCGTCATAGCCGTAGACGCCATAACCGGTTTCGGTACTGCCAGACACAGCAGAACCGCCACCCGATTCTCCCCGCACCGCCGATCCGGTGGCGGTGGTGCCGTGTATAGCGCTTGCAGCCGGATAGGCACCCGACATGTCAACACTCAACACCGAGCCGGTCCAGCCGGTAGGTATTCCCGCGATCGTCGCCCCCGGGCGCAGGCTCAGGGCGTAGGGGACCGGTAGGATCTCCTCGCAGCCAATCTCCGTGCCGTCGACTTCCACCTCCAGCCACAAACCTTGGCCATGGAAGTAGTTCTGTCCGATGTCCACGTCCACACTGAACAGGCCGTCGGTGACGGGCACGTCGTTTTCCGTGGTGATGTAGACGGCGACGCCGGAGCAGCTGTCGTTAGTGTAGAAGTTGAAGGTGATGTCTCGTGCGCCGTTCACCGGCGAACCGTTCTCCTCCAGCACGCCCTGGTAGCTAATCCGGCTGTTGACGGCAGCGGCCACGGAGACCTCCCCGGCCACGTCCTCAGTGCTATCACCTGGCGCTTCCTGGGCGATCGCTCCGTTGATCACCCAAAAGGTGGAGAGTAAGAGAAGAGTCAGTCCCAACGAGATACCAGCTTTTCCAGTCCATTTGCTGAACATCATCATCCTCCTTGGTTGATCTCTGCAGCGGTCTTTCTACTGCATCGTCTTCTTCGTCCAATACTCGGCTTGTTGGCGTGCTTCTTCGGCAGCCACCTCCCTTCCCACGACCTGATAGACTTCTGCAAGCCGTCGGTAAGCTGTCCCGTCAGTCGCGTCCAGCGCCACGACGCGCTCGAGCGCGTCGGCGGCTTCGTCCAGCCTGCCGTTCTCTGCCAGGACCAATCCCAGGCGTACGTGATAGGCCGCTATGTTCGGCGCCAGGCGGATTGCTTCTCGCCAGGCCGCTTCTGCCCGTGACGGAGCGCCACACCCAGCGTAGAGCGTGCCATAGGCCGCACACACCGTTGGATCGTCCGGCCTGTGTCGTTTCAGCGCCATCATCTGGGCCTCGGCGGCCGTGCACTCGCCGCCCGTGGCGTAGAGTTCAGCAAGCCTCAGTCGGTATTCCGGCTCGATGGGCCACAGGGCGACAGCCCGCTCAGCGGTTTCGACTCGCGTCTCGCGCGAGGAAGTACCCCGTCGGCTCCTCCAATTGGCGATGTCCGCTGCCAACGGACGGACCGAAATCTGGCCCAGCAGCGCCACTATGACCAGCGTTGGGGGCAGGTACACGAGTCGAGGGGCCGCAAGAACCTGCCGATCCCTGCCTGCCTCTCCGCCGTCCAGGCCCCTCCCAAGGGCGGTGACCGCGGCCAGCAGTACCCAGAAGACCGTGCTCGTGGTAGTGAGGGCGAAGCTCACGTGCAGATCGAGCACGTGTCCGCCCAGCGCCGCCGCCAGCGCGACCCACAGCCAGCGTTCCTCCGGATCCCCAGTGCTGCGCAACGCATCCTTAACTTCCACAAACGCCGCCACCAGCAACGCTGCGAACACCACAGCGCCGACCAACCCCATCCGCATGCCCAGATCCAACCACACGTTGTGCGCGCGGTCGACGACGACGCCGCGTCCCTGGTAGTATACCAGCTCGGGAGGGAAGACCCGCATAAAGCGCGTCCACATCGTGTCCAGTCCGTAGCCCAGCCAGGGACGCGCCATGATGAGGCGCAGCGTCGCCCGCCATATCGTCAGTCGTGCCGCCACGGACCCTTGGTCGGTGTGGGTGAGCGCCACCAGGCGGTCGAATCCCGGGATATGCGCCAAGGCAATCCCCGGTGGGCGAAGGAGCAAGAGAAGGACCAGGCCCGTTGTCAGGATCAGACCCGCCAGGACAGTCAAGCCTGCCCGCCGACGGCCAAGAGCGTGGCAACGCGCCAGGAGCCCGATCAGGAGGGCGGCGGACAGCCCCATCCAGGCCCCGCGGGCGAGAGTCAGCGCCGCACAGATGAGCTGAGCGGTCAGCAGGACTACAGTGGGAAAGGGACGACGAGCCGCGAACGCCCGGGCTGCAGTCAGGGGCACGATGAGCACCAAGTAGGATCCGAGGAAGTTGGACCGCCCCAGCGTCGACAGCACAGGCGATGCCCCATCGCTCTCCCAACCCAGCGGCCGACATCCAGCAGCCTGCATCAGACCATACAGCACCACCGGCACGCTCCCCCACACCAGCACGCCCCACAGCCTTCTGACCTGCTGGTGAGTACGCAGCTCGTGGGCAGTGATCAAGTAGATCCCGACATAGGCGAGCGTGGTCAGAAGCCCCTGCTGCCGTCCGAGGGTGCCCCAAACGCTGGTCTGCGGGTCCGGGGAGAAGATGGTGGACGCGAGCGCAGCCAGCGCAAACAGGAGCACGGCCCGGGATACACCAGACCGCGGCCTGAGCCGCACGACTGACCATGGTCCATTCAGCCACGCGACGACCGTGCGCCAGCCGAGGAGGAGGACGAACGTCCGGAGCAGGACGGCTTTCGGGAGCTCAAACGCGCTCCATCCCCACGGATTGAAGGCAAGGGGTATGCTCAAAATGAGCAGTAGCCTCAGGAGCTCAGTTTGACCACGACCGTTCTTCATGGCAATAGACCTTCAGCATCAAAGCCCGCTGGTGACGGTCGCGACAGGATGATCGTCTCAGGGAAGCTCGCCTGCCAGCCTACCTACCTAAGGCGAGCAAGAGCAAATGGCTGTGCTGGATCACGGCTCGAGTGCTAATGAAGACGCGGATATCGATGATCCATGCGATACGTCCAGTTGCAGTCCCGAGGCCGCTACCAAGACCGCCCTACTGTCCTCGCTCCCGTCGCGATCAGCAACACAGCTGCAGATTCCGAGGCGGTTGGAAAAACCGCCCTACGTTGTCTCCCGTCGGCCGGTCTGGCCCAGCCGGTGGCGCCGAAAGAAGGGAGGAACAGCCCCAGGCTGCAAGCGGCAGCGTGGGCGACGGATGTTCCGGTGTTCCTGTGAAGTCCCCTCCCACTCACGAACGTCAGGGCAACATCGGCGCTCGACCGCCTTGCACCGCCGATGATAACGCGCAAACCCGCCCACGGCTCAGCCCCACTAGGGCTCTGGTCCTCGAGGCCGAGGGGGGTTGCTTCGCACGCGAGGCGTGCGCACCATCAGCGATCTGGAAGTGATGAGACTTGACCGCCTCGTTTTGGCTCACTTGACGCCATCTGCTAGATCCGGTGTCTACACATCGCTACCCAGTTACGGGCGGCAGCCACCGTCACCGCAGCGCGTACGTCCCAGCAGTGCGCGTGTGGGCGCCAAGGCGTCGCCCACGACCCACCGATGAGATCCACGCGCTCCGGGCCATTTCCTATCCCTCTCCCCACCAGCGGTAGTCAGCGTGAGCTTCCATGATATCTGCCCACTCGTGCATCGGCGCCGGATGAGCCAAATCCTCGTAGGTCTCCCAGTTCACCTCATCAAGGACTTCCCTGGAAAAGATTAGCCTCAAAACCTCGACGTCATAGTCCGTGTTCCCTTCGTCATCGAGGAGGTCAGCCACGCCGACCATCTCGAGCGTACCATAGTCGACGATCCTCTGCCCGACCGCTACCAGGATTTTCTGTGCGTCTTGACGCGCCCGAACGTTCTCAGTCCCCGAAGGGCTTCGTATACACCACTCGACGAAGAGCCTCTGAGATTCCTCTTCAAGCGTCACCACAGTACGATGATGGCTTATTGCCTCTATGATGTCTCCCGTGAGTCGGTCTATCTCCTCCCACCAGCGATAGGCAGGGTCAGCTTCCATGAAATCCCCCCAATGCACCATCGGCGCTATATGCGAGAAGGAGTCAGTGGAATAGCGCACCCTCAGAACCTCGACTTGATGGTCCGTGTTCCCTTCGTCGTCGACCAGGTCAGCCACGCCCACCATGTCGACCGTAGAGTAGTCACCGCTGGTCTCCTCAAGACCCACCGCCAGCGCAAACGCTATTGTCCCTGCGTCCTGACGCGCCCAGTCCTTCTCACCACCGGGCCCCGGACGGCTTTGGATAGACCACCTTACCAAGACCGACCCGGATTCCTC
>JAWLCP010000168.1:0-4984 GCA_041687115.1 Anaerolineae bacterium
CTTCAGCTCGCACTGGTAAGACATCGTTCCTCCTTGTTTCAGAGACGGGTTGTGCCTCGCCCCGCGGGCCGCACCTTGCTTCGGCCTGTGAGGAGGCTGTCTTTCTTGTTCGGCTCAACTGCCAGCCACGCCGGGGAGCAAGCACTGTGGTGGGATCGAGTCGCTGTGCTGGAAGGCGCGCCTACGTTGATTCTGCCCCTCCTCATGAGGGCATCTACAGGCGTCCCAGGTTGAGGGTCGTAAACTCGTCCCACGCGTAGCGGAGGGGGGTCCACCATCTGTCGCGCCCGATGCAGCGGAAGTAGGGTGGGCGGAGGGCGAGGATCAGGTCGCCGATTTCGTAGCGGGCCAGGACGGGCGTGGAGACGATGAGGCTCCCCATCTCGCCGGGGTGCATGTCGTGCAGCATCTTGACGCCGGACCTGGTCCGTACCTCGAAGAAGAAGAGGTCGTAGTTAGGCACCCAGGCGCGGCGTTCGTCACGCTGTTGACCGAACATGCCCTCGGTGGCACCATAGATTTCGCGGATGACGATAGGCCCATAGAGGGCAGTGAGGGCCGGGTGGTAGCGGGTGTTGATGCCGGGCACGCTGCCGAGGGTCATGATCTGCGTCTGCCATAGGTCCCTGGGGTAGACGCGGTGCGTCCGATGAAGGTAGCGCGCGAACTTGATCGCGGTGGGGCAGACTCCTCCGACCAAGGTGACGTTGGCGTCCCTGCACTTGCGATAGGCCAACTCAAAGCGCGCTACCCAATCACGAATGGTTGTTCCACCGCCCAGGGCATCGATCTCCTCCTGTGAAGGCAGTGAGCGGATGGCGGTGGAGGCGGACACGTGGCGCGTATAGATGCCGGAGCTATAGCCGTACTCGACCTGACGTTGGCCCACCTGCACGGTGCCCACGACGGAGGGGAAGTTGAGATTGAGATTGACCCCCTCGAACAGGTCATAGCGCTCACTGGATACCACGTAGTTCAGCATTGCCCGCCCGGCACTGACACGCATCATCAGGTCGGTGCGGGTCATAGGGATGAACTTGGATTCCTCGCCGGTGGTACCGCGGGTGATGGCCCAGGCGACTGGCTCCTCGTCCAGCAGCAGCCTTGTCTCACCGGCCAAGACGCGGTCGATGAGGGGCTTGTAGTCCTGGTAGGTGCGGACGGGGAAGGCGCGCCGGTAGTCAGCGATGGTGTCGATGGAGGTTGCACCGTGGCTGGCGCCGTCCTCGGTCTGGGCGTAGACCTGCAGGAGGCGATGGAGCACGTCTTCCTGGAAGCCGACGGGGTTCTCTATGGCGTCGTGCCAGGGTTGGAGGAGCCCGGTGAGCATGCCGGTCATGGATGAGAGCGCGTCGTCCTTCCCCGTGCCTGTGGTCTCCATTGAAGTCCTCTCCTGTGGGACGTGACCCGCGCTACACCAATACACGTCTTTCCCAGTGCTCCCGCGGCTCTCTCCGTTTCGCGGCAGCGGGCGAGGTCGGCCGCGGGTGTCGCTGCGCCGTGCGGGGCCCCAGCTCAAGACGCTCAAGCTGGGTCGAGCGTGAGCCTGACCGCCACCTGCTGACAATTCAAGAGCCGCGGAGCAGCCCCCTGAGGAGCAGACCGACCCCCACGGCGATCAGGATCAGCGGCCAGGCGATCGACGCCCCCACCAGATTGCCCAGGCCGAGCCCAAGCAGTATGGCAGCCCAGATGAGGGAGCCGCCCACGGGGCGTCGGTAGGCGGGGACGAGCAGTCGTATGGCGATCTCGACCAGCACGATCAGCCCCGCCCCGGTCAGAATCAGGCCCCACGCGCTGAACCAACCCGCACCGGCGAACAGGCCCAGATTCTCCGCCAGCAGCACCAAGCCTGCCCAGATGAGGATAAGGGCCCAGATGGCACCGCCGACCGGATCTCGGCGCCATTTCTCCTCCCAGGTCAGATCCTCTTTCTCGTGCTTCTCCTGTTCTTTCTCGGCCTTTTCATCCTCTTTGCCGTACCGCTGACGCTCGGACATGATTCCCTCCTGTGATGCTCAATGATGGTGACGCGGGAAGACGCGACCTCGTCCCGAGGATACCTCGATACCCACTCCAGGAAACGGATGCGGGCGACAAGCCGCGGCTCTCGCGTTAGCGCCCATACCCGCTTACCAGCTTGCCCTGAGCCAAGACGTGACCCTCCACTGCGTCCAGGACCTCCTCCTTTGTCGCCCCTGCCTTCGGGTCAAGCTCCGTGTCCAGTGCGAAGATCGTGAGAATGTAGCGATGAGTGCTTCCCGATGGTGGGCAGGAAGCAGTGATAGCGCATCCTGAACCTCCTTACCCTGGCAGGAAAGTCGGTCGCCGGATCCCGGCGGAACAACACATGATGCAGGCTGGAACCTTCGTGTATTCTTATTCTACATCAATGGCCACGATACCACAAGCGGCACGCTCAGGCGAGGGCAGCCTGGCAAGAGACCTGGCGGCCAGGGCTGGGATGGCGGTGGAGAGGAGCGTACGGGGCGCGTCGCCGGCGTGACTCTGCAGGGGTCCTTCGGGATGGGGTGTTTCCAGGCTAGATCGCCTCGGTCAATTCGCGCGTGACCTTGATCCACTCCTGAACCGAGAGGCTCTGTGCACGTCGGCGGGGGTCGACACCGGCCTCCTCCAGCGTGTCGGCGGCCTCGTGCTTCGAGATACGCTCGCCGAGGCCGGTGCTCAGTGAGTTGTGGAGCTGCTTGCGGCGCTGAGAGAAGCCAGCCCGCACCACCGTGAAGAAAGCGTCTATCTCCCCGCGGGACAGCGGTGGTTCCGGATGCACGTCCACCCGCAGCACAGCTGATTCTACCCTCGGCGACGGGTAGAAGCTTCCCGGCTTGATGCGAAAGAGGATCTCTGGATCCCCGTAGAACTGCACGCTCACGGCGAGGATACTCATGTCGCCCGGACCGGCGACGATGCGCTCCGCCACCTCGCGCTGCACGGTGAGCACCATCAACTCTGGCCTCCGGTCTGCCTCCAGAACATGGCGCAGGATAGCCGAAGTGATGTAATAGGGGAGGTTCGCGACCAGCTTGTAGTGAACGAGAGGCGCCCGCCACTCCGCACTGGCCTCCTGGAGGAGAGCAGGCGGATCGAGCCCAAGAACGTCTCCCTGGACAACGCTGACGTTCTGCAACTCGGACAACTCGCCCTCCAGAATCGGAATCAGCCGCTGATCGAGCTCGAGGGCCACGACGTGACCGGCGTCTCGGGCCAGAAGCCTGGTCAGCGCGCCGGTTCCAGCGCCAACCTCAAGGACGATGTCTTCGGACGTCAAGTGGGCGGCTTCAGCGATCCGCTCCAGGATCGTCTGATCGACCAGGAAGTTCTGCCCCAGAGCCTTGTCCGGCCGCAGGTTCCACTTCCGCAGCGTCTTGCGCACGTTCATCGTCGGATCAGGGGAGTGTGTAGTCGATTCGACCGGCAGGCGGCACCGGCGTCAGCAGGTAGACGTCAACCCAGCGATACCAGAGCTCCAGGTTGCTGTCGTCGAATCCCAGGTCGATGCGCTTCCCTTTGATGGCGCCGCCGGTGTCTCCGGCCAAACCAACCCCGTAGCCCGGCACGTAGACCTCGGCGCCCAGATTGATGACTCCGGGATCGACGGCGACGATGCCCTTTCTCATCGTCAGACCCGTGGCTGTTCGTCCGTACCAGCTGCTCGACCGCGATGTGCCTGCCGTCCCGGCGGAGTAGGAGGTGGCCAGCATCCGGATCTTGCGCCAATACTCGACAGGACCTGAGGGGGTCTCCAGCGTTCGTACCACGATCTTCGTTCCGTAGCCCTGGACCTTGGTCGTGGGGGCAACGGCGACGTACTGGTTCTCCATTGTTCGCGATATCTCCTGACCGTTCTCGTAGCGGACGCGGATGCGCCGCTCCCGGACGCCCGGGGAGCCCTCCTGGAGCAACCGCTGATGGTCGATCTCCAGATCGGGATCTGGGCGCCATTCCGATTCGAAAGGAATCGGCTCTTGTTCGATCAAGAAGCGCTCGCTGACGCGGACCACGTCGATGGTTGCGGTATCGCCGAGCGGTGCATCGAGTGCCGGCACAGTGTAGTCCTGCCCAGTCAGAACGATCCCGAGATCAGCGAGCACGTCGCCCGTGCGATCGCGATGTGTGCGCGTCCGCATCGTCCTTCCGTCAACCTGGACGGTCACGGGCGTCGACCGTTCCACGTGTATCGACATCCCGGGCGATATGCGCGTGCTCAGGTCCGGTCTCACTCGATCGGCCAGGTAGAGCGTGAAGCCGGCCTCGCGCAGCGCCTCACCGACGGTGGGGGCAGTCGTGTGGAGGGTGGTTGTCCTGTCGCCGTCGTGGAGTGTACACGGAAGCGCGCGGCGGATGACGATGCGAGGGCGGTCGGCGCGTGACGATTCCGTCCGAAGATCGCCCTCGACTCTCATCTCGTCGTAGGGACCTAACGTCACCTGGGCTTGCTTCAGCACTTCATCCACGGAGGTGGCGTGGGTCTGCAGGGTGGTGCTCTGTCCGTCGACCGACACCTCCACGGGCCGAGCACGCTCGATATGCACAGTCATTCCGGGTTGGATCGAGCTCTCAGGTGGAGGAGCGATGGCGTCCTCGGGATGGAGTTGGACGCCGGCGTCGGTCAGCACTGCGTCGATGGTGTCCTGATGGGTCCTCAATTGGCGGGACTCCCCATCAATCACCAGGGTAACCGAGGCGCGGGTGGTTCGATAGCCCGCTGCCAACGAGCCCACCGTAAGCAGCAGCACGGTGAAAGCTTGCAGCGTCTTGGGAAGATACGGGCGTTCCAGGGGGACTGTAGTTGCTATCTCCATATATAAGGAAAAAGGCCGTGCACCCTCCGTCGAATCGGCACTCCCGACTTACCCCATGCCCTTAGGCTCCGGCCAGGCACCCCTGCGGCGCCCAGGAGAGGACTCCTTACCGCTGCTTCCTCCCGGACCTGACGGGGTTCGGAGGCTCCTGCCGCGCAGGACCC
>JAWLCP010000169.1:0-4907 GCA_041687115.1 Anaerolineae bacterium
CGCCACAGCCCCAACCAGCAACGTCATCACCAGCAGGGCAACCAGGCTCAGCTGACCGATCGGCTGCAGATTCTGCTCGCCCCCCAGGAGAAGCACCAAGCCCCCCACGATCATCGTGAAGACGATGTACCCGTAGTAAAGCGTCAGCGTTCCCGCGACGCGGCCCGCCAGGTCAAGAACGTCCTCCACTGTCTGCGCCTGAGTCAGCACCACCTCGGCGTGACGACCGGCCAGGATCAGTGCGAAGCCAAAGCCAAGCGCGAACGAGATCAATCCGTAGAGAGCTGTGGCCACCGCCCAGTCATCGTCCCGCTCCTGGAAGACGTCCCGCTTTGCCATCTGGGCGATGAAGAGGACGATGCTCATCACCCACGTGAACGCGAAGATCATGAGTGCCCCGTACGATGGAAGGCTTCCCTGAGCCGGCAGGATCGTCAAAGCACGCCATACGATCTCGGCGGGTTGCGTCAGACGCTCGGCGTTGGTCACGAAGTCGAACGACAACGTGCCGATGATGAACCCGCCAACGATAGACGTAACCAGGACGGGCCTGAGCCAGGCCGGCAGCTTGCTCCCGCCACGCCTCGTCCCCGAGTTAGCCCCCTCCTCTGCAGGATCCCCAATGAGGTTCATTCCAGTCACGACAAGCAGCCCCGCGTAGCACCAGAACGTGGTACGCGTGGCAGCGATCGCAATGCCGAAGTTGATCTCCACAAAGTGAGCCACGACGGCGGACAGTAGGCCCATCAGCAGCACAAAACGAGGATGGAGTCTCACGTCCTCGGTGGTCTCCCACTCCGACAATCCCCAGATCACCAGGTAGACGAACATCCCCCCCACGATTCCGATGGGGACCGCCAGGCCGAAGAAGTGCGGGCCAATCGTCAGACTGACGACGGCTGTAGCGACGATTGCCCCCCCCGTGAGCAGCCCGAGGAAGAGGTTGCGGCGCCTCTTGTCAGGCAGAAAACCCAGCCAGCGCAAGCCGAACGTAAACACGCTCCCAAACAGCCAGAGATACGCAACGAAGCCCAGGAGCCCCTTTGTCACCCACGCATCCATTGTCTCGTTGTGGGAGCGATCGGGAGATGCCGTGCGGGACTCATAATGTCCGAGAAGCGGCGGGTAGAACGAATTGTACGCCACGTACATCGATTCCGGTCCATACCCCACCAACGGTCGCAGGCTGTTGAAGGCATCGAAACGGCCCTGGGGATGTGCCTCCGTCGGCGGAAACCAGATCGGTTCGTGTGGAAGGATCAGATCCAGCGAGCCCTGCCATATCAGATTACGCACCATGCCGGTGCCGGTCCCGGGGTCCAGCACGCGCGCCAGCCGATCCACCGGTGTATCCAGAGCCCATTCGTGGAGCGGCCCGCCCGGGTTGATCAAGAAGAAGACCACAACCACAACCAGCGCCGACACCAATGCAGCCACCCAGATCCCTCGCCACAGTCGGCGGCTGAGCACCCGCCGCAAGGCTAGGAACCCCAGGATCACCCATATCCCCAGACCGGCCAGTAGCCCCATCAGCGGACCACGGCTCTTCGTGTACCAGATGGCAATCAACTGGACCAGGAAGATGAAGATGTAGACGGCGGCCCGAAGCATATCGGCGGCTCCGGTCTCCTCGTCCGTGAGAATCGACCGGAATGCGTCCACGACCCGTGACAGCGTGGGCGGCGCAGCCATGATCATGGAGGCAGCCACGAAAATGGCGTTTCCCATGTTGGAGGCCACACGTCGGGTCACGTCCCCGCCCCAGGGCAGCGGGTCCAGCTGGTTCCGCTGAACCAGACCGTACAGGGCAATAGGCAGACTGTTGAGGATGACGACCGTGAGAAGCCGATCGAGTTGGGCACGTGAGCGCAGACCCTGCAAGATCACCAGGAATATCACGATGTAGGCGAACGTCGTATACGTACCTTGCAGGCGCTGATAAGAGCCAAAGAGACTGGTCCACGGGGTCACAGAGAGTGCCGTGCTCACCAAGTAAACGGCGACCGTGAAGAGCGTCGGGTAGACGAGCGGCGTCCGCCACGAGAAACCGAGGTCGCCACGCCCGTGCGCTCGCTCCTCGATGATCTTGACCAGCCAGACCGCGGCCATCACCATGGCGATCGTACGAAGCGTGGTTAGCTTGTCGGGCTCGAAGACCCGACTGGAGTAGACGTTGAAGAAGAGCGGCGTGACGACCACCGCCAGCAGCCAGCCCATCTCCAGCACTTTGTCACAGAACTTGCTGAGCCTAGTCGAATACATCCAAACCTCTTTCCTCAACCCGCCGCACGATAAGAGCGCCAACCTGGGTAATAGCGAGCCCCCGCCCCATTAACCCGACGACCTACGTCACCAGCCACCACACTAGTGCCCAACACGCTCTCTTCGGAACCAGTCCACCGTCCGCTGCAGTCCGTCTTCAAAAGGCGTCCGCGGCTCGAATCCGAGCACCTCCTTCGCCCGCCGCACATCGGGCACCCGGCGACGGGTCTCCTCAAAGTCAGAACCATAGGCGGAGGAGTAGGGAACGTGGGTGACCTCTGAGGTCGAATCGGTCAACTGCAGGATCTTTTGCGCCAACTCATTGATGGTCGTCTCGCGGTTGGAGCCGACGTTGAACACCTTACCTGCGGCCTCACGAACCGTGGCCGCCTGAATCGTCGCCTGCACGGCATCGTCCACGTACGTGAAACTCCGCGTCTGGGTCCCATCGTCGTATACCGTCAACGGAACGTTTCGCAGCGCCTGGCCGATGAACTTGGCGATGACGCTTCCATATCCTTTCGGATCGAGCCGCGGGCCGTACACATTGAAGTAGCGAATGACGCTCACCGGCAGCCCTCTGTCCGCGTAGGCGAGGGCGAAGTATTCGTCGATCGCCTTGGCATCGGAGTAGGACCAGCGGTTGACGGTGGTGGGTCCCAGCAGACGATCACTCTCCTCGCTCAGAGGGACCTCGGCCGATTTCCCGTACACCTCGGAGCTGGATGCGACCACGGTCTTCGCCCAATACTTGAACGCCAGCTCAAGGACGTTCTCCGTACCTCGAACGTTGGTCACGATTGCGTGCAGTGGGTCTTCGACGACGTATTTCACGCCCACCACAGCGGCCAAGTGGTAAATCAGGTCTACCTGACGCACGAGCCGTTCCAATGTAGCGAGGTCAAGGATCGAGCCGTTGACGAAGTGGAAATGCTCACTCTCCAGATGCCGTTCGATATTGGAGACTTTGCCGACCAACAGGTTGTCCAGGACAGTGACTTCGTGCCCGTGCTCCATCAACGCGTCTACCAGATTCGAGCCAATGAAGCCGGCGCCACCGGTGATGAGGATTCTCATGAGTTAACTTCCAGTCTCCAGGGCTATGTCTGCGGTGATCGTAAGCTATCCGCCGCGGCGGCTCGCCTGCTGCGACCCGGCCGCCTGCGCGACGTCCCTGACCCTACTTGAAGAGGGGCCGAAGATATGATACCTAAGCAAAACCAAAAGTCAAGCATACAGTCACCGTGAGCCTCTGCATACCACGTCATGACACCTGCGATCCCCTCGCACGTAAGGCTCGCGGCGCGACGAGACGCGAGGAAGACCCCTGGCACGCCCCCGATCGATCTGCTCGAAGAGCGCTCTCTCTGCGCCCGAGGTCTAACGCAACAGAAAACCCCGGCTAGCGCCGGGGTTCCTCTGCCGCCACATCGGACACGGCTTAGGCTGTCGACGCCTGGCGAGCCTCCGTCCTGGTTCGCAGCCACCTGATCAGTACCACCACTCCCCCGATCACAGAGGCAATCGAGACGACCGCTCCGGCCACCGCCGCGCTGATCACGGTGATTCGATGCCGTCGCTCCCGCTCGCTCACGCGGCGCTCAGCTGCCTCCACCAGTTCCTTCCCCAGACTCTTCACGAATGCCGGCGGGGCGTCCACGGGCTGCATGCGTCTCTCCAGACGCTCGGCCACGCGGATGAGCGACTCCAGCTCACGCCGCTCTTCCTCCGACAGATCGGCGGTCTCATCAGCGAAGACTCGGTCACCTCTCCTCTCCCCGTGGACCGCCAACGCCTCAGCAATCCCCTCGTCCTTCATCTCTTCCACTCCCTGTCCGCTACGTCAGCCGTTCCCACTCATCCGCCAGATCCTCGCGCAAGGTGACCAGAGTGCGGTGATAGAGGGATTTGATCGCGCCTTCTGTCCGCCCCATCACCTCTCCGATCTCACCGTTGGTCATCCCCTCAACGTGCTTCAAGATGATCAGCTGCTGCCGGTCTGGCGCCAGTCGACGCACCGCAGTGAGCATCACGTCGTCCTCGTCCGACCTCTCCGTTCTGGCAGCGGGGCCTTGTCCCTGTGGTGCTGTCAGCACCACATCGTCCAGCGAGACCATCTTCCGCCGGCTGTGATCGCGATGCCAGTTGGCCACCAGGTTGTGCGCGATCCGGTACAACCACGCGGAGAAAGGAGCACCACGGTCCTCGTAACTCGGGAAATGGTCCAGCGCGCGGTAGAACGTTCGAGCCGTCAGGTCCTCCGCATCTTGATCGTTGCCCACGCGGTAGCATATGTAATTGTAGATCTTATCGACGTACCGCTCGTACAAGGCACCGAACGCTTCCGGATCCTTCTTTGCCCGGGCGATAAGTGTCGCGTCGCTCTCTTCACGCATCTCTCAGAACTACCGGGTGAATCACTGCGCGTAAGGAGCGACAGCTTCTCACCCGCTAGAACACTGTCGCCCCTCCTCAGTTACGCAAGCTTCAGTTGGAGCACGTCCAGTATACCAAAGGGATAGGAGCCGGTCAACATGCCTAGAGGGTGGGCTTTCGCAGCGGGTCGAGCGAACGGGGGGGAGAGAGAAGGGGGTGAGAGGAGAAGCACGCCCCAGATGTGGGAGCTGGAGCCAGGCCAGGTGGGT
>JAWLCP010000170.1:0-3592 GCA_041687115.1 Anaerolineae bacterium
AGGGAAGTGGTATCGGAGCCACAGCCTCTTCTGTCTTCCTTGACGGCGGGGCACCCCTCTGCAAAAATCACGGGAGACGACGGAGCGATGAAGGAGGCACCATGAAAAGACAGCCTTTGCTGCTACTTATCGCGATGAGTCTGGCGTTGGCAGCGTGCGGCGGCGCGCCGACGCCGGACGTGGAGGAAACTGTGCAGGCCGGCGTCGCCGCCACGCTCACGGCGCAGCCGACCGAGACCCCTCCGGCGACGGCAACGGCGACAACGCCTCCGACACCAACGGCGACAGCCACCCAGACACCAACCGCGACGCCAACCACAGAGCCACACCCCGGATACGGTGCCCCATCGGAGATGGCAACCCCCCTGCCTGAAGCGCTCTCGCTGCAGACCTACGACGGCCCCGGTTTCTCGTTCCAGTACCCGTCGAACGCACAGGTGGAGACGGTCGAGCCGGAGGTGGCGGCGGTGAGCGAGCTGCACGTCACGGGCCCCGTGGTGTGGGTCAAACCAGGGGACGCGGACTGGTCCTACAATGGCGAGGCCTATGAGTTGATCGTACGCACGTTCGAGAATCCGGAGGGACTGGACGCCGAATCGTGGGCGCGGGAGTATGTACTGGAGCGCTGGAGAGAGGCCAAGGACCAGAACCGCCCGACGGGATCCCTGCCGGTGACGGAGGAGGGGACGATTCGAGAGGAGTGGGTGGGACAGTACGAGGTGGCCGGTGAGGGTGCCTTCTGGGTCAGATATTTCTGGTTTGACTCGACCTATTGGGCAGTCTATCTGACCGTGGAAAACCGCGTCGTGGAGGTGAGCTTTGTCGACTATCCGCTGCCCAACCAGCCGTTGGCCGTGGTGCAGCAGGACGTCTATGCCTTGATCATAGACACGTTCCGATTTGATTGAGGCGCGGGCTCGGGGAACCTGTAAGCATTTCCAGGTGACAAGGGGCCTGGCGCATGGTACGCTGTACGTGCGGTCGGGAGGTCGGCCGGGTGCCGAGACAGCTTGAGGAGGCTGACGATGCGCAACGGGATGATTGAGAGTAAGCGGCTTCTAAGCCTCGTGCTCATCCTGGTGGTTCTGAGCGCCGGGTGTTCCGCTTGGGCACGGATTCAGGAGCGAGGATCGGAATCGCCGGCTACACAGACGCCACGAGGGCTGGACGAAGCCCGGCAGTGCGCCTCGGAGTGGGTGACCGAGGCCTCCGAGAATGCTCCCGGCATGGAGACGTGGCAGGGCGCCAGCGTGGGCGAGCCCACCGCGTACACGGGCAGCGCAGGGCGTCAATCGGTCCTGATCTTCCCGGTGATGAAAGACGATGAAGAGGTGGGGTACGTTACGATTGACACACAGGCTGGCCGCTGCACGCCTTTGGAGTCGGGGCTTGGCCCGCCGCCTTCCAGCAACCTCCCGGAGGCGCGCGAGATGGCGGCGGAGAGGCTGGGGACGAGCGCGGACGATGTGGACGACCGGCTGATCCACCTGGAGCCGATGACGTATCTGGCGGAGTTCACGGGGCCGGACGGGGAGGAGGTGACGTTCAATCTGCAGTCGCTCCGGGAGTTCCCGGAGTCCAGCGAGTAGATCCTGGGCCACATACCAGAGTTCACCGCGGAGACGCAGAGACCGCAGAGCCATGATATGGGCAGTGAGGAAAGGCAGACACGGAGGAGCACGGAGAAGGCACAGAGATACGCGGAGTAGAGCCATGTTGGGCGAGGGGGCTCATCCCAACAGGATAGGCGTTATTCATCGGGAGGTGGCGTTATAGAATGCCTAGGAGGAGAACCAGATGGGTGGTTTGTGTCCTGGCCGTACTGGGCAGCGCGGTCACCGCGTGCGGTCAGTTCGATTCGCCGATGCCTACGGCTGCCGCGTCCCAGACGCCGGCCGTTCCGGGGGTGATGGAAAGGGGCAGTGGGGTACCGTTTGAGATCTGCGGCTCGGCGGGCTCGTGGGAACGCCCGTCCGAGGCGGAGCAGGCGTCGGTGTGGGAGTCGGGCCGGTACGCCGGGGCTGACGACGAGGTCCTGAAGTACCCGTGGAGGCAGGATTTCTTCGTGACATACGGGAGCGCTAGCGTCGAGCAGGATCTGATCGACCTGACCGGCCTGTGGACGCTGCCGGACGGTGCGAGGGCGGGATGCATCGAGCCGGAACGGCACCAGGCGTTGATCGACTGGGAGGAGGTGGAGCTGTGGATCCTGCTCCATCGGGTGGAGGAGGTAAAGCGGACGGACGCTGCCTACACCGTCGTGGTGGAGCCGGTGGGGGAAGGCGTCCAGTTCGTGCGGCTGCCGAGACCCGATCAGCTCCCGCTGACGTTCACGTTCGTCACGGAGGAGGGCGAGGTGGTGGACGAGATCGTGGAGGAGGAATACCGCTACTGGCCGGGAGGGACAGGCGTGGAGACGACGCCGACAGCGGCGATGGGGGAGGCGGTGGATTGGCGATGGCTCCAGTGGACCAAGGACAGATGGTATGTATTCGGCAACCGATTCCTGCCAGATGGGCCCCGTGTCGCGGTGACTGGGAATGATCTGTAGAGATGTTGCAAAATCCATCATCCGCCATATAATGGTCACAGGCGCAGACACAGAGATAGCCAGCAGGAGCCAGTGGCCCGACCGAGCACCGGTTAGACAGTAAGCCCAGTGTCGCGTTCAAGCGATGTCGCCCCATTACCACTCAAGATACCGGAAGCTCTAACACGCCAAAGGGTGAAAGCAGAATGAAATCAAAAGGAATGACATTAGAGATACCAACGACGGTCGTGAGAGCTACCAAGCTGCCGCCTCACGAGGCAAAGGAGGAGTTCCGCAAGGAACTGGCGCTGGCCCTGTACGAGAGAGGTGTCTTATCGATAGGCAAAGCGAGGCTCCTCGCAGAGATGACGCGCTGGGAATTTGAGGAACTGCTGGGCGAGCGCAGGATCAAACGCCACTACACGGAAGCCGATCTTGAAGAGGACATCGAGTACGGTGTTGGTCATCACTGACTCATCAACCTTGATTCACCTAGCGGCGATTGACCGCCTTGACTTGCTCCGTACGTTCTTCAAGCAGGCGACGGTCCCTCCAGCTGTCTGGCGGGAAGTCGTCGAGCAAGGAGGCGGAAGAGCTGGCGCCGCTGAGGTGGTCCGGGCTCATGAGGCCGGATGGATCGAGCTCGCGAAACCCACAGATGTAGCACTTCTGCGACTGCTGAAGCGCGACCTGGACGAAGGCGAGGCCGAGGCTATTGCGCTGAGCCTTGAGAAAGAGGTAGCGCTACTACTCGTGGACGAGAGCGATGCCAGGGAGATAGCTGATCTATACGACCTGCCGAAGACGGGTACTATTGGGCTTCTGATCCGAGCCAAGAAAGAGGGACTCATTAGACTGCTACGACCCGAATTGGACAAGCTCAGGCGCCAGGGAGGCTTCTGGATCGCCGAGTCACTCTATAACCGGGCCCTCGAGGCTGTGGGCGAGTGACCCCGCCATAACATCACGCTTCAACCTCGCATAAGGCAACTCGGCGAACATCGTACACCTGCTTCCGCGCTCTGTGTGGAGACACTCACGCCCCATTCCTTACCCCCATGT
>JAWLCP010000170.1:3692-4905 GCA_041687115.1 Anaerolineae bacterium
GTGGAAGGTGCGGGAGGTCGCGGAGATGCTCGATCTGTCGGTGAGCGCGGTGAAGATGCGGCTGTGTCGGGCGCGGGAGCAGTTTCGAGAGGCCTACGGCCAGGAGGAGACGGATGACAAGATGTGACGACATCCAGGTATTGCTGGCGCTGCGGCCCGAGGACTGGAGCGTGACGGAGCAGCGGCGCGTTCGCGCCCACCTGGCCGTCTGCGCCGAATGCGCCAGCCGAGCCGAGGCCTACGCCGAGCAGGACCGCGCCATCCGCAGCGCGCCACGCGTCGCGCTCACGCCGTCGCAGCGAGGTCAACTCCTATCCACCATCGAACGGAAAAGGAGGCGACACGAGATGCGCAGCAGGCTATTCACCGTCGCAGGCACGGCCGTGGCCATCACGGCCCTCATCGCACTGGTCGTCGGCGCGAAGCTTCTGGGGCCGTCGGGCGTGGAGCTAATCCCCGGTGGGCTATCCCACATACGGCGCGGTGGGGCTTCGACAGCCAGGTTGCGGGGTGTGGACTTCACGGTCGTGGATCACGAGATGACGGGGTGCGTGACGCTGGGGTCGGGGGAGGAGCGGTGTCCGCCGGAGGGCGCGCGTTACGTGTGGGTGGAGATGAGGGTCGAGAACTCGGAGCACTACCCCACCGCAGATCTGGGGCCGCAGATCTCCGTGGTCCATAAAGGCGAAGGGCTACAGGAGATGGACTTTCTTCCCAAGGGGAAGTCGCCCCGATCCGCGTGCACGCCGGAGGGGTATTACCGGGACGACGCGTGCGAGTTCTGGATCGGCGCCAGCGTGCCGGACGGGGTGGCGAGCGGCGATCTCACGGTTCGGGCATCCTGGGGGGAAGAGGTAGCCGTGTGGCCCCTGGGCGATGAAGGAGAGGCGCAGGTGTTCCCGGCAGGGCAGTTCACGTGGCCGACGAGGCGGCGGGAGATCTCGGGATGGACGTTCCATGACGAGCGCAACCCGACGCACGCCGGCATCGACATCGCCGCCGAGGCGGGGGATCCCGTGTTCTCGATCGCCGACGGCCGGGTAACCCGGGCCCGATGGAACGACGAGCGGGGCAACGTGGTGGTCATCGACCACACGGACGGGTGGTCCTCGATGTACGCTCAGCTGGAGGAGATGACGGTCGACGTGGGGCAGACGGTGATTCAGGGGGAGATAGTGGGGAGAGCGGGGTCGACGGGAGAGAGCAGCGGCCC
>JAWLCP010000171.1:0-4900 GCA_041687115.1 Anaerolineae bacterium
GGAGGTGCGTGACGGGAAGCTGTACGCGCGCGGGACCGCCGACAACAAGGGCTCCATCGTCTCTCGCGTGTCCGCTCTGGAGGCGTACCTGGCGCATCGAGAAGCACTCCCCATCAACATCGTGTGGGTGATCGAGGGGGAGGAGGAGATCGGCAGCCCGCACCTCGACGACTTCGTGACCGAGTACGGGGATCTGCTGAAGGGGGCCTATGGCTGCGTCTGGGAGGCCGGGGGGAAGAACGCCCGGGAACAACACGAGATTTCCCTCGGCTGCAAGGGGCTCCTGTACGTCGAGCTGCGCGCCCGCGAGGCTGCCCGAGACCTCCATTCCGCCGTGGCCGCCACGGTAGCCAACCCGGCGTGGCGGCTTCTGTGGGCGCTGAACACTCTGAAGGGCCCTGACGGAGAGGTGCGCATCCCCGGGTTCTACGACGGCGTGCGTCCCATCTCTCCCGCGCAGCGGAAGGCCCTCGCCGACTGGGACTACCCGGAGGAAGAGGTTCGGGCGCTGTACGGGATCGACGAGTTCCTGAACGGGCTCACCGGCGAGCGGCTGAAGGAGAATCTGATCTTCGGGCCCACGTGCAACGTGGACGGGTTCCACGCTGGCTACGGGGGGCCGGGCTCGAAGACCGTGCTGCCGGCCCAGGCATCGGCCAAGCTGGACTTCCGTCTGGTGCCGGATCAGGATCCGGCGCGGATCTTGCAGCTGCTGTGCGAGCACCTCGAGCGCGAGGGTTTCGACGACGTGGACGTGGTGACCTTCAACGGTGGGGAGCGTCCGGTGGCGGGTGACCCATCGCATCCGTTTGTGCAGGCGTGCGTCTCCACCGCCGAACGGGTCTACGGGCACCCTCCCGCCGTCATCCCCATGATGGCGGGCACGGGTCCGGTGCACCAGCTGTGCGGCCGGTTCGACGTGCCAGTGGCGACTGCCGCTGGGGTGGGTTACGCGGGGTCACGAGGTCACGCGCCGGACGAGCACGTCCGGATCGAGGATTTCGTGGTGGTGACGAAGTATCTGGTGGGGTTGTTGGAGGAGTTGACGTAATCCCCCTCACCCTGGCCCTCTCCCCGGAGGGGAGAGGGGATGCGCTCTCGCGCTAGCTCTCTTCCCAAGGGGGAGAGGAGATGCGCTAGCTGGTGGCGAAGCGGAACGTCGCTATGGGGATCGTCTTCTCGGGGAGGCTGCACGCCGCTGCGAGGACGTCGTCTCTGAGCCGCAGCTGCCATTGGCCGTCGCGTTCCAGCGCTCGGGCGGCGAGCGTGACGTGCGACATGACGATGCCGCCGTCGATGAGCATCGGCCTGGTCAGTGCCAGGGCGATGCGGTCGTGGTCCACGATGAACCGCCACGGCTGAGCGTTGTGCGCCGACGGCGCGAGCCGAGCGTGCTCCAGGACGGTCACCAGCGCCGGATCGGCTTCCTCCAGGGACCAGGGTTCGCCCCAGCGCCCGGAGAAGACGATGTCTGTCAGCGGCTTTCGCTTGTGTCCGCCCGCCAGTCGGCGGATGACCTTCGTGTGGAGCCGACCGTATCCTTCCTTCTCTGGGTGCCCCAGGGCACAGACGGCCGCCGCGACCTCTCCCGATCGCAGCTCCACGGCGTCGCCGGCTCGCTCGGCGTCGTAGGTTCCCGTGATCCAGCACGTGCCCAGGCCAAGGCGTGTCGCCTCCAGCACGACCTGCTCGAGGAGGAACCCCAGGTCAACCCGGGCTGCGTCGCTCTCCTCGGGGAGGACGCCCACCAACAGGTGGGGCGCGTTCCGTACCAGGCCGTAGGAGCCGACCACGAACGTCAGAACATGCTTCACCCGCTCGACTCCGCTGATGAGGGCGACACGGGGTGGAGCGTCGGTGAGGTGATCGCAGTCTCGGGCGAAGGCGAGCAACCGTTCCAGAAGAGCCGGGTCGACGCGGCGGTCGGCGTAGCTGCGGATGCTTACGCGCTGATGGATGGCTGCCAGCGTGTCCACCATGTGCTCCTAGGAGGTCGCCTCAGCGCGGCCCGTCTCGTCTGCAAGCACTGCCTTCAATGCGGCGATGGCCACCTCGACCATGCCATCGTCTGGCTCCCGGGTGGTGAGACGCTGAAGCGCCAGGTTGGGACCAACGACGATGCGCATCCAGGGACGATCCGCGAAGCGAGCGGTGAGGCGGATGAGCTCGTAGGATATGCCAGCCAGCACCGGCAATAGCGCCAGGCGACTGGCGAGTCGCCACAGGAGCGACGGTGGGTCCAACGGAGCGAACAGCAGGACGGAGAGGAGGACCAGCGTCAGGAGAAACGACGTGCCGCAGCGGGTGTGCGCCGTGGGGAACGGGCGCACTGCCTCGACGGTCAGCTCCTGGCCGGCCTCGTAGGCGTTGATCGTTTTATGCTCCGCGCCGTGGTAGGCGAACACGCGATCGATATCGGGCATGAAGCCGATGGCCCAGACGTAGCCGACAACGAGGGACAATCTGATGCCGCCCTCTACCAGACTGACGAGCCACTCCGAGGGCAGGTAGGGAGTGAGCAAACCGGCCAGAAATGACGGCAGGAGCATGAAGAGCCCGACGCCCAGGCCGATGCCCACCAGAGCCGTGCCCCAGCTGGCGGGGCCAGAGAGGGAGGCTTCCTCGCCCACGGCCACGTCGGCCGAGGTCATCAGCGCTTTCATCCCCAGGCCAAGCGCGTCCCAAAGCATGACCAGTCCGCGCAGAAAGGGCATGCGGCTGATCGGCCCGCGGTACAACGTCGCGTTCAGCGGCACTTTCTCGACCACGACGTCCCCTTCAGGACGCCGCAGCGCGACAGCCATGGTCTGAGAGCCGCGCATCATCACGCCTTCGATGACGGCCTGGCCGCCGTAGTTGAATGATTCTTTCATAGAGTCGGTCGTGTCGAATCGCACTGAAATGCGGAGGCCAACCGGGAAAGGCCTCGGCTCTGATGCAGGGGGCGGTCCTAACACTGACAAATGCCCGCTGCCCACGAAGGACCTCTACGTGCTATCCTTTGTCACGAGTGACATTCTACCCCGCGTCACGGCCATTGTCAACGAACGGTTCCGCTGGCGGCAGTAACAACAGAAAAGGCCGGGTTGCCCGACCCGGCCTTCATATTCCCATTCTCCCTGCCGCTGCTACCAGCCCTCCAGATAGTCGGACCACTCGTCGACGTCGCCTGTGTAACGAGCGAACACGTACTCTGGCGTCGGCTTGGGCTCGAAGGGCTGGCGGAGGAGCTCCATATTGGTCTCGGCGGGGGTGCGTCCTCCCTTGCGCCGATTGCACTCCGGGCACGCGGCCACCAGATTCTCCCAGTCGTAATCCCCGCCTCGATGGCGAGGCACGACATGGTCCAGGGTCAAGCGGCTGGTCTTCCGTCCGCAGTACTGGCAGCGGTAGCCGTCGCGCCGTAGGATCTCCCGTTTACAGAGACGGACGCGCGGACGGGGACGGTGGACCATGTAGACGAGGCGAATGACAGAGGGGCGCTCGTATGTGCGAGAGACTGTCCGGATGACCCCTCGGCCATTCTCCAGCGCCGTGGCCTTCCCGGCCAGGATTAGTCCCATCGCCCGCCTGGTATTACATACGTTAAGGGGTTCGTAGTTCCCGTTGAGCACTAGAACGGGATCGTTCAGCTGCCTTTCGGTTCTGAACGCGCACCTCCTTGCGTCTAGCCAATTTCGTGTCCTGCGTAGGCAACTACTTCTGCCCGGCTGCTACGTCCTCCGAGCTACGGTGATGTGACGTTGGTAAGGGCCGGACACTACGGATGTTTCGACAATGAGTATAACACACTTGACCCAAGGCGTCAACGTTCTTGATCCTCCCACATGCGGGCCAGGTGGTGGTACTTCTTCAGCTCGTAGTACGCCATGAGCAAGCTCAACCGCAAGCCGTGAAACCCCTCCCGCAGGCCGCGCAGCGTGACGAAACGCCACCAGAAGTGGCGCACGAACTGCGTGTAGGGGGTGTAGGGGCGCGGCCGAACGCCCTCGCGAAAGAGAATCTCGACGTCCACCCGATTGTATCGCTCCTGCCGCGCCTTGAAGTCGGCCACGTCCTGGTAGTTGTGGTGGATGAGGGGGCTCTCCAGATAGCCCTCGGGGCCGTCGGCGATGGCGATCTCGTGGACGGGCCGCTCCCAGCGGACGCGACCCCGGCGGAGGAGCCGCGGCTGGTAGTCCGGGTACCAACCGGCGCCCATGGTGAGACGTCCGAAGATGTAGTTGTGCCGCGGGATCCACCACAGGACCTCCTCGCGATGTTCCTGGACCACAGACTGGATCTCCTCCGCCAACGCGGGCGTCACCCGCTCGTCGGCGTCTACGAACAGAACCCAGGCTGCGTCGACGCGCTCCGTGGCCGCGTTGTGGAACTGGGCGTAGTTCTCGAAGGGGTGCTGGAGGACCTCTGCTCCGGCTTCTCGGGCGACTTTCACGGTCTCGTCGGTGCTGTAGCAGTCGAACACCACGCGGCGGGCGGCCCAGGTCAGGCTCTTCAGGCAGGCGAGGATGTTCTCCTCCTCGTTCAGCGTGGGCACGACGGCGGTCACAGGGACGGTCGTCGAACGGGTGGACCGGGATACAGATCGATCGGTCATAGAGACAACACCGTCTGGTAGGCCTCCAGGCGGGTGTTCAGTTGGGTGGCGTCCATCTCCCCCCGGTGATGGGCCGCCCGTGCTTGGCGGATCTTTCGGCGCATGCCAAGGTCCACTGTCATCCGAGCCAGGCGGCGCTTCCATGCGGGGTAGTGCTTCTCGTAGAGGCGCAGGCGGCTGCGCCACAGGGCAACGAAGGATCTAACCTGCACTTGCTCGCTGCTCTTGCCGGCGTGATGGATCACCTCGGCGGTCGGCACGCAGTAGGCCGTCCAACCGGCCTTATGCATCCGCCAACACCAG
>JAWLCP010000172.1:0-4879 GCA_041687115.1 Anaerolineae bacterium
GGGATAGGGCTGCAAGAAATGGGATATCTCGCTCGGCCGATTCAGCTCGAGAAGCTCAGGCACCCTCTGCTGCAGATTGTCTACCAGGAGCAAGTCCTCCTCAACTTCACGTTTCACCTTCAGGCGCTCACCCAACGTCTGCAGCTCCTCCTCGGCGAGCCGGTAGGCCAGAAGGGCTAAGTGCAGGAAGACCATATCCTCCGAATCCAACTCCCACTTCTCGGCATCCAGATGCCTGCGGAGCTTGCGATACCTCGTCTTCAACCAACGATCGCATTTGAGATCCGGATGAATGTGGGATAGCGCATTCAGCTCATCCAGTCGGCACAAAGCCCGCTCTGGCTCAGCCTCCCGAAAGATCAACTCCAGTTCGTGGCGTATACGGTCGCCGCTGACTCGCTTCAGCAACGGGAGGGCGTCTTCAATAAGCTCCTCGCTGCGGGGATCCAGATGGAAGCCCAATCGACTCTCCAACCGCGCAGCCCGCAGGATTCGAGTAGGATCGTCGATGAAGCTGAGGCTGTGGAGAACTCGGATGATCCCTTCCTCCAAGTCCTCCTCGCCGCCGTAGAAGTCAAGGAGCTCTCCCCAATGATCGGGGTCGAGCCGGATAGCAAGCGTGTTGATGGTGAAATCGCGCCGGTGCAGATCCTGCTTGATTGAGCTTTGTGCCACCTGTGGCAGAGCTGTCGGATGCGTATAGAATTCCGTGCGCGCCGTGACGAAGTCAACGCTGGGAGGAAGCTCATCTTCCGAAGGGACGTGATCAGCCACGCCGGCCCAGACCCGCTCGGAGAGAATCCACTTGGCCGTGCCGAAGCGTCGATGAGCGATCACTCTCCCACCCAACTCGTCAGCCAGACAGTCGGCCAGGGCAATGGCATCTCCCTCGACGACCATATCTACGTCGACGATGGGTTGTCCCAGGAGCAGATCACGGACTAGGCCCCCGACGAAGTACGGCACAACATCCATCTGATGGGCTGTGCGCGAGATACGACGCACCAAGGCCAACAATGGATCCGATAAGGCCTGCTCGAGACGTGCGGCGATCTTCAGACGACGCGATGGCTCCGGATGAACACCCCACAGCGTGATCAAATCGGTCCGAGTGACAACGCCGATGACTTCTCCCCCCTTCACCACCGGGATCTGCCCCCAACCAGTGTCGATCATCAACTGCTGCAACGCTTCTACTGAATCCTCGGGACTGACTGTGACGCTCCCCGCATCCATCACCTGACTAACAGGCGCGTCCGTCATCTCAAATTGCTCAGCCCGATCCACAGCTCGACGAGTCACCAGCCCAACTACCTGACCGCCCTGCACAACGGGATACCCCTCATGGCCAGTGCGGCGCATCCGCTCCGCTGCATCGCCAACCGTGTCGTCAGGCGAAAGCACCTGCACGCCCAACGACATCACCTCGGCAACAGTGACAGACGGACGCACGATATCGGGCAGCATGTCCAGCAACTCTTCCCGCACATCCTCCAGCTGACGATCGTGAATGAGCGCAGCGGCGGCACGGTCATGCCCGCCCCCACCGAAGTGCTTCGCCACGGCGGAGACGTCGATGTCGTCGGTAGTGCTGCGGGCAACAAGCTGGACGCGTCCGTCAAGCGCGACGAGCATGAGCAGCGCTGAGGGTTCAAGGAGGTCGCGCAGCTTGTGCGCCAGCGTAGATAGCCCCTCCGTGAAGTCCGGAGCTCTCTCAGCAGTGATGATTATCGTGTGTCCCTCGATCTCGTGGGTTTCGCTCTTCTCCAGCAATCGTTCGTAGAGTTCGCGCTGCTCCGGCCCCAAGGGATGGCGCAAAAACTCATTGACCAGATCGAGCCGGGCACCCTGCTCCATCAGCCAGGCGGCCGCTCGTACATCACGGACAGTCGTCGACTCGTACAACAGAGAGCCCGTATCCTCATAGATCCCCAGCAGCAGCAGGGTCGCTTCCAGATCGGTCAGTTTGAGGAAACGCCCCGAGATCTCTTCGATTAACAGGGTGGTTGTAGACCCCATCGGTTCGCCAGAGAAGGTCCAGTGCGGGGGCAGGTCGCGGTCCAGCCTGTGATGATCGATGATATCAACCTTCATATCCGAGGCCATCCCCCTGAGCGTGGTCAGGCTCTGCGTATCAACCAGAATGGCGCGTTCGATTTCATCGCGAACCAGATCATCAGGATGAACAAAAGGAAGCTCCGAACCGTAGAGTGCCAGGAACGCACTGACGTTTCGATTCACCCGCCGAGGCAACACAGGGACAGCCGTGGGGAAGAGCTTCTTCGCTCCCAGTAAGCTGGCGATGGCGTCGAAATCCGCGTTCTCGTGCGTCAGAATGACTTCCAAGCGACAGTTCCCTTCCTGTCAACCAGGGGGCAGCTGCAATCCTGCGATACATAGGACAACCACAGGTGACTGATTGTCCTCGAGACACCAGCTTCGGTGCCCAGAGCGGCCTCGAACTGAGTGTGCAGCGGTCTGATTATAGGTGACCTGAGTGCTTGGTCAAGCCAATATATTGACCCGAGCATAAGGAGGACTATAATCCGCAGGTACTTCAACTCATACGATACAGGTGACTACACATCCGGAGGTCATGGAATGAAGACTGTCGACCTACGTAGCGACACGGTGACGCGTCCCACTCCCTCCATGCGGGAGGCGATGTGCGAGGCCGAGGTGGGTGATGACGTCTACGGCGAAGACCCAACCGTCAACAGGTTGGAGAAGATGTCAGCCGAACGGCTGGGAAAGGAAGCAGCTCTCTTCATCGCGAGTGGCACGATGGGGAATCTCGTAGCCCTCCTCACCCACTGCGGACGCGGTGACGAGGTGATCCTGGGTGATCAAAGCCACACCTTTCTCTTTGAGCAAGGTGGAATGGCGGCCCTGGGCGGCATTACACCGCATCCTATCCCCAACCAGCACGATGGGACACTTCAGCTGGAGGATATCGCAGGCGCAATCCGCCCTGACGATCCCCACTTCCCGGTCACCCGGTTGGTGTGCCTGGAGAACACGCACAACATGTGTAACGGCACTCCTCTTCCGGCCCCTTACATGCGGCGGGTAGCCCAGCTTGCACATAGCCACGGTCTCAAGGTTCACCTGGACGGAGCACGCATCTTCAATGCGGCCGTTGCTCTAGATGCAGACGTCAGGGAGCTGGTACAGGACGCGGACTCCGTGATGTTCTGCCTTTCAAAGGGGCTGTGCGCGCCGATAGGATCAATAATATGCGGCGACGCCGATTTCATTGCCAGGGCGCGACGAGCACGGAAAGTGGTGGGCGGCGGGATGCGTCAGGTGGGAATCGTCGGCGCGGCGGGCATTGTCGCTCTGGAGGAGATGACCGAGCGCCTGGTCGAGGATCACATTCGCGCTAGACGGCTGGCAGAGGGCCTCACCCAGATACCAGGTATAGACGTAGCGCCTGTGACGACGAACATCCTGTATTTCCAGGTCACCGACGATGCGCGGAAGTCGCCCGAGGAGATCGAAGCCGAGACGGCCAAGCGAGGTGTTCTAATGAACAGCCGCGGTGGCGGACGGTTCCGTGCCGTGACCCATTACTGGATCGACGACCCAGCTGTTGAGACTGCCATCCAGGTAATGCGGGAGGTGTTAGCCTAGCTGTCAGACCACACTGCCCAGTGGGGCTCTGGCAAGTCACTCAGCCCCGCCAAGAGGTCATCGCTGGCGCAGTGAGGCCACACTGCTCGGTCGAGAAGCAAGACAATTCGACTCTGCCGGACAGTCTTCAGGGGACGAAGTTGACAGCGCCCATTGCGCGTGTTATACTCCTTGTCGTGGGCCGTTAGCTCAGCTGGTAGAGCAGGGGCCTTTTAAGCCCAGGGTCGCGGGTTCGAATCCTGCACGGCCCACACCTGCTGCAAGACCGGCCCATCTGTCTGGGCCGATCTTCTTTTCTGGGGGTCAGGATGAGCCTACCCGCGTGGGCATTCTGGGTCGCATTGGCAGCGATGACTATCAGTCTGGTTGGCGTCATCGTGCCGATCATCCCCGATATCGTACTCATCTGGTTCGTGATCCTGATCTATGCTCTCGCCGAAGGATTCGCCACCATTGATCCCCTGACTTTCATCGTCCTCACCTTTCTTGCAGCGCTCGGCTTCAGCGCCGAATTCTGGATGAGCCAGGTAGGAGCCAAGGTCGGGGGGGCCTCCACCTGGTCAGTGTTGGCCGGGGTCCTGTTGGGAGCAGTTGGAGCCGCGGCTGGCTTCATCTTCCTTGGAATTGGCGCCGTTCCAGGAGCTTTCCTTGGCGCGCTCGCGGGCCTCGTTCTGGCTGAGTGGTATCGTCGAAGAGACTGGCGTCAGACGCTCAAGGTAGTGGGGGGATGGCTGGCGGGCTATCTTCTCTCCGTTGGGGTGCAATTCTCCATCGGGGTCTCGATGATCCTCATCTTCGTGTGGCAGGTGCTGAAGAGATGAGATTGCATTCGCCCCTCCATCATCTCCCGTGTGTCGTGACGGCTTCCGACAATGTTTGAACAGCTGAGCTTCCTTGGCTCCACCTACGCCGAGCCTTATACGGTCAGCCAACTTACCGGTCACATCCGACAACTCATAGAGGCAGATCCCGATCTTGGCGACGTGTGGCTCGAGGGAGAGGTTTCCAATTTCAACCGTGCCTCCTCCGGTCACTGTTACTTCACGCTCAAGGATTCCGGCGCACAGATCCGATGCGTGATGTGGCGCAGCGACGCCAATCGACACAGCTATCTACCGACAGACGGGGATCTGGTGCTGAGCCACGGTCGCGTCGGCGTATACGAGATTCGCGGCCTCTACCAGCTCTACGTCGATCAGATCAGGCCCGCCGGCCTCGGCGATCTGTATCGACAGTTTGAGCGCCT
>JAWLCP010000173.1:0-4765 GCA_041687115.1 Anaerolineae bacterium
CTCGATCTCTCCGTCCCGGATGCGGAATGCGCCCAGGGCCGGGGGGTTCCCATCCATCAGTGAGATGATCAGATAGACCGCGTCGGGGTAGGCGGCCAGGGCTACGTCCGTCGGCGATGGGTAGGCCGGCGCGTGGAGGTGCGAGTGGTAGATGCCCACCAGCTCGTTGCCGCGCTCTTCGATCTTCAGCATGGCGTCCACCTGGGCCTGAGGCTCGGCCAGATAGCGCACGACGCTTTCCTCGGTGTTGGGCAGAGGATAGACCGTCTCCACCCGGCCGTCGCGTCCACCGAGGAGCCCACACGCCTCAGCTGGCCTGGCGGCGCGGGCGTGCTCAACGATCTGCGCTACCTGCTGCACCGTCAGCGCTAGGCCTCGTCGTGAGTATTCCGTCATTCCTCCTCTCCCTCTCCCTTGCGCACCGTGATCGACCAGTCGCTGTCGGTTACCTGCCGGACGTTGAGCACCTTGTGACCGCGGTTCGCAACGCTTCGGGGCACGTTCTCCACCGCCGGTGCGTGATCCACCGTCACCTCCAGCACCTGTCCGGGGTCCATCTCCTCCAGCGCCAGTATCGTCTTGACGAACGTGTAGGGGCAGACCTCGCCACTCAGGTCGAGCCTCTGATTGATTTCCATCACGTCCCTCGTTTGTCTCTTGTTTCTGATACGTGAAGGATTCCCCGTCGTCTCCGGTTGATCCGGGCGAGTCCGCCGCCCGCACCGGAGGCCGGCGGGGAACCCTTTCGGCTCCTTCAGGAGGAGAACCGACTAATGCGAGTGCTGATGCTTCCCTTCGCTCTCGCCGGCCTCCTTCAGGTACTTATCCGGGTCCTTCTCGAAGGCCACCTTGCAGCCCGGCGCGCAGAAGTAGTAGGTTTCGCCCTTGTACTCCGCCTTGGCCGCGGCGGTCTCCGGTTGGACTTCCATCTTGCAGACTGGATCCAGTGCCATTTCGTGTACCTCCTTGTGATTGTCCATATCCTCTTATCCGTTGGACACCGACGCCAACGTTATGCAGTGCTCCTTGCCGGCTGGCGCGCCATGTCGACCGCGGGCGCCTCCGGTTCCTCGGCGTAGCTGGGGCGGATGTCGACGCGCCGCAGCGTGTTGGCGTTCGTCACCACCGTCACCGACGAGGTCGCCATGGCGATCTCCGCCAGCACAGGGTGCATCCAGCCGATGACCGCCAGCGGCAGCATGACCACGTTGTAGAAGAAGGCCCAGAACAGGTTCTGTTTGATCTTCCGGAATGTGGCTCGGCTCAGATTGACTGCCTCGACCACGCCGGTCAGCTCGCCGCGCACCAGCGTCACGTCACTCGCCTCGATGGCGATGTCCGTGCCCGTGCCGATGGCGATACCGACGTTCGCCTGGGTCAGCGCCGGGGCGTCGTTGATGCCGTCGCCGACGAAGGCCACGGATCCGAAACGGTCCTGCAACTCCCGCACCTCGGCTACCTTTCCGTCGGGCAGCACTTCGGCCGACACGTGGTCGATGCCGACCCGTCGCGCGATAGCCTGTGCCGTCCGCTGGTTGTCGCCCGTGATCATCGCCGTCTCCAACCCCATGCGATGTAGCTCGCGGATCGCGTTCACTGAGTCTTCCTTCAGCGTGTCTGCCACGGCGATCGCCCCGACCAGTCGACCGTCGACGGCCACCAGCATGGCCGTCTTCGCGTCGTTCTCGAGGTTGCGCAGCGTCTCCTCCAGCGGTGCGGGATCGAGGTCGTTCTCCTCCATCAACCGCCGCGAGCCGACCAGGATGCGCTGTCCGTCGACGAGCGCCTGCACACCCATGCCGCGGATCGCCTGGAACTCTTCGGGCTCTGCCAGCACGATGCCATCGGCCTCTGCCCGCTCCACGATCGCGCGACCGAGCGGATGCTCGGAGCCCCGCTCCGCACTCCCCGCCCACCGGAGTATTTGGTCATTTGTCATTGGCTCATTGGCCATTCCACCCACGTCCGTCACCTCGGGCTTCCCCTTGGTGATGGTCCCCGTCTTGTCGAAGACGACCATTTCCACGTCCTTGAGCGTCTGGATCGCCTCGCCAGAGCGAATCAGGATACCGTGCTCGGCCCCCATGCCGCTCCCGACCATCAACGCCGTCGGCGTCGCCAGACCGAGCGCGCACGGGCAGGCGATGACGAGCACCGCCACCATCGAGACGATGGCCAGCGTCACCACGCCCAGGTTCGGGTTGACCCAGGGCAGGAACGAGCCCAGCCCCAGCAGCGACCCCATCGCGCTCGGGAAAAGCAGGTTGAGCAGGAAGGCCACTGCGGCGATGGTCATCACCGTCGGCACGAAAATCCCCGTGACTCGGTCTGCCAGCGCCTGGATGGGCACCTTCGACCCCTGGGCTTCCTCGACCAGCTTGATCACCTGGGCCAGGAACGTGTCCTTCCCGACTTTCGTGGCCCGTATCTTGAGCAGCCCCTCTTGATTGACCGTGGCTCCGATGACCTCGTCCCCTTTCGCCTTGTTGACCGGCATCGACTCCCCGGTGGCCATCGACTCGTCCACGGCGCTCTCACCCGCCAGTACCACACCGTCGGTGGGGATCTTCTCCCCGGGGCGGACGACCGTCACGTCGCCCACCTCGACCTGGTCGACGGGTACCTCGACCTCGTCACCGCCTCGGATCACGCGGGCCGTTTTCGCACCCAGCTCCAGCAGCTTGCGGATCGCCTGGGAGGCGCGACCCTTCGCGCTCTCCTCCACGTACCGACCGGTGAGGTGGAAGGCCATGATCATCGCCGAGACGCCGGCGTAGTTCGCCACCGGGAAGAAGAACGAGGCTGGCCCTGTTAAGAGCGAGACGCCGGTGCCCAGGCTGATCAGCGTGTCCATGTTCGCATAGCCGTGGAGCATCGCCGTGAGGCCGCTCCTGTAGGTCTGCCGGCCAACCCAGAAGAGGACCGGCAGCGCGAGCACGATCATCCCGAGGTTGAATACAATTTCATTGGGCCACATAATGCCGAAGAACATCTCGGCGAACATCCACACGATGATGGGCGCTGTGAAGAGCCAGGCGACGGCCATGCGCCGGCGGGCCTGGCGCATCTTGCGCACGGCCTCGTCCTCTTGCTGCGCCTCTGTTGCGGCACTCTCCTCCGGCGACGCCGCCACCTCGTACCCCGCCTCGGCGACCGCCCTCTCGAAGGCCGCTCGATCGGCGGTTCCCGCAATGAACGTCACCCGGGCTTTCTCGGTGGCCAGGTTGACCGCGGCCTCCGTAACCCCGGACACTTGACTCAGCGCTCGCTCGACGTGGTTGGCGCACGAAGCGCACGTCATCCCATCGATCGCCAGCGTCATCGTCTCGGTGGGAATCTCGTACCCGGTCTCTCTCACCGCGTTTACCACGTCGCCAGCCTGGATCCCGTCGGTGCGGAACGCGAGACTGGCCTTCTCGGTGGCCAGGTTGACGTTCACGTCGCCAACGCCCTCGATATTCTTCAACGCCTTCTCCACGTGGGCCACGCACGAAGCGCACGTCATCCCACGCACGGGCATCGTCATTCTCTTTTCTGCCATTTCCAAAGACCCTCCACCTTGTCTCACCCAGATCGAGCTATCACTCCAGTAATCGGGCATCAGTCACATCCACGGCACCTCGCAGAGCTGCTCTACGCTAGTGCCGGTGTGACCGCTGCTGCCGTGCCAGAGCCAAGCGCGTTGCTGGCACCATCCACGCGGCCAGCATCCCGACTGGGACTCCAGCGTGCTTTCCACCTATTTGTTTATTCGCGATCTTCCTTACCATATTCTACCACCGCATCAGGTCAGTCAATAGAGAGATTTGTATCCCCCTCTGACCCGCCGTTTGGCGGGGTCCCTCGACCTGCCCGTACCCAACGGTTCTCCGTGTCGCAGGCATCTTGCGTGCTTTTCGATCCACATCGATAGCGGTGACCCATGGGCCCGGCTCTGACCGCCGGACCGAGCGGGAACTCTCCTTCACCCCATCGTCGACAGCGCCCGGCTCATCCGATCCAGTGCCTCGGCCAGCGTGGAGCGCGGGCAGCCGAAGTTGAGCCGCACGAACCCCTCTCCGCCCTGACCGAAGGCAGCCCCGTCGTTCAACGCGACCCCGGCTTGCTCGAGGAAGAAGCCGTGGGGGTTGCCCGGGATGAGAGCGTCGAGGCAGTTGAGCCAGGCCAGATACGTCCCCTCCGGTCTGACCATCGTCACCCCGGGCAGCTCCCTATCCACGTACCGGATTAGGAAGTCGAGGTTCGCCTCCAGGTACTCGAGCAGGGCATCCAGCCATGGCTGGCCCTCCCGGTAGGCTGCCAGGGCGGTCGCGTATCCCAGCACGTTCACGCTGGGGACCAGGTCCGGGTACGTGGCTTCGAGCTTGTCCCGCAGCTCCGGGTTCTGAACGATAGCCAGCGAGCACTTCAGCCCGGCGATGTTGTAGGTCTTGCTCGGTGCCATTAACGTGACCGTTCGCTCAGCAATCTCCGGGGCCAGGGACGCGATGGGTACGTGATGGTGTCCATCTAGGATCAGATCCCCGTGAATCTCGTCCGAGCAGATCACCACGTCCTGGCGCAGGCAGATCTCGGCCATGCGCTCCAGCTCCTCGCGCCGGAAGACGCGTCCCACCGGATTGTGGGGGTTGCAGAGGATGAAGACACGGGTCCGATCGGTGATCGTCTCCTCCATCCGCTCGAAATCGACTTCGTAACGGCCGTCGGCCCGACGTGTGAGCTCCATCTCGTCGTTGGTCAGCCCGGCCTGCGCCGGGGCCCGGAG
>JAWLCP010000174.1:0-4754 GCA_041687115.1 Anaerolineae bacterium
CGAGATGGGTGAGACGGAGGACGTGCTCTACGAAATGAGACATCCCTATACTCAGGGCCTGCTGGCGGCGCTCCCTCGCCCCACGCATCGAGGACGGCCCCTCGAATCCATTTCCGGGAGCGTTCCGGACGGCATTCACCTGCCTGCCGGCTGTCCGTTCCATCCCCGCTGTCCTCGCGCCCTGGGGGTCTGCTCGGTGGAGAAGCCGCCCCTCTTCCCCGTCGGCTCAGAGGAGCACGTGGCGGCTTGTCACCTCTACGGACGGGAGAACCAGGCATGAGCGGGACCCCTCTGCTGGAGATCCGTGGGCTGACCAAGCACTTCCCCGGGCGGCGGAGCTTCTTCACCCGCCGCCATACTTGGGTGCGCGCTCTCGAGGACGTGACCCTGGATATCTACGAACAGGAGACACTCGGTGTGGTCGGGGAATCGGGATGCGGAAAGACGACGCTGGGTCGAACCATCATGCGCCTCGTGGAGCCGACACAGGGTCAGGTCCTGTTCCAGGGTACAGACATCGCCTCTCTCGAAACCGGGCAGCTGCGCCGCTACCGCCAGAACATGCAGATGGTGTTTCAGAGTCCGTATTCCTCCTTCGACCCTCGCTTCACCGTCCTGAATTCGGTCGCGGAGCCACTGCAGACACACACCTCTCTCCGAGGCGAGGCCTTGGTCAGCCGGACGCGAGAGCTTCTGGAGCAGGTCGGGATGCCGGGTGAGATCATGCATCGCTATCCTCACGAGTTCAGCGGAGGGCAGCTTCAGCGCATTGCCGTGGCGCGCGCCCTGGCGCTCAATCCGAGATTCGTCGTGCTGGACGAGCCCACCTCGGCGCTGGATGTGTCGGTGCAGGCCCAGATCATCAATCTACTCCAGGATCTGCAGCGTGAGCTCAGGCTCACCTATCTGTTCATCACGCACGACCTGAGCGTCGTGCAGCACATCAGCGATCGCATCGCCGTGATGTACCTGGGCCGGGTGGTGGAGCTCGGGAAAGCCGAGACGATCTTCTCCGACGCTGTCCACCCTTACACAGACGCGCTCTTATCCGCAGCACCGAGCCTGGACCCGGAGTTCCGAAGGGAACGCATTATCCTGACAGGGGCCGTCCCTGATCCGGCAAGCCCGCCTCCGGGGTGCAGCTTCCACCCACGATGTCCGAAGGCGGTGTCGATCTGTTCCGAGAGCGAACCGGCCCTTGTCGATGTCGGGGGCGGGCATTTGGCGGCCTGCCACTTGAGCGGGGGGTAGGAGGGGGCCTGGCATCCGTCCGCGGGTGTCGATGCAGGGCCGCGGTTGAACGCCATCCGATCGGAGGGACTGGGTTCAACCGCGATCACCGGCGGCTCAACCCCCAGGCTCCGTTTGCATTGGAATCTGGCAGTCGTGCGGAGGCACAGCGTCATACGCTGAGGTCGGTAAGTCAGTCGTCGAACGGGAGGAAACACACATTATGCCATACGGTAAACTGGAGACCTTAGAGGATTGCGAAGACTTCGTCCAGGGTTGTCTGTTCATGGGGACAGGGGGCGGAGGAGGCCTAGAATGGGGCATGGGCATGTTCCGAGATGCGCTCGAAGACGGCCTGACCCTGGAATGGGTAGACGTGGGCGATATCCCCAAAGACGTGTGGACGGTCACACCCTACGGCATGGGATCGATCGCCCCGGTTTCCCAGGAGATCCTGGATAAGATCGAGGAGCTGGGCCTGGAGGACAGGTTCGGCAATCGCTCCATGGAAGAGGCTGTCAAGGAGCTGCAGGACTACCTGGGCGAACGGATCGGCTGCCTGGTGGCCGCGGAGCTGGGAGCCGGGAACACACCCGCACCCCTGGTCACCGGCGCGCGCCTGGGCATTCCGGTGGTCGATGGCGATTACGCCGGCCGCGCTATTCCCGATGAGATGCAGGGTACCCCCTACCTCTATGGAAAGCACAGTTGGCCCTTTGCCAGCGTGGACAAGTGGGGCAACATCGCCATCGTCAAACGCACGGTCAATCCCCACATGCTGGAGCGTATCGGCAAGATGCTGGCTGTCGCGGCCTTTGGCGGAACCACCATCGCTGCCACGCCGCTGCGCGGTTCTGAGATGAGGGAGATTCTCGTCCGCGGCACCCTGTCGAAATGCCTGACCATTGGGCAAGCGATGCGCCAGGCCCGGGAGCAGGGACGGGATCCTGTCGATGCGGCCCTGGACGTCACGGGGGGCTGGCGTCTTTTCGAGGGGGTCGTCACCAGGAAGGAGTGGGAGGACCGAGAGGGGTATATGTTTGGCACCACCTCCATCGAGGGCACCGGAGACTACCAGGGTCATACCCTGGACGTCTGGTTCAAGAACGAGAACCACGTCTCCTGGCTGGACGGCGAGCCCTGGGTATGCAGTCCGGACCTGCTCACGCTGACCTACAAGGAGACCGGGCAGGGTACGACGAATACGCTGATCAAGAAGGGAGACCAGGTAGTAGCCGTGGGCATGAAGGGGCTGGAGGCCTTCCGCACGGAATTCGGCCTCAACGAAGCGTCCGGCCCTCGCTACTTCGGTTTCGACATCGACTACGTACCGGTCGAGGAGTTGGTGCGGCAATCACGCTGCTAACCCGAGGTAGGAAGGAAAAAGGGCAGCTATGGAATTTACGAAGGGCACGGAGCCCCGCGATGAGTACCTCGCTCTCGAGCTCACCCACGCTGCGTACAAGTTGGTCAGGGAGGTTCGTCCCGTACGGCCGGGACAACAGGTGCTGATCAGCGCCGACACAGCCTCGGACATGCGGGTGGTCCGGGCCACTGCGGGTGCCGTCCACGCCGTGGGTGCTGTGCCGACCGTGGTCGTCTATCCAACCCAGCCCGAGCCGATGCAGCAGCCCCCGGCGCCGCTGGCAAGAGCGGCCACAGCGGCCGACGTATGGGTCGATTTTGCCGTCTCCTATCAGCTGTACAGCCCTGCCTACCAGGCGGCCATCGACGCCGGGTCCATCTACGTCTGTCTCACCGGCATGGACGTGGACATGATGGTCCGCACCATTGGAGGTCCCGATCACACCGCCCTACAGCGGATGGCGACGCGGCTATACGAACTTTCTCAGGCCGCTGAGACGGTCCACATCACCAGTCGCGCGGGCACGGACGTCACGATGAGGGTGGACAAGGCCGGCGACCCCTTCTGGGAGCCGCCGCCAGCCGAGGGTGGCTTCCCGCAGATGCTCGGTGGACAGTCGGGGTTCATGATCCACCGCGAGAGTGTTGAAGGCACGCTGGTGTTCGACGGCGCGCTGTGGCC
This sequence comes from Anaerolineae bacterium, assembly GCA_041687115.1. Taxonomy (GTDB): domain Bacteria; phylum Chloroflexota; class Anaerolineae; order B4-G1; family B4-G1; genus SKLM01. The sequence continues at coordinate 3,278 of JAWLCP010000174.1, forward strand.
TCCGGTCGAGCTGGGCATCCTGGACACGCCGATAAGTCTGACGATCGAGGGCGGATACATCGAGCGGATCGACGGCGACCGCGAGGCGGCCGTATTCTCACGCTGGCTGGACAGTTTTGACCATCCTGAGGCATACCTGGTTGATCACGCCTGCTACGGATTCAACCCTGGCGTCGTGCGCCCCACTGGTCGCATTCTGGAGGACGAGCGTGTCTTTGGCTGCATGCAGTTCGGCGTTGGCGCCCCGGCGTATGGATCACCCGCCCACACCGACGGGGTGGTGCTCAATCCCTCGGTCTGGCTGGATGAGGTACAGATAGAGGAGCATGGACGCTACACACATCCTGAGCTGGTCGAGCTGTGTCGCCACATGCCCGCGCCCGGTTACTGACAACCACTGGGAGAGCTGCAAAGGCACGGCTCTCCATGATATCGAATGAGGAGGAAGGATGAATTGGCCTGAGAAAGAAACCATCGCCGACGGCGTGGTGAATATGCTGCGGGTGAACATGGGGCTCCAGGCCGGCGAGAGGCTGCTGATGGTCACCGATGTGCCTTGCGCTTCGGAGTGGCAGGATGAGGCACCGGCCCGGCTGGGTGCTATGCTCACGCGGGCCATGCTGGCTCGAATCGTTGCTGACGTCGCCACCGACCGGTTCCCCGGGTGTGCCGTCACGCTGCTGCCTTTCCCCTCCGCTGGCGGCCACGGCGCTGAACCCGATGGCTCCGTCGCCACACAACTGCAGGCCGCTGACGTCGTCGTTGCCATCACCACATACTCGCTCTCCCATACCGATGCGCGAGAGAAGGCGACGCAGCAGGGGGTGCGGCTGGCCAGCATGCCTGGGTTCGAGACCAGGATGTTCGAACCCGCCGGCCCTATGGCTGTCAACTACCAGCAGATCGCCGAGGACTGCCAGCGTATAGCGGATCCTCTGACTGCTGCCGACGACGTCCAGGTCCGAACGGAGTACGGCACCGACCTGACCTTCAGCATCGCGGGCCGGCCCGGACAGGTGGACGACGGACTCTATGCTGGTGAACCCGGTCTGTGGGGCAATCTCCCCGCCGGTGAGACCTACGTGGTTCCAGTGGAGGGCACCGGCCGGGGGCGGCTGGTGGTTCCAGCCGGCTGGTACCCGGGATTGCAGGACCAGATGATATTCGACTTCGAGGAAGGCCAGGTTGTGGAGCTCACCGGTGGCGGTGAGGTGGGCGATACGTTCCGCGCACTGCTCAGGCTGGGCAGCGACGAGCCTGTCTATGAGCGGAGACGAAACCTGGCCGAGCTAGGTATCGGCACCAATCCCAATGCCCGAAGGCCCGACAACGTCCTGGAGGCAGAGAAGATCAAAGGGACGGTACACATCGCCGTCGGCGACAACCTCCACATGGGCGGCGAAGTCGAATCGGATATCCACGAGGACTTCGTACAGCCGGAGCCCGATCTCTTCCTGGATGGTGAGCCAGTCATCCT
>JAWLCP010000175.1:0-4705 GCA_041687115.1 Anaerolineae bacterium
TGCGCTCCTACGACAACCTGGACGGCTACATCGTGGGCCGGCTCTGGGACGTGACCTGGTCGCTGGTGTACGAGGGGGAGACCTGGCGTCTCAGCGTCGCGACCAACAACGAGCTCGAGCGCTGGGAGGCACCATACTTCAAGTAGGCCTTGCGGTTGCAAGTAGGCCTTGCGTTTGTGATGGAGGGCCACATGCTCTATAATGGAGGCACACGGAGGGATCGGGAGTCAGGAGACGAGGCAACGCTGGTATGACAGAGGCAACTGGAAGTCCGCAGGAGCGAGCCTTCATGGTGGGTGTGGAGCCCAAGGGGCGCGCCTCCTTCACAGAAGACGCCTACTGGCCAGCGAAGGAATCGCTGGCCGAGCTGGAGCGGCTGGCGCACACCGCCGGCATGGTGGTGGTGGGTTACGAGATACAGCAGCTGATGCATCCGCATCCAGCCACGTTCATCGGCCCGGGGAAGGCCGAAGAGATCGCGGCGAAGGCAGAGGAGAAGGCCGCCAGCCTCGTCCTCTTCGACGATGAGCTCTCACCGCGCCACCAGCGTGAGTTGGAGGAAATTCTTGGGGAAGACGTCAGGGTCCTGGACCGAACAGCGCTGATCCTGGACATCTTCGCGCAGCACGCGCACACACGTGAGGGAAGCCTCCAGGTCGAACTGGCTCAGTACGAGTACAGACTGCCACGCCTGACACGAGCGTGGACGCACCTAGCCCGTCAGGCAGGGGGCCGCGCCGGCGGGGCGACAGGAAGCGTCGGCGTCCGAGGCCCCGGCGAGTCGCAGCTGGAGACGGACCGACGGATGATCCGGAGACGGATCACGCAGCTAAAGGACGAGCTGGAGAGAGTGCGGGCTCACCGTAAGCGCTACCGTACACGGCGCCGGAGAGCGGGGATGCCGACCGTGGCGTTGGTGGGCTACACCAACGCAGGGAAGTCGACGCTGCTGAACGCACTGGCGGATGCCGACGTGCTTGTTGCGGATCAGCTGTTCGCGACGCTGGACCCCACCACAAGCCGCGTCGAACTACCGGGTGGCGGGTCGACGTTGTTCACCGACACGGTTGGCTTCATCCAGAAGCTTCCCACTCAGCTGGTGGCCGCGTTTCACGCCACGCTGGAGGAGATCACTGAGGCCGACCTCCTGGTTCACGTCATGGACCTGACCCATCCCCAGATGTGGCGGCAGGCAAGGGCGGTGGAAGAGACGCTGGAGACGCTGAGGGCTGCGCGGAAGCCGATGGTAAGCGCCCTGAACAAGATCGACCTGCTACCGTCCGCAGATGCGATCCCATCTGCCGTGAGTCAACTGCCGAACCCAGTGGCAATCTCGGCGCTCACGGGTGAGGGCTTGCCGCGACTGCTGACGCGGGTCGAGGAGATGCTTGAGGCACAGATGGCTGAAATCGATGTGCTCATCCCCTACGACCGAGGAGAGCTGGTGGATCTGTTTCACCGGCGCGGCCTGATCCGGAGCGAAGAACACACGGAGGAGGGGACCCATATCACAGGGCTCGTCCCGCGGAAGCTTGTGGGGCGGTTCCAGGGAATGGAGAGAGCCGCCCAGAGAGGCTAGCGGCAGCTAGGGACGGGGATTGGTCTGCACATGGTTATGAGACTCCTGAGAGGGTTGAGCGATTTCCTGGGACGGCTCCCAGGGGTACCGATCCTCGTAGCAATCGGGCTGATCCTGCTGAACTTCGTGGTGCAGCTGCTGCCGAACTGGGCCGCGATCGACTGGCTGGCGCAGACGAACCTTCTACTACATCTGGGATTGGTGCTGGGTTTCCTGGGCGTCCTGCTGGGCGACGTGCTGTAGCTGGAGGCTGGACCCTACCGTGTTTGGCCTGTCATGTCGGCGTGGTATAATCCCTCACGTTCTCATCCCTTCGCATTGAGCATAGGACATCACATCACACAGAGCAGGAGGTAGGTACGTGAAACTGCACGAGTATCAATCCAAGCAGCTCTTTGCCAGGCACGGGGTTCCGATTCCGTCCGGCGGCGTGGCTTCCACGCCCAAGAAGGCCCGGGAGGTGGCTGAGGAGCTTGGCGGTCGCGTGGTGGTCAAGTCGCAGGTGCTGGTGGGAGGGCGCGGGAAGGCGGGAGGGATCAAGCTGGCCCAGAATCCCGACGAAGCCGAGCATCACGCCGAGGAGATCCTGGGTATGGAGATCAAGGGACTCCCGGTGCGGAAGGTGCTGGTTGACGAGGCAGCCGATATCGCTCGGGAGATCTACCTCGGCATCGTGGTGGATCGTGGGGCGCGGCGCGCGACGATGATGGCCTCTTCGGAGGGCGGAGTAGAGATTGAGGAGGTGGCGCGGGTCAACCCAGGGGCGATCAAGAAGGTGACGATTGACCCCTTCCTGGGCCTGCGGGGCTATCAGACACTGCGGTTGGCGAAGGGTATTGGGCTCACCAGCGAGACGTATCGGGCCTTCGACGGCAGCGCGCAGGGGCTGTATGAAGCCTTCACCACCTACGACGCTTCGCTGGCGGAGATCAATCCACTGGTGGTGACGGCAGATGGGGATCTGCTGGCGGTGGACGGGAAGATGGTGATCGATGACAACGCGCTGTTCCGGCACGGAGAGCTGGCAGACATGCGCGACATCGACGCCGAAGCCCCGGCCGAACGCGAGGCCCGTGAGGCAGGATTGAGCTACGTGAAGCTCGACGGCACCATTGGCTGCATGGTCAACGGGGCCGGGTTGGCGATGGCCACGATGGACATCATCAAGCACTTCGGTGGATCGCCGGCGAACTTCCTTGACATCGGCGGAGGCGCTCAGGCAGAGAAGGTGGCGACAGCGCTGCGGCTCATCCTGGAGGACGAGAGCGTCGAAGCGGTGCTGTTCAACATCTTCGGCGGCATCACGCGGTGTGACGAAGTTGCGGCTGGCATTCTGGAGGCATTTGAGGCGACTCAACCGACGGTGCCGATGGTGGCCCGATTGGTCGGGACGAACGAGGAAGAGGGCCGCAGCATGCTTGAGGGATCGGCGTACAATCTCATCACCGCCGAGACACTGGTGGATGCGGCGCAGAGAGCTGTGGCCGCTGCGGAGTAGGGGGAAACTGTGGCGATTCTAGTCGACAAAGGCACCCGGCTGCTGGTCCAAGGTATCACGGGCCGCGAAGGCGAGTTTCACAGTCAGCAGATGATTGAGTACGGGACACAGGTGGTGGGGGGCGTGACGCCGGGGAAGGGAGGTCAGCGAGCGTGCGGCGACCAGGTTCCGGTGTTCGACACGGTGGCGGAGGCGGTGGAGGAGACGGGAGCGAACGCCTCAATCGTCTACGTGCCAGCGCGGTTCGCGTCGGAGGCAATGATCGAGGCTGCAGACGTGGGCATCCCGCTGATCGTCTGTATCACGGAGGGCATCCCGGTGCTGGACATGATCAGAGTGCGAGCCTATCTGGATCAGCAAGGCTCGCGCCTGATCGGCCCGAATTGCCCGGGGTTGCTCACACCGGGACAGGCAAAGGTGGGCATCATGCCCGGTGATATCGGGACGCCTGGCCCGGTGGGCGTGGTCTCGCGTTCGGGGACGCTGACGTACGAGGTGATGTACGCGCTCACGAGCCGCGGTCTGGGGCAGACAACGTGTGTGGGAATCGGGGGCGATCCGATCATCGGGACCGATTTCATAGACGCACTGGCGCTGTTCCAGGAGGATCCGGAGACAGAACAGGTGGTGCTCATCGGGGAGATTGGAGGGACGGCGGAGGAACGCGCGGCCAAGTTCATCGATGAGCATATGACGAAACCGGTCACGGCCTTCGTGGCAGGCCGGACGGCTCCTCCAGGGAAGCGCATGGGACACGCCGGTGCCATCATCCAGGGAGGCACAGGCACGGCGGCCGACAAGATTGCCGCGTTCGAGGCGGTCGACGTACCGGTCGCAGAGCACCCCGAGCAGATCGCCCACTTCGTCGCGGAGCAGCGCGGCTAGCCGCGCTCCAGGTCCCAGGAACCGTTGCGCTTCGGCTCACGTTCCGGTCCAGGATCGACGGCGCGGTCGGTGCTGGACCGCTTGCGCAGACAAGGGAAGCAGCTGGACCGGGGGCTGGTCCTGGCACTGGCCCTGGGTCTCTTTGCGGCGATCCCTTTCCTCTCGCGGGCGGGTCTTCCTCACCAGACGGACGCGGAACTCCACGTCTACCGCGCCGCCGAGGTCGGACACGCCATCGGCGACGGGGTCTTGTACCCGCGCTGGGCTCCAAATCTGTACCTGGGCTACGGCTATCCGATCTTCAACTACTACGCTCCTCTGACCTACTACCTGAGCTACTTGCTCGCGATCGCGCTTCCGGGCGCGGGGATCGTCGCCGGCGTACGGGCCGTCTTCGTTCTGGGGTTCCTGGCAGGGTCGCTGGGGACGTATCTGCTGGGGCGGGAGCTCTTCGACGCTGAAGGTGGGGTGCTCGCTGCGGCTTCGTTTACGCTATCGCCGTACGTGTTGTTCATCGACCCCCACGCCCGCGGCGACCTGGCCGAGTTCTTCGCGATCTGTCTGATCCCGCTCGCGTTCACCTTCTTCCACGGGCTGATGCGCTCCCCGACGAGGAGGAGTCTGGTGGCCAGCGTCCTCTCCCTCGCGGCGGTGGTATTCAGCCACAATCTGACCGGACTGGTGGTGGGTGGGCTATTGTTAGGGTACTGGTGCTGGCACGCACTCGGCAGCGGAGAGCGGCA
>JAWLCP010000176.1:0-4678 GCA_041687115.1 Anaerolineae bacterium
GTGATCTCCAGGAAGACGTCCTCCAGACTCGGCCCCAGCGTGCACAGACTCACCACCTCCAGATCGTGCCTCCGGGCGTAGTCCACCACCTGGGGCAGCAGCGCCGACGGCCGCTCGGTGTACAGCCGCCACTTGTCCCCCATCTTGACCGAGTGCGTGACGCCGGGCAGCGTCTCAAGCGATTCCCCGTGGGCTTGACCGTCGGGCTCCACCGCCACCTCTACCGACTGCACCCGCCGGAACGCTGCTTTGAGCCGCTCGGGGGTGTTAATAGCCGCGATCTGGCCATGGTTGATGATGGCGACCCGGTCACAGAGCTGGTTCGCCTCCTCAATCTGGTGGGTGGTCAGAAAGATCGTGGTGCCCTCCGCGTTTAGATCGCGGATCAGGTCGCGGATCGCATGGGTGCTCTGGGCATCCAGTCCTGGCGTCGGCTCATCCAGGAAGAGCAACGTCGGCCGGTGGATGATGGCCATGGCGATGCTCAGGCGCCGCCGCATGCCTTTGGAGAAGTTCTCCACCTTCACGTCTCGCTTCTCCCACAGGCCAAAGGTCTCCAGCAGCTCGCGGGCACGCCGCGCTCGCTCGCTGGGCTCCACAAGATATAGCCGCGCGGTGAACATCAGGTTCTCCCAGGCGGTCAGTTCGGTGTAGACGTTCGATTCCTCCGGCACCAATCCCATGCGCCGCTTGATGGGCACCGGATCGTGGGCCAGGTCGTGCCCGTCGATCACAATGCGCCCCTCTGTGGGCTCCAGTAGCGTGGTCAACATGCGCTGAGTGGTGGTCTTACCGGCGCCGTTCGGGCCCAGAAACCCGAACACCTCACCCTCCTCCACCGCGAAGTCGACGTGATCCACGGCCAATAGATCGCCATAGTACTTCGTGAGATTCTGCACCTCAATTGCGTTGCTCATTCCTCGTCATCCTCCTCCATGGTCACATCCCTCTCTCTCAGGTACCGTTCCAGTACGTCGCCTTCTCCCCGCTCCGCCGCAAGTTGGAAGTGCTCGATGCCCAGGAACACCCGCTGTCGCTCCCGCGGGGCCTGCAGGATAGGGCTCTCGCCCGCCTGCGTGCGGTGGCAACGGATAGCGCCCAGTTTCTCCTCCCAGACCGACGCGACATCGACCGTGAGAGTCACGTCCTCATCCCGTACAGCGTGCAGGCCCGAGAACCCCAGAGTCTCCGCAACGGTCTTAGGCACCACCATATGATAGAGCGCCAGTGGCGCCTCCGGGCCCAGAGCACCCCCCGCTTCGAAGGCCAGCCGGGTCCAGCGGCTCACCGCGACGTGATCGGCATGCCCGGAGAGACCATCGGGCGGCCAGGTGATCAATGCCTGCGGGCGCAGTTCGCCTACCGCGCCCAGCACGTGGGCCACGCCCTCCTGGTCGTCCACGTCACACAACATCCCGTCCTCGTAATCGAGCAGGCGCGGCGCCTCGAAACCCAACGCCCGGCACGCGCAGCGCAGCTCCTTCTCGCGCACCGCGGGCAGGTCTTCGCGCGTGCACAGGGGTGGATCCCCCCGGGACCCTCCCCCGCCCCGCGTCGCGGTCAGGGTCTGCACCCGCACACCGCGCCGGGCCAGCAGAGCCAGCGTGCCGCCGGAGCGGAACGTCTCGTCGTCCGGATGCGCAAAGACGGCCAGCACCGTGGGTCGGTCATGCCACTTGGACGCCCCGCCGGTCATGCCACCTGCACTGCCAGCACACGCATGGGCTGTGTTGCGGAGATGCTCCGCACAGTGCCAGCCGGCACCAGCGCCAATGAACCAGTCTGAACGTCAGCCTGCTCATCCTCGACGATCAGGCTGCCGCTTCCCCCAATGACGTAGTAGAGCACGGAGGCCGACATCCGGCACGGCTCTATCGCCTGCCCGGCATCCACGTTGACCAACAACGCGACCACGTCGTCGCCGTCGATCAGACGCTGTGGCTCTATCTCGGTGCTGCTCGACGGGAAGTCTTTCATGCCCTCTGTCTCAATGACCGCAACAGTCATCTCGTTCCCCTCCGTCGATCTGAAACCGGGCTTCGTACTCAGTCAGAAACTTGCCCAGTCGCCTTCGCGTGCGGCGGATGTTCACTGCTAGTCCAGCCGACGTTGCAGGATAGCCGTCGCAGCGATGAACAGGGCCCCCGTGAAGATCAGCAGAGCAGCAAGGTCGAGTGCCATCGCCAGCACAGACCCCCCTGACAGGACCCTATCCAGCGCTTCCACCGCGTAGGTCAGTGGCAGCAGACGCGCCACTTCAGGCAGGACCCCCGGCAGCTCCTCCAACGGCACAAACACCCCGCAGAGGAAGATCATGGGGAAGCGGATCGCGTTGGCCAGGGTTTGGGCCTCGAACACCTCCTGCACACTGACGGAAACCAAAGCTCCGAGGCTGGAAAACGCGGCCGTGGAGAAGAGCAGGGCCAGGAGAGCCGCGGGCAGCCGCCACAAGGCTATCCCAAACCCAATGGCGACGCCGAGCAACGCCACCGCGCTGATGGTTAACCCGAACAGCATGCCGCCCAGCACCTTCCCCGCCAGCATCGCCGGCAGAGTCATCGGTGCCAGGAGCAGCCGCTCCAGCGCACCCGTGCGCCGCTCGAAGGTGATGACGATGGCTTCCATGGACGTGGCACTGAAGAGAGCCGTCATCGCCACCAGGCCCGGAACCAGCGCTTGCAGGTCCCCGGGCGCACGCACGGTGAACGCGAGGATCAGGGCACCCGGGAACAGCATCCCCCAGCTGATGTTGGGCGGCTTGAAGTAGTAAGCCCGCATGTCCTTCCACGCCACGTACAGAAGCCCTCGGACGCTATCCCGCCACATCATCCCCCGCCCTTTTCCGCCAGCATCACCTCGGCACTGAGGCCCGTGAGCTCGATGAAGGCGTCCTCCAAGGAGGGTTGGACAGTATCGATACTCACCACCTCCCGTCCTTCCACCTCCGCCCGATCCAGCGCCGCGCGCACCCCTGATGCGCCATCGGCTGCGCGGAGCCGAAGGCAATCCGATCCCATGGCGTCGCGATAGCGTATCTCGACCATCGTCTCCCCGTCGGCAACCCGCGACTTGAGCCCCGCCACGGTGTCGGCGGCCACGATGCGGCCATCCACCAGCAAGGCGACCCGGTCCGCCAACCGCTCTGCCTCCTCCAAATAGTGCGTCGTCATGAAGATCGTCACCCCCTCGTCCCGCAGCCGCTCGATGAGGGCACGTAGACCACGCGCATTGACCACGTCCAGCCCCGAGGTCGGCTCGTCGAGGAACAGGAGCTGAGGCCGATGGATGAGGGCTGCGGCAACCGTGAGCGCCCGCTTCATCCCCTTTGACAGCTTGCCGAAGGGCGCCTCCCGCTTGCCCCCCAGCCGGAAGCGGTGCAGCAGTTCGTCGGCGCGGGTCCCTCGCACCCTTCGCGGCACCCCGTATAGCTGGGCCATGAAGATCAGATTCTCTCGCGCCGACAGCTCGCTGTAGAGATTCGATCGTTCCGGTACTACACCGATTCGCTTCTTGATGCGGGGCAGATCGCGCGCCAGGTCGAGCCCCAGCACATGGGCCTCGCCGCTGTCCGGTCGCGTCAGCCCGGTCAGCATGCGGATTGTCGTGGTCTTCCCAGCCCCATTCGGTCCCAGCAGGCCGAACACCTCGCCCGGCCGGACCTCGAAGGCAATCCTGTCCACGGCCAGCACTCCATCGTTGGCGCGCCCGTACCGTTTCCTCAGCCCCTTGACCTCGATGGCTGGGAGAGCGTCACTCATCGGCGAAGAACTCCTGCTCGTCAGGCAGAATGCTGGATAGAAACCCTTGGTGCTTCAGAGCCTTCAAGAGATGGGTCAGACCAAGGCCGACGACGAAACCTACCGCCATGTTCGTGCCCACCGACACGGCAGCGGTGATCCCGCCCAGCGCCAGCTTCCACCCCCGCAGCTTCACCGCCCCCTTGCCCAGCTGGATGGCCACCATGAACATCATCCCCCCGATCAGCGGCATGGGGAAGCGCATCAAGATGTTGGCGATCGACCGGCTCAGGAAAAGACCCAGAGAGATCTCGATCAACCCTTCCAGGATCGGCGTGCCCCCTGTCCGGGCCCCGAAGTAGTACTGACCGGCCAACCCCTGCGCCCCGTGACACATGGGCATTCCCCCAAAGAAAGACCCGATCACGTTCATCGCTCCCATGTTCAGCATCAGTTTCCGCTCGGTCACCTCTTTCTTGGGGAAGTAGTCCCGGATCAGCGCCGCGGCGGCGATCACGGCGTTGGTGATCGAAAGGGGGATCTGGGCGAAGCCGGCCAGCACCATCGCCTCCCACATATCACCGAGGTGCGGCACCGTGAGCGGCGGCAGGGTGACGTCGAAGACGACCACCTCCTGAAGCTCCCCCCGCCAGGCCATGAGGCCCACGCCCAGGGCCATGATCACCAGGGCTGCCGGCGCGTACCGGTTTTCCCGCAACAACACCGCCACCACCACCGCCAACAGGCCGAGAAGGGGGGCCGAGGCCATCATCTGGAGGGCCCGCCAGCCCAGCATCACCCCCAGGGCAATCTGGATGCCCCGCACCAGGAAGAGAGGGGTAATGGAGACGATCTTTCGCAGCACACCGGTGAACACAAGGAGAAACCAGACCAGCCCCAGGCTAAACGCGGAGGAGTGAATCAGAGAGGGTGGCCACTCC
>JAWLCP010000177.1:0-4677 GCA_041687115.1 Anaerolineae bacterium
GTGTTGTTCATGGCTCACGCCCCAGATGCGGATAGGGATAGACACAGGAGCGAGATAGATACAGGGAAGCTCCGTCTTGTCTCTGTGATTGTGCAGAATCAAGAAGAGGCGCTAGGTGTTGCCAAGGAAGTTTTCCGTGAGGAGAACATCGATTCCATACTCCTCTGTCCGGGGTTTACTTATTCGGATGTGGCTGAGATCTTCGACGCGCTGGACGGTCAGGTTGCGGTAGCGGTAGCTCGAAGCGATGGGCCGAGCAGCAGGATCACCGCTGAGGCCATGAGAAGAGCGGAATACTTCGCCGCTTAGGGTCTCGAGGGGTCACGACCACGGCAGCTAGAGGGAAGAAGTGACCCGCTGGGTGTCCTGCAATCGGTGACGGCATGGCGGACGCGGCTTCGATCATTGAGACAACACTTTCTCCGACGGAGACAGTGGCTGGGTCGCGATTGGCCTCAGAGGGGTCATCACCGATTCGGCCCACGGGGCGGCCAGATTGCAGCACAATCCGATTCCTGGGTTGGTGTTGGTGGATCGTCCCGGCGCGGTCGCTCTGCGAAGGGTCGAGATATTGTCCTCGATCCTCCAAGAAGACCGGGCCCCACGGTTGGCCTGAGGCTTCGTCGATGGTGTGCTGGCGGTTTGCCGGAGCAACCCGGTCGTGTTCGGCGGCGAGCCCTACGGCATCGGCGCGGGCACGTTTCCTGTGTAAGACAGTCCCCTGGGAAGGCTGGCGACCATTATCTGCTATAACTTGAACTTCACGGACGCTTCGCCCAGGCTGGCGTCCCAGGCGGCCCAGATCAGCGCCGTTCCGTCGCTCGACTTTCCCGGCATCGCGGAATTGAAGTATACTCAGCTGACGGTGCGACCGCTGGAGAACCGTGTGGCGATGGTCAAAGCCGACGCGGCTTACGACTCGGCCGTCATCGATCCCTATGGGAGGATGTATCGAGTGGGTGGCTGACGACGACCCAGGGCAGGCAGTCCTGGTGATGGACGTACCGTTGGGGACGGGGAGCACCCCCTACTCCAGGCCCGGTGACTGGGTAGGCTGGCTCAGCCTGGTAGGCATGGTGTTCTTCCTGGTGCCCAACCCTCTTCTCAACTCGCGGAGAGAGGGTACGGCGAGATCGTGTGCGCGAATCTTTCAACTAGGAGTCACATTATGCGAAGCAACACATCGTTCGTCCTGCTGGTGGTTCTGTTGTTGGCTGGGGGTGCATCGTGCAGAGTCCAGATCGCGCCTACTCCGACGCCGACTCTGACTTCAATCCCGAGACTAACCTCAACACCGACTTCAGCCCCGTCGCCGACTCCAACTCGGACACCGGCTCCCACGCCGACTCCGACGTCCGAGAAGGTCGAAGTCACCGTATACTTCACGGATAGCGACCGCTACGCTGAGGGGACGCCGCCGTTTGAGGTGGCGGTGAGCCGGTTCGTGGATGTGTCATCGGACTTGCCGGAAGCAGTGATGCGGGCGTTCTTTGAGGGGCCCACGGAGGAGGAACGCGAGCGAGGGCTGGAGTTGATCGCCAGCGGCTTCACCGGGTTCAACTCACTGACCATCGAGGACGGGATCGGCAGGATAGCCCTGACCGGAGAGTGCAAATCCCCTGGCGGGGTGTACACAGTGGCCCAACCCATCATGCGGAACCTGCGGCAGTTCCCGGAGGTGGAGTACGTGAAGATCTACGATCAACACGGGAACACGCAGCTTGCGGAGGGGGAGAGCGACTCCATTCCTGCCTGTCTCGAGCCCTAGCTCACCGAGTAATCACCCTTCATCGTCGTGAGAGGAGGTTGAGGGTGCGGGAAGTCGTATCGAACGTCTATCTGATGGAAGGGCTGCGCGTCGGTAACGTCTACTTGCTCGTCTCCGGCGACGAACTGACACTGGTGGACACCGGGCTGCTCAGCGATGTTGACCAGATCGTCGCTCAGTTGCGGGAGGCTGGTCATACCCTATCCCAGCTACAGGCGATTGTGCTGACCCACGCACACGGGGATCACACGGGCGGCGCTGCAGCACTGGCCCACCGCTGTGGCGCGCAGGTCATCGCGCATCGGGATGAGGTGCCGTACATCGAGCAGACGAGGTCCCTCCGGCCGGCTTCTCTGATTGGGCGTGTGGCGAACTGGCTCAGCGACCGTCTCGTATTCCGGACGCCGCCCTGCAAGGTGGACCGGATGGTGGAGGACGGGGACGTGATAGAGGCCCTGGGTGGGCTGAAGGTGGTCCACACACCCGGGCACACGCCGGGCAGTCTGTCGCTGTACCAGGCGGAGCGGCGGATCCTCTTCTGCGGGGATGCCCTCTTCAACGCGGACCCGATGACGGGAAGACCGGGTCTCGACTTCCCCATCCGCATGGTCTCCGTGGACAATGGCCAGGCACGAGAATCCGTACGCAAGCTTTCGGAGCTGCCGATTGACGTGCTCTGCTGTGGTCACGGCGAGCCCATCCTGAGCGAGGCAGACGAGAAGATGAGGGCGCTGCTAGGGGAAGGGAGCGACTAAGAACCGCGGGCAACGTTGTGGGCGGCCCCGGACGCTTCGCACACCGGCGCGTTGAGCCGCTATCCCGACGAGTATGAGCAGCGTGTGATCGAGTTCTTCAATACGAGTTCTTCCATCGGCTAGAGTCGCATCGGTCGCCCGGAAGAGCCATCCACATGGCGGACTCTTGTCAGGCCAGCAATTTGGGAGGGTTGCCCATGAAAAAGATACACCCCGCGTCCCTGGGAAATGCGCTGATCTGGGCGGCGGCGATCATCGCGACCGCGGTCATCCTGCGTGGGACCGAGCACGCAGGCATGCTGGTCGTCATTCTGGGAGGAGCAGCCGGGGCGAGCAGTATGATCGTAGCGAACGCGCTGCGTGGAGAGTAGGTTCCCGACTCTGGGTAATACGACCCGGGGGAATGAACGGTTGGGACGGAGCTTCGACGTGGGTCCTGAGCGGGGCCAGCATGAATCTCCAGCACTGGAGGTACCCCTTCGCGTTGACAAGGCATCCGCTTCAGGGCAGAATAGCGGTCTGGTCAGCCGGGCAGACGTGGGAAGCTGCCCTGTTGGCTGAAACAGCACGAGGGCTGCTCGCTACACTGAGAAGGACCATGACGTGTCTCGATCGTCACGCATAGGATTGGCGCGCCTGTTACTCGTCGTTTCCGTCTGTCTGCTGACTTCGGCGGCTCTCTCGCTGGCCGGCTGCGGCGGCTTCGACTTGCAGAACACGCGATCACCGACCGTCTCCCCCGCGCCGAAGCTGACCGAGGCGGTCACCTTACCGCCCCCGCCCACCGGGACGGCGACGCCGCTGCCCACGAACACGCCCACGCCGATCCCCACCGACACCCCGACGCCGACCCCGACTCCGCTGCACCCGATGTCGGTCGCCTATATGCGGCAGCAGAGCTATCCGGGCAGCGACATCGTCATCGAGGAGACGCTCTCCCCCGGCGCGAACTACGACCGGTACGTGGTCTCATACCAGTCGGAGGGGCTCAAGATCTTCGGGCTGCTCACCGTGCCGCAGGGCGAGCCACCGCAGAGCGGCTGGCCCATCATCGTTTTCAACCACGGTTACATCCCGCCCGACCAATACCGCACCACCGAGCGGTACGCGGCCTACCAGGATGCGTTCGCCCGGAACGGCTACATCGTCCTGAAGCCTGACTACCGCGGGCACGGGGATTCAGGGGGCGATGCTTCCAGTGGCTCCCGAGGGCCGGGCTACACCATCGACGTGCTGAACGCCGTGGCCTCGCTCCAGCGCTATCCTGACGCGGATCCGGAGCGGGTGGGGATGTGGGGGCACTCGATGGGCGGGAGCATCACCATGCGCGCCATGGTGGTGACGGACGACATCAAGGCCGGCGTCATATGGGCCGGCGTGGTCGCGACCTATGAGGAGATCTTCGAGGCGCGGCCTGGCTGGGTGGGAGCCCGACCCACGTCCACGCCGGGTCCGGAAGGCACGCTCGCTCCGACGCCGGAGCCAGAGGGGCTGTTCGCCTACGGAATGTTTGATGAGAACCCGGAGTTCTGGGCCGCCATAGACCCGCTTTCGTATCTGTCCGACCTGTCAGGACCGGTACAGCTCCACCACGCCACCGGGGATGAGTCGGTGCCCGTCGAGTTCTCCGAGAGTCTGTACTCCCGACTCCAGGAGGCCGGACAGACGGCCGAGCTGTACATATACGAGGGCGACAACCACAATCTCTCGACCAACTTCGCGACCGCTGCCCGGCGTTCGGTCGCGTTCTTCGATCAGTACGTGAAGGGGTCAGGAGTCGAGTAGGACTGGGAGTGGCGCTGCGCCGCCCTGCTGCGTCGGGCACTACAAGCGGGAGGTGTTCGTAGGGAGGCACGTAGCATGGCGGAGTGCCGTCTCGGCCTCGTAGCCAACAGGGGGGGCTACTTCGCCGTGCTACGTAGCGCGCTACGAACGGACGGCCGGAGGAATCTGCTTCCCCCGGCCGTCCGAGCTGCCTCACTTCCCAGTCGCAGCGTAGTGCTCGGCCAGGCCATTGCACCGGGCGGCGTAGGCGTCGATAGCGCGCTGTGAGCTGTGGCTCTTGGTTGTGTAGCGTGCGGCCATACCGGTATATCGGGCGGCGTAGGCGTCCATAGCACGCTGTGTGCTCTCGCTGCTGGCGGCATAGTGCTC
>JAWLCP010000178.1:0-4580 GCA_041687115.1 Anaerolineae bacterium
CCTCGCCAGGCAGTATCCCCGTCACGGGGGCATCATCCTGGCCGCGCAGTCGAGCTGGGCGCTCTCCGAATTGATTTCGGCCCTGGACTGCCTGCTTACTGAGACGGAGGCCGGGGGACTCATCGGCCAGGTGCGCTGGCTGAATGAGTGGAGAGGCCACTAAGGCGACGAGGAGATTCCGGGGAGCAGCGCCGATGGCAACCCTTGGAGCCGCCACACTGCCGGCCTGGAAGATCTGCAAAGGCTCGAACAGGCGAGTGTCCGCCCCGCGACGGTGGCCTCTTCTCCCCAAGATCAGCGAACAGGTGTCGAAAGAAACGTGGTGCCAGAGAGCATGGCGTGCAGCAATCGAGCTGCTAGTTTCATCCAACCGAAGAGTGGCTCACCTGCGGTATGCTTGGCAGTATTCTGGCGGAGCCAGAATACTGCGGTCGGCGCACCGACTGAGGTTCCAGACCAGAAGGTTGCAGATTCGAATTCTGCCGAGGGTACTAGAAACCCACCCCGTTTCGCCGGGGTGGGTTTTCTTGTCTTCTTCCACCGTCAGGCCTTGAAGATCGCCTGGGCCCTCTAGTCTCGCTGTGGTACCGTTCGTCGGCAGGGTCGAAGGAGGGAGTGGCTCTCCAGACGGCACCCGCCCCACTTCAGACCGATTACAGCCTGTGTAAGATAGGCTCAGTCTATGTCCCTGGGCGACTATGTCTGCGTCCCATACAAGGGTCTCAGTCCCTGTAGCAGGTGTGGTTCTGCCTCCATCAGGCGACCGGGTGCCGGCCCAGTCAAGGTGGTCCTCGCCTCAATGCAAGGCGAAACGGGTGCGCCCCACACCCTGAAGGCCGCTTTCGGCAGTTCGCTCCAGCTCGTTACCAAGGATAGCCCTTGAGGCCCTGGCAACCTTTGAGTGCCGAGATCTCGCCGCAGTGAACGTTGATGTGCCAGATGATATAGACCTCCAGAAGCTGACCCAGGTTTAACTCACCCACGGAGGTTTCCATCTCGCGCTCCAAATCCTTTGGTGTGAGAGAGGACAACCAGTCGTGAGCAGCAGTCTCCACCTCGTCAGCATACGCGTGCAACGTCGACAGCTCCACTTGGACTTTCTGCATCCTGATCTTTTCCGGTGGGGATTCGGCGAAGACCGCATCGCTCTGCCCTATGCACACTTCCTGTAGAATGAAATCCACATAGGTGATGATGTGCGAGTAAATGGCGCCGATGGTGCTGACGGTGCCAGGAGGCGTCCAATCGGCCTGCTCCTGCGTCAGATCGGCGACGACTTGCTCCAGGAGATCAAATGCGAAACTCAGGGAGTATTGGGTCAATTCGACGGTGTTCATCTCTTGCTCCTTTCCCGAGGTATGTAGACTTCCTTGGCAATACACCCTCACATCAGTGCAGACAATCTTCTGAGCGACCGAGGGGAGCGAGGACTCTGGATTCTCTGAACAGCATCGTGGGAGGGGCTCGTCGCCCCAGCCGCTGCGCTTCCTACACTACTCGGAATGATGAGGGCGGATGTGGGGCTGGACCAATTGTGTATTGCTGATTCCATCTATCTCGCTCCCTGGTCTGGAGAACAGGGCGAGTCCTATGGTGAGGATCCGAGCCTCTCGGTCGCTCGCTGGAGGAAGTCATCCCTCAAGCTGCCCGTGGGTACGGTGTCGGCCAATTCCTGGATGAGTTCGCGCGCGGTCGACAGCTCCTTCTCCGCCTCTGACTGGCGATCCATGGCGCGGTAGAGTCGCCCCAGGGTGGCGTGCAGACGCCAGAGCAGGAACCGCTCCCCCGTCGACCGGGCGTTCTCTATCGCGGCTTGCAGCAGGGAGGAGGCGGCCTCCGTGTCACCCATGGCGGCCAACGCCTCGCCTTTCAGCTTCCAGAGGAAGGTGACCACACGCCCCGGTGCCATGCCTGGGGCCGCGGCGATCAAGCGGTCTGTGATGTCTAGCGCCAGGGCTGGGTCACCCTGGGCAAGGGCCAGCTCCGCCCGCCGGGTCCAGCAGTAGCGTTGGCCTGTGGTTTCCATAGGCGTTTGTGCAGATAGCACCGTCTCCAAACAGGTCCGGGCCGCAGCTGAGTTGCCCAGTAAGAGGTGAGCCCGCGCGAGCGCCCCGGTGGTACGGTGCATCCAGATCTGAGAGCGCAACTCTTCGGCGAGTGTAAGTGCTCGTTCGAGTTGCCGCCGTGCCTCTCCTGGTGCGAGCAGCTCAACGTACAAGATCCCCAGGGCGCACCGATTCGCAACTTGATACTCGCGATGTCCGATTGAGGACGCGATACGCAGACCGCTCTGTATGACGTCCATAGCGGGACCCAGACGACCGTGCAGCGTATGCAACAGCCCCAGTGCCCAGTGCGCCCACGATTCATCGGAGGCCGAGTCGATCTCTCGGGCGATTCGAATGGCCTCCTCAAGATCGCGCAGGGCGTCAGGGGGCTCGGCAACCGGTACCGAGGCAAGCATGATCAGTTCTGAGACGATGGCGCCGCGGGCAATGAGGCCGGTGACCAGGCGCGGACGGTCATCCAGCTCCCGACAAAGGGCGATGGCCCGATCATAGTGTGGGGCGCTGGCCCTCAGGTCCCCTCCTAGCAGGTAGGCCAGGCCCAACAAGTCGAGCGTTCTTGTTACGGCTCGATGGTTCCCCAATGCTTCAACGATCTCCAAGGCCTCCTGATGATGTGCTACCGCCGTCGGTGAGTCCTCCGCGTTGGCGTGCCAGTTGCCCATCCAGTTCAGGCTACCGGCCAGAGCCAGCGGATCATCCATCCGACGGGCCAGCTCCAGCGCCTGTTCGAAACGCACACGGGTTTGCCCATAGTCGCGAGAGGCCCACAGCTTGCCCAGGTCGATCAGGGCGCGCCATTCCACGCTCCGTTCGCCGGCTGCACGGGCGATCCGCAGGATGGCTTTGTGGTCGGCGCGTGCCTGATCGAACTGGCCCAGCGTTTCGCGGGCCAGGCCGCGTCCACGGTGTAGCTTGGCCAGAGAGATGGCATCTGGGGAGACCCTCTCAGCCAGCTCTATGGCGCGTGTGTAGTGCGCGACGGCCTCCTCGTTGGCATAGGCACGGGCAGCGTTCTCCGCGGCCAGCACGAAGTACCGAAACGCCCGGCGGTCGTCGCCCGCCCTGTGGAAGTGGAGGGCCAGTTGGACGGCAATCTCTTCCTGTCGCACCTTGTGCAGGTCTTCGAGAGCAGCCGCGACCTCCCCGTGCAAGACGCGCCGCTCGCCGCGACTAAGCCGTCGATAGACGTAGTTCTGAACCAGGATGTGGCTGAACTTGTAGCGGTCCAGCCGTCGGGAGCCTACCTGCACCTCTTCCTGCTCACTGACAAGCCGGTGCTGCCCTTGCAATTCCTGTGTAAGTCGGCGTAGCAAGGCAGCCTCTGCCATCCCGCGCACGGCAGCCAGTACCTGGGCCGTGAACACCTCCCCCTCCACGCTAGCCACGCTCACGATCTCCTGCAACACCGGGTCCAGCCGCCTGACACGCTGTTCGATCACCGCCTCGACGCGCGCCGGAAGTATCTCCCAGTCCAGCGCCGGTCCCTCGATCCACGCGCCGTCTCCACCAACATCCCGCACGAGCTCTCCGCGCTCCTGCATCGCCCGCAGCAGTTCGACCGTGAAGAGGGGATGGCCCTGGGTGCGCTGAAAGAGGGCGGCCCGAAACCCTTCCTCGAGTCGATTGGGCTCGGTGTCCAGAAAGGCGTCTACGAATCCGCGGGCCTCCGCTCGGTCAGGCCGATCCAGGTCCACCCACACGTCGCCGAAGGTGCGCTTGAACTCGTGCAACACCTTCTCCAGCGGATGACGCTGTCCGTCGCGGCCCAGGGCCACCTCCTCCGGGCGATAGGCGCAGGCGATCAAGATCCTGCTGCCCGCCAGCCGGCGCCCCAGGTGGAACAGCAGGCCGATGGAAGCCTTGTCGGCCCATTGCAGGTCGTCCAGGGCCAGGACCAGGGGATGCTGGTCCGCCAGCGTACTCAGAACCTCGGCGCATTGCTCGAAGAGAAAGCTCTGCTCGAGGTCAACTGGCCTGTCCCGCGCCCTTCCGGTGAGCGCCTGAAGTCGCTCCAGCCAGTCAAGACGGTGCGGGAGGACGGCGGCGGCGCGGGACAGCAGGGCTTCGTCGTGCAGAACCGTCCCGATCAGCGAGGCCCCACGCGTCAGTAACGCCTCCAGCGCCACGGGGAGCGCGCGCCACAGACGCCGGGCGTGATCGCGGGCGATCGCGCCTGCTGCCCAGCGGGCTTCCACATCGCCGGTGAGCATGCCCAGCAGATGGCGAAAGGGCAGATAGGGATCTCCCACGCCGGCGTAGGCGCTGCAATTGCCCCGGGCGACGAGCAGATTGGGATGCTCGTCCATGGCGCGCCGGGCGAACTCGTCCAGCAGCGCCGTCTTCCCCTGGCCCGGCCCTCCGGTGATCAGGACGACACCGCCTTGCCCGTTCAGCGCCTGTTCCAGGAAGCTGCCTAGCCTCGCCAGCTCCCGCTCTCGGGCGACAAAGGCGGGCGGCTCAAGCTCGTCTTCCGCCTCCTCGTCCAGGAAGCCCGGGGGCTCAAGGACCAGT
>JAWLCP010000179.1:0-4574 GCA_041687115.1 Anaerolineae bacterium
TATGTCCCGCTTCTGGACCGCCAATCGTCAACTCATCCGCGCCATCAACCGCTCCACCGTCCTCAACGTCGTCAAAGAGGAGGGGCCGATCCCTCGCACGGAGATCGTTCGACTGTCCGGACTCAGCCCGGCCACCGTCTCGGAGATCACCGCCGACCTGATCGCCGAGGACTTGATCTACGAGAAGGAGGCCGGCGACTCGACCGGCGGCCGCCCCCCCATCCTCCTCGCCCTCAACCGCGGCGCGGCCTACGTGGTGGGACTGAAGCTGGCCGAGCACCACATCAGCGCTGCCCTCACCGATATCGAGGCCACCGTCCTGGCCTCGCTGACCCTACCCGTCGCCGACATCAACCCCGTGGATCAGGCGGTCACCGCGCTGAGCGCCGCGGTCGACGAGGTCATCGCCCAGGCATCCATCCCGCCAGGACGGGTCGCTGGCGTCGGCATCGGCTTGGCCGGCGTCATAGACGCCGAGCGGGGGGTCTGTCGCTACTCGCCGATCCTCGACTGGCGCGACGTCCCCCTGGAGCGGGCTGTCGAGCAGCGCATCGGCATCCCCGTCTACATCGACAACGACGTCAACACGCTCACCATGGCCGAGAAGTGGTTCGGTGCCGGGCAGGGGGTCGACGATTTCCTCGTGGTGACGGTCGGACGCGGGGTCGGCCTCGGCATCGTCGCCCACGGCCGCTTCTATCGAGGCACGCGCGGCGGAGGCGGCGAGTTCGGCCACACCGTGGTGGATCCGGACGGCCCACGGTGCGATTGCGGCAAGCGCGGCTGTCTGGAGGCCTTCGTAGCCGATCCGGCGCTCGTCCGCGCAGCGCGGGAGGCGACCGTTTCCACGCTCGGCGGGCCAGATCCCGACCACCTGACCGTAGAGCGGGTCACCGACCTGGCCCGGGCAGGGGATGACGCACTCCGGGCGATCTTCGCGCGTGCCGGGCGGATGCTGGGCATGGGCATCGCCAATCTGATCAACATCCTCAACCCTGCCCTGATCATCGTGAGCGGCGAGGGCGTGCGGGCCGGCGATCTACTCTTTCAACCTATGCGGGAGGCCGTCGCCCGGTACGCGTTCAACGGATTGGTGGACGACGCGGAGATCGTTATTCAGGACTGGGGCGACGAGGCCTGGGCCCGCGGCGCGGCCAGCCTGGTGTTGCAGCACGTCTACCGGTCCCCCATCCACGCCGGGGTACCCCCGGTGAGTTTCAGCGCCCCGGAAAGGTGAGCGCATCTCTCTTTTTGGGCTAGTTTGTTCGGTTATCGAAGGAAGCTCGGGCCCCAGAGCAAAGGAGGTGTTCAAATAGCCCGATTCTTGGCTTGCTGTACGTTCAGGTCAGTTCGACGATGAGGCGATGCGCGTAGTTCCTCAAGGAGGAAGAGAGATGAGACGCAGAGAGTGGACGACGGTCTTGATCAGCGGGCTGCTCGTGCTGGGCGTGGCCCTGACGGCCTGTGGGCCGGCGGAGGAACCAACCGAGCCCCCGGAAGCGACCGAGGAGGCGACCAAAGCACCGGCGGAGGAGCCGACGGAGGAGCCTACCGAGGCCCCAGAGCCGGTCACGGTCAGCTACTGGCACACGATGAGCGACGCCGAGGTGGAGGCGATGGAGGAAGTCGTCGCCGCGTTCGAGGCGGACCACCCGGACATCCAGATTGAGATGACCCGCTACGCCTACGACGACTTCAAGTCGGCCCTGCTGACCAGCCTGGCCGGCGAGGAGGGGCCCGACACGGCCCGCCTCGACATCATCTGGGTGCCCGAGTTCGCCGAGATGGGCGCGCTGGTGGCGCTGGACGAGGCGATGGGGGATTTCGACCAGATCGCGGCCCAGACCTTCCCCGGCCCTCTGGCCACCAATCGCTGGAAGGACCACACCTACGGCCTGCCCCAGGACACGAACACCCAGGTGTTGCTGTGGCATAAGGAGATCTTCGACGAGGCTGGCATCGAGTCTGCCCCGGAGACGCTGGACGAGTTCGGGCAGATCGCGTGCGAACTCTCCGAGGGGGAGCAGCAGTACGGCTACGCCATGGGCGGGACCTACTTCTGGGCTCCGGCCCCCATCTTCTACGCCATGGGCGGGAAGGTCGTCGATGAGGACATCACCACCGCCGACGGCTACGTCAACGGCCCGGAGAGCGTGGCCGCTTTCCAGATGCTCGTGGACATGTACAATGAGGGCTGCCTGTCACCCAACCTGCTCGGCGGCGGGGTGGGCACCGCCGACGGCCACGCCACTGGGCTGTACGCGATGATCGTTGACGGTCCCTGGATGGTCGACATCTACAAGGCCGACTACCCGGACCTCGAGGTGCAGTTCGCTCTGATCCCGAAGGGACCGGATGGGACGACCAGTTCGGTGGTCGGGGGGCAGAACGTGGTCGTCTTCGAGGGCTCCGAACATAAGGAGGCGGCCATGGAGTGGGCCCGCTTCCTGCTCTCCGAAGAGGCCCAGCTGAAGATGGCGGAGCGAGGCGTCATCCCGACGCTTAAGCCCCTCGCGGGGAATCCTGCCCTGCCCGACTACTTCGGCGTGTTCATGGAGCAGCTCGAGACGGCCCAGGCGCGCGTCCCCCATCCCCAATGGGGCGACATGGACGGCGCGATCAACAACGCCTTCCAGCGCATGCTGCGCGATGAACAGAGCGTCCAGGAGGCGTTGGATCAGGCCGCAGAGGAGATCGACGCGCTGCTGGCCGAATAGCCAGCACGGCCGGAAAGCGTGCCGTCCAGCGCCCCCGAGCCTGGACGGCACGCCTGGAACGTCCGTGATCTAGTCATGCCACGAAGAGATTCAGCAGAAGCGGAATTCTCGCTATTGGGCAGCGTCTGGCGCGCGCGAGCAGCCATCCCTTTCCTCCTGCCGGGGCTCCTTCTGTTCGCCGTGTTCATCGTCTACCCGATGGTGTACTCCCTCCGCATCAGCTTCTACGACTGGAACATCATCCTCCCCCAGAAGAGCACGTTTGTTGGACTGGACAACTACATAGGCTTCCTGACGGATCCCATCTTCCGCCGGGCGGTGATCAACACCCTCAGCTACACCGCGATCACCGTGCCTGGTCAGATGATCCTGGCGCTCATCGTCGCCGTTCTCCTGGACCAGGAGATTAAAGGGAAGACGTTCTTCCGCGTCGCCTACTACCTCCCCGTGATTACGTCGTGGGTCATCGTGACCCTCGTCTTCGAATACCTGTTCAATAGCCAGGCCGGCCTGATCAACTACGTCCTCCGCGACGTGCTCCACGTGGTCGACCATTCGATCCGCTGGATGGCCGACCCGATCCTCGTCATGGTCCCGGTTAACATCCTCGGCATCTGGAAGGGGGTCGGTTGGTCCGCCATCATCCTGCTGGCCGCCCTGCAGGAGATCCCCTCGGAGATGCTGGAGGCTGCGGCGGTCGACGGCGCCGGCCCGTGGCGGCGCCTGTGGCACATCACCCTGCCCCTGCTCCGACCTACGCTCGTCTTTCTTCTCGTCGTCCTGGTCATTGGCGGCTTGAACGTCTACATCTCCATCCTCCTCATCACCGACGGCGGACAACCCCTCGATCTGACCCACTCCGTCCTCACCCTGATGTACAAGGAGACGTTCGAGAGGCTCAACTTCGGAGGGGGCGCGGCCATCAGCTACCTGCTGACCGCCTTCGTATTTGGCATCAGCGCCATCCAGATCCGACTGCTCCGTCAGCGTGTGGAGACCTGAGCGATGTTCCTCTCATCAGAGCGAAAGTGGTATCATCAGGCCCTAATCTACACCCTGCTCATCGCCGGGCTGGTCGTCGTGGCAGTCCCTTTCCTCTACATGGTCTCGACCTCCCTGAAGCCCCAGCAGTACACCTTCGAGGTCCCACCCCGTCTGATCCCGCGCCGGGTGACGCTGGACAACTACACCAGGGCGCTCCGTAAGGATATGTTCTTCCGCTACTTCCTCAACAGCCTGGGGGTGGCCGTGGTGACGACGGTGGTCACGGTTCTCATCTCGTCTCTCATGGCCTACGCCTTCGCCCGGCTCGATTTCCCGGGGAAAGAGGCCGTCTTCTACGTCCTTCTCCTGGGCATGATGATCCCTCCGGTGACGCTGATCATCCCCCAGTTCCTGGTGGCGAAGGCGCTCAAGCTGTTGGGCAACTACGCCGGATTGGTGGTCGTCTACGTGACGATGAATCTGTCCATGCAGACGTTCCTCCTGCGCGGTTTCTTCGAGGGCATCCCCAGCGAGTTGGAGGACGCGGTTCGCATCGACGGCGGTGGCCGGTGGACCATATTCTGGCGCATCGTCCTGCCTCTCTCACGGCCGGGGCTCGCAACGGTCGCCATCTTCACCTTCCTCTACAGCTGGGACGAGTTCCCCTGGGCTCACGTGGCCATCAAGGAGACCACCCGCCGCACGCTCCCCATCGCCATCGCGCTCTTCCAGAACCAGCATCTCACCCAGTGGGGCCAGGTCTTCGCCGCGTCGATCGTGGCCCTCATCCCCGTGCTGACCGTCTTCGCTGCCTTCCAGCGCTATTTCATCCGGGGGATCGCCCGGAGCGGACTGAAGGGCTGAGCGCATGCG
>JAWLCP010000180.1:0-4548 GCA_041687115.1 Anaerolineae bacterium
CTGATCCTCTACCACGGGTACACCGGCCGCCTGAAGGGTCCGCAGTGCCTCCCGGTGGGCGTTGTCGCTCTCGGTGACCACGCGCACGTCGACACCGCGCCGATGCGCAGCGAGGAGGGCGTCGGCCACGGGAGGGAGATCGAGGTCGTAGGCGGCGAGATCGACGCTCGCCTCGGCCTGCTCGATGAGCCAGACGAAGTCGGCCGCCAGGTCACGCCGGGGATACCCGTCCTGGGCGGAGAAGGCCGGGGCAGTGAAATAGACGCGAGCCCAGTCGCCCTCCACCCGGTCTCGAGCCCCGCCGGTGAGGCCAGCACCGCCGCAGGCCAGCTGGGCGAGGACGAGCGCGGTCAGCGCCAGGGAGAGCGCGACCGCTCTAGAGATGCGGGCCGTGGGTTGGCGCCGCCGCTTCGGCATCAACGGTCCGGGGCGACGCCGCGGCTGGCATCGAGACGACGGAGGAGTGAGCGGACGCCCAACCGAGACCCGCACCCAGGGAAGCCTTCAGGGTCTTTCGCTAGAAGGCCTCGATGAGCTCGGTGCGCGCGGTGCCGTCCGGGTCCTGATAGGTGATGTGCCAGTGGGGGGCCCAGGCCAGCCCGAAGAAGCTGATCCGCACGTCCTGGCGGCGGGGTCTGACCTCGTACTCCTCCAGCTCGGTCAGGGCGTTCTCCCACCGGGTCCGGATGGCGGCCACCTCCTCCTGGAGCTCCTGCTCCAGCTTCTCGATGTCCTGCTCCAGCTTCTCGATGTCCCCCTCGGTCTCCTTCACCCGGAGGTCCGCCTGCGCGGCCATACGCTGCTTGCTGAGCGCCGTGGACGCCACCCGCGTGGACCGGCGTCCGAGGAACATGCCCACCACGGTCTCGCCCACCGAGACGAGGGTCTCGCGCTTCCGCGCTGCCACGTCCGCCTCTCGCTTGGCCAGATCCGCCTCCTTGCGGCGTAGTCGATCCTCGACGGTGTCGATCTTCTTCTCATACCGATCGGTGATCTCGTCGATCTCCTCATCCCGCCTCTCCCGTGCCGTCTGCTGGAGCCGCATGCGGAACTCCCGCTCGGTCTCGCTGGGATGGGAGTAGACGTCGAGGAGGGGGCTGTGGAGCAGGGTCACGCTGCTGTTGTGGTAGAGGTAGTCGTCGAGGTTCTTCTTCAACGCGGTGAACTCCGTGCTCTCGTTGATCGACTCCGGGAGCTCATCGAAGTAGGCCCCCGACTCGGGCTCATCCCGCAGGTCGTGGGCGGTGAGATCGAGGGGCTGGGCGCGGTCCCAGGTGAGCATGCTGGCGCCGCCAGGAGGCTGGCCCAGCAAGGCGAACTCCTCGCGCTCGTTCACGTTCCGGGTGCGGTCGATGAAGTGGAGGCGTCCCATCCCCAGCACCGCGGGCACGTAGAGGAGATGGTGCTCCTGAATCTCGATGGGACCTCCCTCCTGGCTCTCCAGCTCCACGGCGGCGGTCGATGCCCCCCGGCGCACGGGCAGGTAGACCTGCTGAATGCGCGACGAGAGCGAGGGAGGCATGGCAGAGAAGGAGGCCTGGGGGGCGGCAGCGGACTCCGGCTGCGTGGCGGCGGCCGAGGTGGGTTGGACCGCCCGGGGCTTGCCGGGCGCCAGGGGGGTCTCCTCAAAGGAGGCCCGCACCTGCCGGTCGGGCTCGCGCCCCTCCATCAGCTCCCGCACCTGGAGACGCGTCAACGGCCCCCGCAGGTAGCTCATGGCCCAGCGGGTCTGGAAGGTGACGGGTACTTCCTCATGGACGTTGTGGAGCAGGAAGACCCGCTTCCCCAACGACGAGATGAGGCGGCTCAGCTCACCGCGATCGAGGGCGTGTCCCGCCTGCGCGGTGGCGC
The DNA here is from genome assembly GCA_041687115.1 of Anaerolineae bacterium. GTDB lineage: Bacteria > Chloroflexota > Anaerolineae > B4-G1 > B4-G1 > SKLM01. The sequence continues at coordinate 1,852 of JAWLCP010000180.1, forward strand.
TCTCGAGCCCGTCGAGGACGCGCATCTTGTCCCGCTCCGTCTGGAGCCGCCCGATGAACCAGGTTCCGGCGTTGGTCAGCCCCTTGTAGTCGAGGTCGACCGGGTTCTGGGTGGTCAGCACGACGCCGACGCCGAAGGCGCGGGCCTGCTTGAGCAGGGTCAGCATGGGCTGCTTGCTGGGCGGGTTGGCCACGGGCGGGAAGAAGCCGAAGATCTCGTCCATGTAGAGGAGGGCGCGGAGGCTGGTGGTGCCCGGCTGGGCGCGCATCCAGGTGATGACCTGGTTGAGCAGCATGGTGACGAAGAACATGCGCTCCGCGTCGCTGAGGTGGGCGATGTAGAAGATCGAATGGCGCGGCCTGCCATCCGGGGTGCTCAGAAACCCGGTCACGTCGAGCGGCTGACCCTGGAGCCAGCTCTCGAAGGCGGGGGCGGCGATGATGTTGTTGATGCGCATGGCCAGCTCGAAGCGGTCCTTCTCCGGGAAGAAGGTGTCGACGTCGAACACCCCCAGCTTGCGCACGGGCGGCTTCTGGATGGAGAGGATGAGGCGGGGGAGATCGAGGTCCTCGCCCTGGCGCCAGAAGTGCTCGAAGATGCTGGAGAGGAGGATGTGCTCGCGGGACTGGACGGGGTCCGCGTCGACGCCGACCAGCCCCAGGAGCGCGCTGACGGCGCCCTGGATGCGCTCGCGGAGCAGCTCGGCCTCGCTCTCCCAGCTGAGCGGGGGTGCGGCGAAGGACTGGAGGATGGAGACGGGAATCCCGGCGTTGCTCCCCGGGGTGTAGATGGCGAAATCGGCCGTCTCGTGGAGCATGCGGATACGGTCGCCGTCCTGTCCCCACTCGGCGAGGCCGTCGCGCCACAGCTGGGCCTGCTGGGCGGCGAACTCGTCCTCGCTCATGTCCTTGCGGCGGGCGTCGTCGACGTTGATCCAGGGGCGGAAGTCCTCCGGGCTCAGGTCGGGGAAGGAGAGCAGGAGGTTGGTCATGTCGCCCTTGGGATCGATGATGATGGCCGGCACGTTGTCGATGGCGGCCTCCTCGAGGAGGTCGATACAGAGGCCGGTCTTGCCGCTGCCGGTCATGCCGACGCAGACCGCGTGGGTGGTGAGATCCCGGGCGTCGTACATGAGGAGCCGGTCCAGTCGCTGCCCCTCCGCGATGTCGTACTGCTTGCCCAGGTAGAAGGCGCCGAGCTTCTCGAAGTCCATTTGGTGTTCCTCCCGAAGTGTGCGCTTGGTGAACGTGTGGTGCGGGTAGTATAGCGAAAAGCGGGGGGAAGTCAATCGTCGGACGGGGGTTGTCGGCTGGTTCGCATCCCGTATAATGGAGCGCGGTGCGAGCAGGCGGGCTCTTGGAGTCGAGACCCTCAGGGTTTCAAGCAGCTTCCGACGGTGCGCAATGCCCCAGGCTGACATGCGGATGCGCACTGCGGGGCGTGACAGAACCCTCAGGGTTCAGAAGAGGCAGGAGGTGGATATGGAACGCGTGAAGGGCCTCTGGCGGGCCTTCAAGGACGCGGCGATTCTGTTCTCGTTTGTGGTCAACTTCGTGCTGGTGGCGGTGGTGCTGGTGGTGAGCGTCCCCGCGCTCAGAGGGGCGCTGGCGCTGAAGTCGGGCATGGTGGAGCCGCTGCTGGACGACCTGGACGCTGCGTTCGTCCGGCTGGGGGAGTCGACGATCGACACGACCATCGACATCGATCAGACGACGCCGATCTCGTTCACCCTGCCGCTGAGCGAGCCGCTGCCGATCGACTTCGTGCTGGCCATCGAGCAGAACACGGACGTGGTGCTCCAGGAGCCGGTGCCTCTTTACGGGCTGCCGGCGCAGTTCAGCCTGCCGGGGGGCGGGGGGACGATCAACGGAGCGGTGTCGCTGACGCTGCCGGCGGGGATGCGGCTGCCGGTGCGGCTCGACATGCGCGTGCCAGTGAGCCAGACGATCCCGGTGCGCATGGATGTGCCCGTCGATCAGACCGTCGACATCGCCATGGAGGTGCCGGTCGAGATCGCGCTGGGGGAGGCGGGGCTCGACCCGGCGGTGGAGGAGCTGCGGGCCGTGTTCCGGCCGCTGCGGGAACGGGTGGAGCAACTCCCGGACGGATTGGAGCTGGGGCTGCGATGAGGGACGAGGAGAAGCAGCGACCGATCTGTGACTACGAGGGGTCCGCCTACCGGACGGAGTTCTGGGGCCGGGGCCGGGAGTACGAGGACGCGGCGGAGCGGGCGGCGCTGCAACAGCTGCTGCCCCCCACGGGCCGGCGGCTGATCGACATCGGCGGCGGGTACGGACGGCTGATGCCGCTCTACGCCGGGTACGCCGAGGTGGTGATCTTCGACTACGCGCGCTCGCAGCTGCGCCAGGGGCAGGCGCTGTGGGGAGCGGGAGGGGTGGAGGGACGGCCGCGGATCCGGTACGTGGCGGGGGACTTCTACCACCTGCCGTTCGCACCGGGCGCGTTCGACACGGTGACCATGGTGCGCACGCTCCACCACGCGGCGGACGTGCCGAGGGTGCTGCGGGGGACGGCGGAGATCCTGGCCCCGGGAGGGACGCTGGTGCTGGAGTTCGCGAACAAGCGGAATCTGAAGGCGATGATGCGCTACGCGGTGGGGGGACAGGCGTGGTCGCCGTGGGACCGGGAGCCGGTGGAGTTCGTGGAGCTGAACTTCGACTTCCACCCGGCGTGGGT
>JAWLCP010000181.1:0-4531 GCA_041687115.1 Anaerolineae bacterium
ATCGCCGTGGCTCACCTCCTTCCAAACCTAAGCCAGGGGCTATCTGAGCCAGCCTACGTTACCCCTTTCAAAGGCTTGATCGATACCCCTTCCCGGTGGCGCTGCAACTCCTCAGACGGCGGGAGAGAGGCACCAATGTGCGTGATCGCGCCCACAGAGAAGGCGGTGGACAGCCGCGCGCACTCCGTGAGGCTCAGTCCCTCCGTCTGGCCCGCCACGAGTCCAGCGACCATGGCGTCCCCAGCGCCAACCGTGCTCTCCACGGTCACCGCCGGCGGCACTGCCAGGAGGGACGTGTCCCCGTCGATGAAGAGGGCGCCCTCGGCACCGAGCGATACCACGACGATCTCGATGCCATGTTCCTCTCGCAGCGCCCGTGCCGCCCTCTCCATCGCGGCGTGATCGGCCAGGGTCTGGCCCACGATCTGCTGCAGCTCCTCGCGGTTCGGCTTGAGGATGGTCGGGCCGCCCAGCACGCCGTCGCGAAGCCCATCCCGACTGGTATCCAATACGGTCCGTTTCTCGCGGCTCTTGAGCCGTCTGATCAGCCTCCCGTACAGGTCCGTGGGCACGCCGGGCGGCAGGCTCCCCGTGAGGACGAACCACTCACACCGTTCGCTCAGCGCATCGACTGTCTCGAACAGCGCCTCGACGCCCTGGTCAGGTGGCGCCTGACCCGGCATGTTGATGTCCGTGGTCTGCTGTCGAGCCGGATCCACGATCTTGACGCCCGTGCGCGTACGTCCCGGTATGCGCACGAAGTGATCAGCCATGCCCTTGCGGGCGAACAAGCGCTCGAATATGTGTGTGTTCTCCTCGCCGAGAAAACCGGTGACGGCCACCCGGTGCCCGGCGTCGGCGAGGAACGACGCCACGTTCACGCCCTTGCCCCCGGGGTCAAACTGCATCGACTGCCCGCGGTTGACGGTGTTCGGTTCGAAGTTGTCGACCTTGACCGTCTGGTCGACAGCCGGGTTCAGGGTCACCGTGGCGATCATACCAGTTCCCTGACCTCTCGGGCCGTCCGGCATTCCAGGGCCCGTTGTGCGATCTCCCGCATATGCTCCAGCGAGTACGTCCGGATCTGGGCTTTGACCGCCGGGACGCTCGGCACGTTGACGCTCAACTCCGACACGCCGAGGCCGGTGAGGATGACCGCACCCTTGGGATCGGCGGCCACCCCACCGCACACACCGACCCAGACACCCTCCTGCTCCGCTGCCCTGACCGTAGCGTCGACCATCCGAAGCACAGCCGGGTGGAGTGCGTCCGCCTGCTTGGCCAGTTTGGGGTGCACGCGATCCATCGCCAACACGTACTGCGTCAGGTCGTTGGTTCCGATGGAGAAGAAATCGACCTCCCTGGCGAACTCATCGGCCATCACCACTGCCGAGGGGACCTCGACCATAATACCGATGGGGATCGGCTCCGCGCCGAGGGCCTCGCGGACCTCCTCGGCGACAGCCCGTGCGCGCTGCAGGTCCTCAAGGGTGGCGACCATCGGAAACATGATCTGGACCGGCCCGTGGGCCGCAGCCCTGTAGATGGCGCGTAGTTGGGGCTTGAACAGCTCCGGATACTCCAGGCAGAGCCTGATGCCGCGGATGCCCAGGAACGGGTTCTGCTCTTCGGGAAGGTTGAGATAGGGGATCTCCTTGTCGCCGCCGATGTCGAGGGTGCGGATGATCAGTGGGCGACCCTCCAGCGCCTCCACCATCTCCCGATAGACCTGGTACTGCTCGTCCTCGGACGGTGCAGCGTCCCGCTCCAGGAAGAGGAACTCCGTGCGCATCAAGCCTACGCCCTCAGCGCCGGCGTCGACGGCCTGACCGATGTCCTTCGCCCGGTTGATGTTGGCCGCGACCTCCACCCGATGCCCATCGGTGGTCACAGCCTGCTCGAAGCGGCTGGCGCGGGCGGCATCCTGCTCGACCTGCAGCGACTGCTTCAGACTCCTGGCCTCCTCCACGTCGGCTTCGCTGGGATCGACGTAGAGCCGGCCGTTGTAGCCGTCAATGATCCCCAGGGTGTCGTCGGAGATCTCCCGGGCATCGGCGTCGGCGCCCACCACGGCCGGGATGCCCATGGAGCGCGCGATGATGGCGGTGTGCGACGTCGGCCCGCCGCCGGTGGTGCAGAAGCCCAGGATCGCGTCGGGGTCCAGCGCCGCGGTGTCCGACGGCGTCAGATCGTCCGCCACCAGGATGAACGGATGGTCGACCGCCACGGTGGAGACGCCCTCCACGCCCAGGATGTGCCGCAGCACCCGCTGCCCGACGTCTCTCAGGTCGACGGCCCGGCCAGCGAGGGTGGGGTCGTCCAGGTTCTTCAACCGCTCGACGCGCTCGTCGATGATGGTCTGCCACGCCCAGGCCGCGCTGTGGCCCTGGTAGATGAGCTTGACCGTCTTCTGAACCAGCTCGGCATCGTCGAGGAACTCGGCGTGAGCCTGGAAGATGCTGGCCTGGTCAGCGCCCAGTCGGGACTTGACCTTTTCGTAGAGCTCGTCGAGCTCGGCCTTCGCCTCGTCCAGCGCGTTCTGGAGTTTTTCACCCTCCACCGCCGGGCTGGCCGGATCGTCCTCGACGACCAGATCCTGCGTGGCGTACTGGCGGACAGGGCCGACGGCCAGCCCGGGGGAGGCAGGGACCCCATCGACGGTGAGCCTCACCTGCTCGGGCACCCAGCTGTAGTCGAGCGCGGGGGCCGCGGCCGGTTCGGGGACCTCCTCTTCCTCTCCCTCTCCCAGGCCGCTCTCGATGGCCTGCTTCAGAGCGGTCAGGGCTTCCTCGGCGTCGGGCCCATCCGCCGACACGTGGATTCTGGCGCCCGATTCAACCCCCAGTTGGAGGATCGACATCAGGCTCTTGCCCACCCCTACGTCCTCTCCGTGGCGCACCCGGATGTCTGCGTCGAACTCCTTGGCCAGCTGGACGAAGAAAGTAGCGGGACGGGCGTGGAGCCCGGTCCTGTTACGCACCACGATGTCGAACCCCTGGTCGAAGTCGGGTAGCGCCTCCTCCTCCGGCGCCACGGGGCGCTCGCCGGTCAGGGCCTCGATGATGTCGCTGGGATCGTCGGTGTGGATGAGCTCCTGCACCAGCTCCTGGTTCCCCAGCACGCGGGTGAGGCGCCGCAGCACGTCCAGGTGCTCGTCCGTCTTGGCCGCGATTCCGACGATCAGATGAGCCGTCTCCCCGGGGTTCCAGGTCACCCCGTCGGGGACCTGGGCCACGGAGATGCCAGTACGGTTGATCAGGTCTCGGTCCTTGGGCACCCCGTGAGGAATGGAGATCCCCTTGCCGAGATAGGTATTGGCCACCTCCTCCCGTTCCAGCATGCTCTCGATGTAGCCGGGCTGGATGTGGCCGGTGTCGACGAGTAGCTGCCCGACCTGGCGGATGGCCGCCTCCTTGTCGTCGGGCGATGCAGCCAAGCGGATCAGTTGCCGGTCGAGCTCCATATTGCCTCCTGGCCAGATGTGGTCCCGATGTAATCGATTCCAGGACGTTCCTATTGTAAACGATATCACACCGCTTGTCAAGGGTCAGTTTCACATTCGCAGGCAGAGACCCGTGCAAGGGCCGAAAACCCCGCACTTCTACCTCTGGACGTCGGCACTTGACGTTTGTGTCGAAACCCATTACAATCTAGACTTAGATACGGCGGTATGGTTGGGCTCTTTCGCGCAAACGTTTACAGGATTATCCTCAAGTATCCGGGTATGGCAAACATCAAAGACGTGGCCGAGAAGGCAGGGGTATCCACCGCCAGCGTCTCTCGGGTCCTTTCGGGCAAGAAGAACGTCAGCGATGAGATGCGTCAGCGGGTGATGGCCGCGGTGGAGGAACTGGACTACCAACCGAATCTGGTGGCCCGGAGCCTGCGCTCGAAGCGATCCAGAACCGTGGGCCTGATCGTCTCCGACATCCGCAACCCGTTCTTCACCGACGTCAGCCGCGCCGTGGAGGACACGGTCCACGAGCGAGGGTACGCTCTGTTTCTGTGTAACACGGACGAGGATCCGGCCAAGGAGGCCCTCTACCTCCAACAGATGCAGGCTCAGAAGGTGGCCGGGATCATCTACTCCCCCACGAGGCAGTCCGCCCACAACTTCAGCAACCTCGACATCTCCGCGCCCACCGTGGTCATCGACCGTGCCGTGCGGAGCGCCGCCGTGGACATGGTTCTCATCGACAACGTGGACGCTGCCTACCGTCTGACGCTGCACCTCATCGAGAACGGCTTCCGTCGCATTGCCGGCCTGTTTGGGGATGCCAGCGTGACGGGCCGCCAGCGCAGAGAGGGGTATGAGCGGGCTCTCCAGGAGAGTGACCTGCGCCCCCCAGCGGGACAGGCCCTCTACATCCCACCCAAGATCGAGGCCGGCAGGGAAACAGCCCTGGAGCTCTTGACCCAAGATCCGCCTCCCGATGCCATTGTCACCACCAACAGCCTGCTCACCGCCGGCGCACTCATGGCCATCCGCGAACGCGGCCTGCCCATCCCCGACGCGGTGGGGCTGGTCGGT
>JAWLCP010000182.1:0-4507 GCA_041687115.1 Anaerolineae bacterium
GGCCACCTACACCCGGGACTGGGGTGATGCGGGCATCACCAACTTCACCGCCGCCTGGAACTGGACCGAGACCGACGTGGACCGGGCCGGCGAAGAAGTTGGTCGCAACCGGATTCTCGACCTCGAGAACTTCAACCCGGAGAACCGCGGCATCTTCACGGTCAATCACATGCTGCGCGACTTCCGCTTCATGGTACGGGCCAGCTACTACGACGATTGGGTGGAGGCCAGCAACAGCGGCGATCCTGCCTACACGCCCGGAGGCACCGACTACGACCTCGACTGCACCCTCGGGGTCGACAACTGCTACGACGGCGAGTGGATCTTCGACGCCGAGGTGGGCTACACGCTGAACGGCCGCTACGACTTCATCGTCGGCGCGCAGAATCTGTTCGACGAGGAAGGCCCCACGGACCTCGACAACGTGGCGAGCAATGCCATCATCTCCGGCAACTACAAGACCACCACCACCCCCTGGGGCTTCGACGGCGGATTCTACTACTTTCGCTTCGTGGCCAGTCTGGACTGACAGGGCATCGGCAACCGACCGGTTCCGACTCAGAAGGGCGCCTTCGGGCGCCCTTGTTCGTCGTGACGAGTTGCCTTGTTTGACTCATGTCAAATCGCCGCACGCATCGCCGGAAACAGGGCCCCGGCAGGGGTCGGTTTGCCCTACACGGTGTTGCACCTCGGCGATAGTGGATCATAATAGGCGCTCCCAAGTCCCCGCTATCGGGGTTGGGCCTGAAAAAATAGCAAGGGGAGAGAACTATGCTGCGAGCTAGCACGCGAGGCCGACATGCGCTCGTCGCCGGTGCTTTGATCTCGGTAGCGGTGGGATCCGTCCCGGTCCTCGCACAGGAGGGCCCCATCGAGGAGGTCGTGGTCACCGGCTCGTACATCCGACGCACCACGGCTGATTCGCCATCACCATTGTCCGTCATCGATCGCACTCAGATCGAGAGCATCGGTGCGGTGGAAGTGGCCGACATCGTCAACCGGATGACCTACAACTCCGGCTCCACCAACGTCACCAACGCTTTCAGCGGCGACGACAACTCCACCGGCGAGACCAACATCAACCTGCGCAACCTGGGGCTCGGCTCCACGCTGGTGCTGCTGAACGGCCGCCGCAGCGTGCCGGCCAACAACGACTCCGGCGGCAACGCCTACGTCAGCACGTCCATCCTCGTGCCCACCATTGCTCTGCAGCGGGTGGAGGTGGTGAAGGACGGCGCCTCGGCCCTGTACGGCTCCGACGCCGTGGCCGGGGTGGTGAACTTCATCACCCGGGACGACTTCGAGGGCGCCGAGTTCCAGGCCCAGTTCGCCAGCGACCAGGAGACCTGGGAGCAGGACGACCTGACCCTGGCCGGTATCTGGGGGGCCAGCAGTGACCGCGGCAGCATCACCGTCGCGGCCGAGTATCTGGACCGCTCCGGGCTGCAGATCGACGACCGCTACAGCGACTACGGCCGGTCCGGGGTGTCAACCCTGGGCAACCCCGGCACGTTCGTGCCCCAGATCCCGGCGGTGCTGGGGGCGTACCTGGTTGGCGGCGGCGCTGCCACGGGCATCGGCGGCACCACCCCCGCCACCTTCGTGCCGGTGGCCGGCGACATCGATTGCGAGGTGGCCGGGTCTCTGCACCGGCAGAGCTTCCGGGCACCTTCCTTCGGCACGCCGTACGCCGGCACCCTGGAAAGTCTGGGCGCCTGCATCTACGACTTCTCGCCCATGTTCAACTTCGTCGGCGAGGAGGACCGGTTCCTCAGCCTGGTGAGCGCCCGCTACGATATCTCCGACACGTTGGAGACCTACGCCGAGTTCGGCTTCTCGGATCAGGAGTTCAGCCGTGGCAACTCCCTGTTCCCGCTGGTGCGGTTCCCCACCATCCCGGCGGACAACCCGGGTCTGATCAACGACTTCCAGCGTCGCAGCACCGCTCTGACGGGCATCCCCAATGCCTTTCCGGTGGTGCCCACCACGTTCTTCGGCCGGGTGCTGGGCTTCACGCCGAGTGACGGCCCCGAGTCCCGGGTGCGGCCGGTGGACACCGACACCCGGGAATACATCGAGCAGCACAGGGCGGTGGTCGGCTTCCGCGGCGATCTGCCCTTCGGCAACAACTGGACCTTCGATGCCTCGTTCACCTACAGCGAGCATGACGAGTCGGCGCGCAACACCGACACCAAGCAGCAGAGCCTGCAGCTCGCCCTGAACGGGCTCGGTGGGCCCAACTGCAACCCGGCCACGGGAACCCCCGGAGCCGGCGGCTGCGAATACTGGAATCCCTTCTTCAGCGCCTACTTCACACCGGACGGCTCACCGCAGACCGACCCGACCCTCATCAACTCTCCGGAGCTGCTGAACTGGATGGTGGGCGAGATCCTCACCGACGTGGAGGAGAGCCTCACCGTGGTGGACGCCGTGTTCACCGGGGACCTGATGGAGATGCCGGCGGGCATGCTGAGCATGGCCTTCGGCGTGCAGTTCCGCCGCAACGAGATCCAGGTGAACGCGGACTCGGATTCCAACGCCAACAACTACTCGTTCATCTTCGGCGCCGCCGACTGGGATGGTAAGGAAGACGTGCTGGCGGGCTTCGTGGAGTTCGCCGTGCCGGTGACCAGCCAGCTCGACCTGCAGATCGCTGGCCGGGTGGAGGACTTCGAGGAGAACGACGAGACCACCTTCGATCCGAAGCTCACCGCCATGTTCCGGGCCACCGACGACTTGACTCTGCGGGCCTCCATTGGCACGTCGTTCCGGGTCGGCTCGCTGCTTCAGCGGTTCGGCCAGTCCACCCAGCTCATCAACATCGCCGATCCCTTCAGCGGGGCTGGGCTGGCGTTCCGGCCGCAGATCGGCTTCGGCAATCCCGACGTCTCCCCGGAAGAGGCCACGGCCTGGAACATCGGCCTCTCCTGGGCGCCGTCGGAAGGCCCCCTGGAAGGCTTGACGGTGGACCTGGACTACTACGACTACAACTACGACGACCTGATCACCCTGGACGGTCCTTCGGATCTGGTGGCGCGGGACACGGCGCTGCGGTGCCCCCAGGGTCTGAACAACAATCCGGCGGATGCCATTCCCGACTGCGGTCTGCAGACGGACGGCACCATCATCTCCATCGGCGAGGGTATTCCGGACCAGGTGGTTCGCGACGAGAATCTGAACTTCCTGCGGGTGTCGCCCACGTACTCCAACGCTCAGGAGCTGGACGTCTCCGGTCTCGACTTCACCATCGGCTACAACTGGGAGATGGGCGACCTGGGACTCCTGAACACCACCCTGACGGGAAGCTGGGCCCGGGAATGGGATCTCACCCGGGCCGACGGGGTGGTGATCGATGGCGTGGGTAACCGCAACTTCGGCACCACCATTGGCCGCTCGCTGCCGGAATGGAAGGTGAACCTGGCGCTGAACTGGCTGAAGGACCGCCATTCCGCCTTCGTGCTGGTGCGCTACATCGACGCCTACGAGGACAACCAGCCCATCGACGACCCGGGTCAGGACGGGGTGAACGTCTGTCTGGGCTCCTGTCTGCGGGCGTTCTCCGCAGGGCTGTGGGGCAACATCGCCGAGACCGAGGAGGAGCTCGACCGGCGCATCAACAGCTTCACCACCGTGGACATCCAGTACAGCTACGAGCTGCCGGCCATGGGGATCCAGCAGGAGGGCAGCCGCATCTCCATCGGCGGCACCAACGTGTTCAACCGCACGCCGCCGCGGGTCAACGTGGACGGGTTGTTCGACATGTTTACCCACGACCCGCGCGGCGCCATGTGGTACCTGCGCTACACCATGAATCTGTAACGGAGGCTTCGACCTGAACCGACGACGGGCGCCCGAGGGCGCCCGTTTTCGTACTCGGGAGGAGGAACGGATGCGACGGAAGGCTTGGCTGGCCGGGCTGCTGGGGCTGACGGTAACCGCCGGGGTGAGCGCACAGAGCTCCGCCATTGTGGATCGGCTGGAGCGGTGCGGGGGCATCGGCGACGATGTCAGGCGGCTCGCCTGCTTCGACGCGCTGGCCGCCGAGCTGCGGCCCGGGCGGCCGGAGCACGACCCGGCACTGGTGCAGGAGGAATCCGCCGACGCCGGCGACGAGGCGATCGCTGCGACGATCCGGCGGCTCGAGAAGCGCCCGTTCGGGGAGTACGTCTTCCACCTGTCCAACGGCCAGGTCTGGACGGAGCTGGAGCCGGGCCGTGCCCGCTACCGGACCGGGCTGGAGATTCGTATCGAGAGCACCGTCCTCGGCGGGCACGTGCTGACCACCGAGGCGGGCCGGGCGACGCGGGTGCGACGGCTGGAGTGAGCCTCGCGCTGGCAGCTATTCCCGCTGACGCACCGGTTCCGGCTGACGCGCTGGTGGGCTAATTCGCCGCCGCTGTTTCGCCCGCCGGGCGCGCCAGCACCACCTCCACCTCAACCAGCATTCCCGGCGCTGCCAGGCCCGCGACCTGGAACGCGGAGCGCGCGGGCAGGTTGGGCTGATCTT
>JAWLCP010000183.1:0-4486 GCA_041687115.1 Anaerolineae bacterium
AGGGGCAGGCCGCGGGCCTGCGTGACGTCGGCCACCAGCACCCCCTCCCGGTCCGGCGGCAGAGGGAGCCGGTACGAGGCGGCGTCGACGGCCCCGCTCAGGTCGTCCAGGAACGCGCCAAACGTCAGCGGCGGGCAGCCCACGGCCGCCTCCGCCCAGACCAGCCCGCGGAGGATGTCCTTGAGCCCGTTGAGCGCGGCCAGATCCCGCCCCGCCAGGTGGGACGGACCGTCTACCGCCCGCTGGGCGACGCCGAGGTCGGTCGTCGGCGGGTCGTCAGGCTGGACGGGCTCCGTGTCGCCGATCAGCGCTTCCACCCACGCCACGAGCTCGCGGCAGGGGCGCTCGCCTTCCGGAGGTCCGATCCGGCGCACGAAGCGGCGGAACTTCTCCCGGAGCGCCTCGGCCTCCGCGCCCGTGGGGAGCACGTCTGGAATCTCCGGCGAGTCCTCGTCCAGGGCCTCCCCCGGGACGCTGACCTGGCTCAGAAGATCGAAGGTTTCCTCCCACTGGTCCATTCCCCCCATGACGCTCCCCCAGCGGGCCACCCAGTCCAGGGCCTCCGCGTCCTGCGCCGTGATGCCGATGGGCTCTCCATCGCCGGGTGCTGCGAGGGCGTTTTCCCAGTCGAAGGTGGGCGAGCGCCAGGCGGCGACCGTCTCCCGCCACGCCAGGTGATTCTCGCCCGGCAGGGCGATGACCAGCAGGTCGAGCAGGGCTGCGACGGCCGGGTTCTTGCGCAGGGGCAAGCCGTGGGCTCTCTTGAGCGGCAGCCCCAGCTCTGCCGCGGTCTGGTCGATGAAGGCCCGGTAGGGCGCCACGTCGCGGGTGAGGAGCGCCACCTCGTGGAGCTGCATCCCATCCTTGACCAGGCGGGTCTTGATCCAGCGGAGCGCCGCGCGGACCTCGCCCTCCCGATCGGGCGCCGCGATGAGGGTGACCGCGCCCTCGGCCGGTCGCTGGAGCGCCTCGGCGTCGAAGAGGGCGCGCTCCAGGTGGATCAGGGGCTGGGCCGGATGGGCGGCCCGCAGAGGGGTGGGGAGCGGTTCCGCCTCGACGTCGAGGACGGCCTCCAGGCGTCGGCGGGTGCGGTTGAACCGTTTGTGCACCAGCGGTCGCGTGGCGGGGTCGGATGTGCCCGTGAGCGTGATGGTGAGGTCGTCCACGCGCTCTGCCAGCTGGGCGATGACGCGCAGCTGGACCGTGGTCAGGTCGTCGAAGCCGTCGACCATCAGGCACGGCCAGCGCAGGTCAGGGGCTCGCCCGTGGGCCAACGTCTCGGCCGCCAGCCAGCCGATCCCGGCGTAGTCCGCCCATCCCTCCTGCTGCAGCCGCTCCTGATAGGCGGTGTAGAGGCGCGCCAGCTCGACCAGCCTCGCCTCGCCGCCCACGTCGTCGACCGCCTGGGCCAGCTGCTCCGGGAAGACGCCGCCGGCCTTCAGCTCCCCGATCAGGTCGCGCAGGACCTGCACGAAGCCCGGCTTGGCCCGCAGGGAGGCGTAGTGGGTCAAAGGCGTCTCGTCCACCAGGGCGCGGAGCAGCCGCACCTGGACCGGGTCCGTCAGCCGGGTGACCACCACACCGGCTCGATCGAGGATCTCGTGGTAGAGCGCGTCGAACGTGGTGACGTGCACCCCCAGCGTCCCGCCCGCCTCCGCCAGCCGGCGCCGCCACGCCTGGACCTGGAGGCGCGACGGGACGACCACCCGCGGCGCGGCCGCCGGGTCCCGGGCCAGCTGGCGGGCCCTGGCGACCAGGTACCCGGTCTTACCCGAGGCGGCGGGGCCGATGTACAACGAGACGGACATGTGGGAGTGGTCCTTTCTGCACCTGGTTGCTCATGCGACTATTGTTTTCCGCCGCGGTGCCCCGTCCGCCCCAAGCCTGCTCCTGGCGGATCCGTGGGTGCGTGGTGTGTCCGGAAGGGCCGCTTCGCCGGATGCCTTCAGGCTGGAGCGTGGCTGCGCATTCAGGGCCTTCAGTATACGCCGGCGAGGACTGGATCGCAAGTACGGCAATCCGTGCCCGCAATCACTTCGTATAGTACGCCAGGTTCAGGCCCATCGTCAGGGCCTCCAATGCGTCCACTTCACCGCTGGGGTGTGTCCGCCGCGGACCTTCCAAGGCCGCCCGAGGTGTATTGGAGCTGTGAGGAAGAATGCCGAATCGAGCGGCACGTCAGGAGGCGATGGTTTCCAGTAGGTGAGTCAGCTCTCGCGCTTGTGCCTGTCGAGAGTAGTGTTCCTCGACAAAGCGACGCCCGTTGACGCCGTAGGCACGGGAACGCTCGGAGTCACGTGACAAGCTGTGGATGGTCTGCGCCAGAGCGTCTGGGCACTCAGGAGGGACGAACACGCCGGCCTGAGCTTGATTCAGGACGCGGTGGGCCTCTCCCTCAATGCTCAGTATCACCGGGCAGCCGCACGCCCAGGCGTCGAACATCTTGGAGGGGAGGGCGTCCTTGAAGACATCCAGCCGGCGCAGAGGCACCAGGGCTACGTCGGCGGCGGAGAGAAAGGCCGGGATGGCCTCCCGGGGCTGGGCGTCCAACATGGTCAGGTTGTCCAGTCTGAGATCCTGCTTGAGGGCGACCAGGTCCGCCTTGCACGGCCCGTCACCCACGAATAGAAAGTGAATGTGACGCGCGTGCGACAGCTGCGCGGCAGCCCTGAGTACGTCCTCAAGTCCTTGGGCGACGCCGTGAATCCCCGCATAGATAACGACGAAGCGCTCGGTGAGCTCGAGTTCGTCTCGCAGCTTTCGTCCGGCCTCGGGTCGGGGTTGGAAGAGCTCGACGTTGGCGCCATTGGGGATGAGGGCAAGCTTACTGTGCGGGATTCCCCGCTCCAGTAGTCGGTCTGCTATGCCCTTAGTGACCACGACGATGCGGGGGGCACGGCTGTAGCAGCGTTCCTCCAACCAGGTGGCCCAGCGGATGAACCGGGGGCTGGACAGCTCGCCCAGCGCAACCGCCGTCTCCGGCCACAGATCCCGCACCTCGAATACCATCGGGATGCGCCGCAGGCGCGAGAGCGCCAGCGCGGCAGCCCCGACGAAGAGGGGAGGGGACGTGGCGTAGAGCAAGTCGTAGGGATCCCGCGTCAGAAGTAACCCCGCCAGGGTCGCGTTGACCATATAGCTCAGATAGAAGGCCATGCGAGTGCGGAAATTCTTCACGGGTGCCGTCTTCACCCAGACACGCAGGACGTCAATCCCATCCAGTTCCTCTCGCTTCCAGATCTGACCCCGATACGACGGGAAGATGATCCCTTGGGGGTGGTTTGGCACCTCCGTGAGCATCGTGACGTGGTGCCCTGCCTCGATCAGACCGGATGCCATCTCGTAGGCCCGGGTCTGGGTGGCGCCCACCTCGGGCGGGAAGTATTGGCTCAGGTAGAGAACGCGCATGGCGTCACAGCTCTCCGTAAGATCCGGATACTCACGTGGTCAGCAGGGCAACGATCCGCTCGCTGGCGTGCCCGTCGCCGAAGAGGGGCGGTGGCGTTCCTCGGGGTCGGAAGTCTCGAGCAGCAGCGACGATGGCGTCGCGGTCGGCGCCTACCAGCACGTTCCACCCGGCCTCCACCGTCTCCACCCACTCGGTTTCCTCGCGCAGCGTGATGCAGGGCTTTTCGAAGAGGTAGGCTTCCTTCTGGACGCCTCCGGAGTCGGTGAGAATCACATCGGCGTGTTGTTCGAGGGCCAGCATGTCGAGATAGCCTACAGGCTCGATCACTCGCAGATCAGAAGAAAAGGGGGCGACTCTGCCACTCGTTGGCTGAAGATTGTCGATGGCCTGACGGGTTCGCGGGTGAGCGGGGAACATGAGGGGCATCATCCGCCCCACCTCCTCCAAGGCGCTGAGGATCGCCCTCAGACGGGCCGGGTGGTCCGTGTTGCGAGGGCGGTGTACGGTGACCAGGGCATAGTGCCCCGGCGTCAGGTGGAGCCGTGTCAGTGCCTCGGACCGCTCCTCCGCCAGCGCGGCGTTGTAGAGAAGGGCATCGAACATGACGTCCCCGACTAGGTGGACGCCTTCGGTGATGCCCTCGCGGGCGAGATTATCGACCGCGGTCTGCGTGGGGCAGAAGAGCAGATCGGCAGCGTGGTCCGTGAGCACGCGGTTGTGTTCCTCTGGCATTCGACGGTTGAAGCTGCGCAGGCCGGCCTCCACATGGGCTACGGGGATGTGGAGCTTGGCCGCAGCCAGTGCTCCAGCGAGTGTGGAGTTGGTGTCGCCGTAAACCAGCACCCGGTCGGGCGCCTCCTCCAGCAAGATCTCCTCAATACCCATGAGCATCTGACCTGTCTGCCAACCGTGGGTGCCGGACCCGACGCCCAGGTTGACGTCGGGCTGGGGGATGTCCAGCTCCTCGAAGAAGACAGCGGAGAGCTCGCGATCGTAGTGCTGCCCGGTATGAACGAGGACTTCGTCAGCGACCTTGCGAAGCGCCCGGCTGACCGGGGCAGCTTTGATGAACTGGGG
>JAWLCP010000184.1:0-4365 GCA_041687115.1 Anaerolineae bacterium
GTTCAGCCGGGGATCGACCCAGAGGCCATCCGTCTGGCCTATGCTGGTGCTGATGAACCAGGTTTGGCGGAGAACGGGGACCTGGTGATTATGCCCGAAGGTGGCGAGACGTCGTTGCGGAACGCCGCGCCCAGGGCCTACCAGGATATCGACGGGCAGCGGCTGTCCGTGGGCACCGCCTTTCGGCTCTATGACGACGGTACGTATGGCTTCACGGTCGGCGACTACGAACCCGACCATCCCGTGACGATCCAGTCCCAACTGTCCCACTCCACCTTCCTTGGAGGGGGCGGTTACGACGGGTCCATCGCCATCGCCCTCGACGGCGCGGGCAACGTCTACGTCACAGGAGAGACCACCTCCAGCAACTTCCCCACCACCAGCGGGGCGTACGATGAGACCGTCAACGGGACCAGCGGCACCTTCGTGAGCGTGCTGGATCCCACCCTCAGCACGCTGCGCTACTCCACCCTCCTGGGCGGAAGTGGATCCAGCAGGGGAGGGCAGGCGATCGCCCTGGACGGCGCGGGCAACGTCTACGTGACCGGATACACCGATTCCACCGACTTCCCCATCACGGCCGGAGCGTACGGTGAGGCCCTCAACGGATTAAGCGACGCCTTCGTGAGCGTGTTGGATCCCACCCTCAGCACGCTGCGCTACTCGACCTTCCTGGGGGAGAGCGCCTCCGAGGAGGTCTATGGCATGGCCCTGGACGGCGCAGGCAATGTGTACGTGACCGGATACACTGATTCCAGCGACTTCCCCACCACTGCCGGAGCGTACGAAGAGACCAACAGCGGCATCCGCGATGCCTTCGTGAGCGTGCTGGATCCCACCCTCAGCACGCTGCGCTACTCCACCCTTCTGGGCGGGAGCAGCTCTGACTATGCCTTTGTCATCGCCCTGGACGGCGCTGGTCGTGTCTACCTGGCGGGGGAGACCTCGTCCGACGACTTCCCCACCACCGCCGGCGCGTACGACGAGACCCTCCACGGGGACAGGGGCGCCTTCGTCAGCGTGCTGGATTCGACGCTGGCTACCCTCCGCCACTCCACCTTCTTGGAGGGGGGTAGTTTCGACTATCCCCGCGCCATCGCCCTGGACGCCACGGGCAACGTCTACGTGACCGGATACACCAGTTCGAGCGACTTCCCCACCACCCCCGGCGCGTACGATCAGGCCTCCAATGGCAACCGAGAGGCCTTTCTGAGCCAGCTGGACTCCACTCTGAGTACGCTGCTCCACTCCACCTTCCTGGGTGGCAGCGCTTCCGACGAGGCTCGTGCCATCACCCTGGACGGCGCAGGCAACGTCTACGTTGCAGGAGAGACCAGATCCAGCGACTTCCCCACCACCGCCGGCGCGTACGATGAGGTCCTCAATGGCGACAGCGACACCTTCGTGAGCGCGCTCGACTCCACCCTCAGCACACTCCGCTACTCCACCTTTCTGGGAGGGAGTGGATCCGGCAGGGGGGGCGAGGCGATTGCTCTGGACGGCGCCGGTAACGTCTACGTCACCGGATACACCACTTCGAGCGACTTCCCCACCACCGGTGACGCGTATGATCAGTTCTTCAATGGAAGCAGGGACGCTTTCGTGAGCGTGCTACAGATGGAGACAGGTTCGGCTGAACCCGCGCCATTCTTGGAGCTACCTATCGCGCATGACAGCTTCGCCCAGGCGGCGCAGGGAAACGTGAGTGGCGAGGGGCCTGGCCGGGTGAACTCGTGGTTCGACCACAGTTATCCTGACTACAATAAGAACAACCGCCTGACCCGGTGGGATGGCAGCATCTTCGACTTTGCCGTGTCTCTGCCTCAGCAGGGCGTCAGTTGGTATGATGGCCACGACGGCATTGATTTCTCCCGAGATCGAAGTGTGCCGAGTGAAGAGATCTTCGCCGCCGCTTCTGGTGCAGTCTTCAAGACTGTGACATGGTGTGGGGAGGATGATAGAAGATGCGGTGATCTGCTGGGCAATCAGGTCTGGATCGATCACGACAACGGCTACGCCACTGTGTACGGCCATCTCGACACGGTTCACGTCACCACCGGTACCTGGATTTCAGAGCCCGCGTCGCAGCCACTGGGCACTATGGGCAACAGCGGCAACAGCGACGGCACGCATCTCCACTTCGCCGTCTACCACGACCACAACGGCGACGGGACGTACAGTTCAGGAGAGGTGGTCGACCCCTATGGATGGTCCGGTGCGGGAACAGATCCCTGGGCAGCCCCCGGTCAGTACTTGTGGAACCATCGCCTGTGGACTCAGGCGACGGCGGGGGTTTCCGGGACGAGCATCTCCAGCCCCTCCGGCAATGTGGCCGCCACAATCCCGGCCGAGGCCCTCACGACCACGCTGACCCTGGAGCTGTGGGATACACCTCCGGCAGCTGTCCCATCTGCCCAACTACGCTCCACGGGTCGATCCTTCTGGCTGCGGGTGCTGGAGTGGTTGGTGGGCGGCGAGACGGTCGCGAGGGAGCTGGCCCTGGGTGAGACAGCGACACCTGGATTTGAACAGCCGGTGACGCTGGAGGTATCCTATGCCGTGACCGATGTGCTGCATCTGGACCAGAACCAACTCACCGCTTACCGCTGGGATGATGCAACCAGCAGCTGGGCTGGTTTGACAACGACCGTAGATACGGGTCAGCATCAGGTGATCGCCGCGACTCTGGAGATGGGCTCGTTCGATCTGCAGGCTCCCTTGCTCTGCCCCGGCGATGACCGCGAGCCGGACGACACCTACGATGCGGCGGGATCGATCTCGGCGGATGGTACCCCTGTCACTCGCCTGTTTGATATTCCGGAAGACGAAGATTGGTTCCGCCTACAGACGGTGGCCGGCGCCCTGTACACCCTTGAGACGCAGGACCTGGCCGACGAGGTGGCCACGCTGTTGAGCATCTATGATCTGGACGGCCTGACCCTGCTGGCTTCGGATGAGAGCAGTGGTGGCGGGAATGAATCTCGTCTCGTATGGCGGGCCCCCAAGACAGGCGTGTACTTCGTTCGTGTCACGCCGGCCTCTGGTAGTGCGCACGGATGCACGGCGGCCTACGAGGTGGTGGGGACTGTGGAATACCAGACCTATCTTCCCTTGATCCTGCGCAATCGGTGACTAGAGGCCTTGCCCGAGCTGCACGGGCCCGCGAGGAGGCACACTCAACGAGGAGGCCACATCGGTCACTGATTGGGTCACTCTTCCGGTGGGGCGGGCCTGCGCAATCTGTGCCAGGCTGGTACTAGGCGGTTCCGCCCAGGCGCCTTCAGCGCCGTCAAGGTTTGTACCACGCGGCTCCGTCCGCGTGCCCCAGATGCGGCGCCCGGATGGTCCTCCGAGAGGTCACCCGCGAGGGCCCCCGCCAGGTCGAGCAGGGCTTTCTCGGGCGAGGCGACGAAGGCATGCTGACCGGTGCTCACCTCCACCAGACGGTAGTCGTGGAAGAGCTCGGTCTTGATGCGACGGAAGGTGTACGTTCGCAGCGGCGCGTCCCAGCGACCGGGCCGGTGCGAGGTCGCACTGGTTGTGACCGGCACGTACTGCGGGAATGAGCCCGTAGTGGGCCAGGGCCGACTGAAGGCTCACGTGCGACGGCTTCACCGTCCGGTTTGCCACCAGGAACGGGTGCGGCTTCACCTTCTGGAATGGCGGGGCCAGCGCGTATAGCCCACGCCGCAGCTGGTAGATGCGGCCCGCGTTCGTCCAGCGAGAGAGCTGGCGCTGCACGTCCGCCGGCGCGACGTCGCCAGCCAGAAGAAGGCTGGTCTCGAAGATGGGCTCGTCGCCGACGATTTCAACCAGCTCCTCGAATCGCATGCGGATGATTTGCCACAAATGGCAAGTTGCTGCAATGCAGGTGTGCGTGGTCAGGAGACCACGCACCTCCCGCGGTGCAAGAACCCCACCTGCTCTGTGAGGCTCAGGCTGGGCAGCCTCTATAGGCTCTGAATGACCTCGTCTGAGCTGACGATCGCGGCGATGTTGGACAGGATGTTGTCTATGGCGAAGTCGTGCATGGACTGGTTCATGCTGGAGCAGCCGTCCTCGATGATCACGACCCGATAATCCTCGTCGGCGGCGTGTCTTGCCGTGGCCTCCACCACCCAGTTTGTGGCGACTCCGCCCATGAGCAGGGTGTCTATGCCGGCCTCGTCGAGAATCTCCTTCAGGTTGGTGCCGATGAAGGCGTCAACCCGATTCTTCTCGACGACGTCCTCCCCCTCGATGGGCTTGACGCTTTCGTGGATCTCTCCTCCCCACGCATCGAGGTCACAGGCTCCCATTCCGGCTACCGCCTTCAGAATGGGGGCATTGCATTCTTCCACCTCGGCCTCGAAATCGCGCATGCCG
>JAWLCP010000185.1:0-4353 GCA_041687115.1 Anaerolineae bacterium
CCGGCGCCCAGGGTCAGCGTCCCCTGGTAGGCGAGGACGGTGAGGGCGGAGAAGATGACGCCGGGGCCCAGCGTGGAGGCGAAGGCGAGGGCGGCGAAGCCGTCCATGGTCGACTTGACCGCCAGCAGGGTGTAATCGCCGGTGAGGCCGTCCTGGATGGAGCCGAGGATGGTCATCGGGCCCACGCAGAAGACGAGACTGGCGGTGAGAAAGGCGTGGCTGAAGCGGGTGGTGGTGCCAGGGGACCGATCGGACGGGGTCCCGTCGGCCGACGGCGCCGCGCCGCCCGTGCGCTCCTGGAGCCACTGGCCGACCCGATCGATGGCCCCCTCAATGCGGAGGAGCTCCCCGGCGAGGCCGCCGAGCAGCAGGCTGCCGAGGACGATGAGGACGTTGGCGGTCTCGAGGGAGAGCTGGACGCCGATGACGATGGTCAGGAGCCCGAGGGCGTGCATGATGGTCTCACGCATCCTCTCGGGCAGGCGGGCCCCCAGCAGCGTGCCCAGCACGCCTCCCACGAGGACGGTGGCGACGTTGATGATGGTACCGGTGGCGACCATGGCGACCCTTTCTGGTTCGGTGATGGGTTCGGCTCGACGGGGTAATTGTAGCGAGGAGGGGTTAGAAGTCAATTGGAGGCTTGTTCGGTTGGGGGGTCTGTACTATAATCCAACCCATGATGTCAGAACGTGGGAACGAAACATTTCAAGAGCCGGAGGCGGGACCACCGTTGGCACCGGGCCTGGACGCGTCCGCCACGGAGCCGGCATCCCTGTCGCGCGCGTTCGGGGGGCCCTCGCTGTTGCGAGAGATCCTGGAGACGGCGCTGCTCACGCTCATCGTCTTCCTGATCCTCAACACCCTGACGGGGCGGTTCCAGGTGCGTGGGTCGAGCATGGAGCCGACGCTCCAGGACGGACAGTATCTGGTGATCAGCAAGCTGGCGTACTGGCTGCGCCCGCCGAAACGAGGGGACATCGTCGTGTTCCACCCACCGAACGGCGCCTCCGACGACTACATCAAGCGGATCGTGGGGCTGCCCGGGGAGCAGCTGCGCATCGTCGACGGCGAGGTGCGTGTGAACGGGGTGGCGGTCGAGGAACCCTACGTGGTCAGGCAAGGGGCCTACTCCGGATCGTGGGAGCTGGAAGCGGACCAGTACTTCGTGCTGGGGGACAATCGAGCCAACTCGAGCGACTCTCACACCTGGGGGACCCTCCCGGAGGAGAACATCATCGGCAAGGCGTGGCTGTGTTACTGGCCGCCGGAGGCGTGGGGGCTGGTGGAGCACGAGGAGTTCCCGGAGCCCGCCCGCCCAGGATAGGGTCGCACAGAGAAGGCCGTGCTCACTCCAGCAGCCGGTGTTTCAGGACGTGGAAGGAGTATACGGTATGAAGCGGAACGAGCTCGCCCGACTGATCGACCATACGCTGCTCAAGCCGGAGGCGACGCCGGTTGAGATCGAGCGACTGTGCGACGAAGCGCTGCAGTACCAATTCGCCTCGGTGTGCGTCAACCCGGCCTACGTGCCGCTGGCCGCGGCGAAGCTGGCCGGGGCGGAGGTGGTCGTCTGCAGCGTGATCGGCTTCCCGCTGGGCGCCACGACCACCACGGCGAAGGTGTGCGAGGCCGAGCAGGCCCTGGAGGACGGCGCCACCGAGCTGGACATGGTCCTGTTCATCGGGGCCTTGAAAGCCGGGGGGCGGGACCGGGTGGAGGAGGACATCGCGGCGGTCGCAGCCACGTGCCACGAGGGGGGCGGGCTGCTCAAGGTGATCATTGAGGCGGCGCTATTGAGCGACGAGGAGAAAGTCCTCGCCTGCGAGCTGGCCCAGGACGCCGGCGCCGACTTCGTCAAGACGTCGACCGGCTTCGCCGCCTCCGGGGCGAGGGTGGAGGACGTGCGGCTGATGCGAGAGACGGTCGCGCCGGAGATCGGGGTGAAGGCCGCCGGCGGCATCCACAGCTACCAGGAGGCGCTGGCCATGATCGAGGCGGGCGCGAATCGGATCGGCGCCAGCGCCGGCGTGCGGATCGTCGAGGAAGCGCCGGCCTGACGTGCCCCGGGGACGCCCTCGAGCGGAGGGAGGAGCGGCGCGAGGGGGCCACGGTGAGCCGAGGGCGTCGATGGAGGACCCCACCGGGAACCACTTGGACCGGCTGAGTTCGAGATGAGGGAGTTGTAGCATGCGGGAGAGAACACGGTCCACATACCTCGTGGCGGATTTCTTCACCCACAGCTACCGGGTCTCGGGAACTGTGGACGTACGCCGGCGGAGGCTGGCCGACCAACTGGAGGACCGGACGACGTCGTTTCTGGAGCTGGAGGACGCGTACGTCTCCAGCCTGCACCGTCCCGCCGACATTCTCGCCAGCCACACGCGCTCGATTCTGCGCAAGGAGAGCATCGTGGCCACCGTGGTGGCCCGCGAGGAGGACGGTCTCTCGAGCCAGCACAGTTACGGCAGCTACCTTGGCGGACACCTGCAGAAGGCGGTTCTCATCGTGCCGACGTTTGAGATCCGCGGCTACCTGCGACTACCGGGGAAGCGGGATCTGCGCTCAGTGATGACCGAAGGGCAGCTATTCGTACCGATGACCGAGGCTCGGATGTCGCTGTGCTGGCGCCCCGACATCGAGTTCACAGGTGGCGTGATCCTGATCAATCGAGCGGACGTGGAAGCCATATGGGAGGAGAGCTAGTCCCCGACCAAGGCCACATTCTGCAGCAATCGGTTCCACCTTCTGGAGCTTGATCCCCTCAGACAGGGCGACCAGGAGCGGAAGACCGCTCTTGACCGCCTCCAAAGGAGACGACAATGGCGAAGATCCTGGTGATCGACGACGACCCGGAGCTCCTGAGAATGGTTCAGTTGTCACTGGAGAGACGGGGCGGCCACGAGACGATCCTCAGCGCGGATGGTGAGGAAGCACTGACAATCGCCAGAGAGGATCCTCCCGATCTGGCGATTGTGGACGTGATGATGCCGGGAATGACCGGTTATGAGGTGTGTCGCCAGCTGCGCGAGCGCCCGGAGACCGCCTCAATCCCGATCATCGTCCTGACTGCCCGAGGACAGGCGGTGGATCGGGAGGCCGCCCTGCAGGCGGGCGCCGACGTGCACATGGCGAAGCCAGTCACGATGTCGACGCTGCTCGAGCGGGCCAACAGCATGCTGGAGGAGCGCGTGGCCTCGCGCCGCCCCGAGATCATGGTCCTGCTGAGCCTGCGCGGCGGGGTGGGGGTGACCACGCTGGCGGTGAACGTGGCAGCGACGCTGGTGCGCGAGGCCCGCGGCCAGGTGTGCCTGGTGGATCTCTGCCCGTCGTCGGGACACGCGGCGCTGCAGCTCGGGCTACGCCCCAGGCCCAACTGGCGGGATCTGATGGGAGAGGAAGCCCTGAACGAGGAGGGGATCGCGACGAGCCTGCTGGCGCACGAATCGGGCCTCCGTCTGCTGGCATCGCCGGTCGTGCCGCTGGTGAAGGAAGAGCTGTCCCGCCCCACGGTGAAGGCAGTGCTGGGGGCGCTGGAACAGCGGTTCGACATCCTGGTCGTGGACACACCGTCCGCCCTGGGCGAGGCCACGATGGCGGCCCTGGACGCAGCCACGGAGGCGTGCCTGGTGGCGGCTACGGAGCAATGCTCGATTCAAAGCACACTGGGCACGATTCGCGCGCTGAGAGAACGATCAAGCCAGATCCGGGTTATCCTCAACCGGACGGCCAGGGAGGGGCAGGTATCGCCGGCCTCAGTCGAGCGCGTGCTGAGGCGCTCCGCGACGGGCGTCATCCCCTTCGACCCAGGGCAGGCGAGGGCCCTGGCCGAGGGACAGCCCCTGGCCCTGAGCAGGCCGGGCTCGCCGTTGGCAACGGCGGTGGGGCAGCTGGCGGAGGAGTTGGTCTGAGGGCATCCGGCGATCACGCGAGAAGGGGTTGGATCTAGTGAGCCCGGTCTGCCGTCCAGAGACGCGCGCCGCTGAACTCCACAGCCACGGGCTCGTCGAACCCGCGCGCCCAGAGCCCCACCTCCCCGGAGAGCCACGTCCCATCCTCCACCGTGGCAGCGAACTCATCGTTGATCGTGAAGTCACAGGACCTCCCCGCACAGGTCACGCGGAGGCGATTCTCCTGGTCACCCCGCCTGATGTGCGGGAACTGCTGCCACGGAACCAGGGCGATCTCCTCCTCCTCTTCCACGCGTAGGACGGCGTAGTAGCCGTCCCCGCCCACCGCGAAGGCGTAGCACCGCTCGGAATCCTGCGCGCGGTAGACGAGCCCGACCCCGTAGAAACCCGACTCGGGGGCGTCCACCGGGCGGGCCAGGACCTCAAACGTGAAGTCGGAGGCGGA
>JAWLCP010000186.1:0-4267 GCA_041687115.1 Anaerolineae bacterium
AAGGCTGGCCTATTCATATCTGAGCGCCTCCACGGGTCGCATGCGTGTGGCCCGCCAGGCGGGGTAGAGCCCTCCCAGCACACCTGCTATCAGCGCCACGACGGCGGCCTGGACGAATATCTGGGGCGTGTAGGCAGGCTCGATGCTGCCCCAGATTCCCTGAGCCAGCGTGGTGAGGCCACCCAAGCCCAACCCCAGAAGTAACCCGCAGATCCCCCCCGCTGCGCCCAAGACCAGCGACTCCCGGAGGATCATGCCGAGCACCTGCCGCCTGCGCCACCCGAGGGCGCGGAGGACGCCGATCTCCCGGGTGCGCTCCAGCACGCTCATCAGCATGGTGTTCAGCATGCCCAGCCCACCAATGAAGAAGGCCAGGAGCGAGATCTGGGTCACCATCTGTTCCAGCACCTGGAAGTCGCTCATGCTCTGGGCGATCTCGGAGGTGAGGGAGACGTCGACGTCGGGGAAGGCCGCCTCCAGCTTCGCTTTGACCCGCTCGGCCTCCCCAGGGTCGTGCAGCTGGATGGCGTAGTACATCACCTGGCGGGGCTTGCCGGTGAGAGACTGGGCCTCGCGGAGGCCGATGACGACGCCGACATCCTCGTAGGAGATGCCCGTCTCGTAGATGCCAACGATGCGGAAGTTGCTCTTCAGGAGGCGGAGGGTGTCCCCCACGTGGACCCCCATCTGCCGGGCCGCTTGCTTGCCGACGATGACCTGGTGGCGTCCGGTGAGCGGGTCTCCCTCAGCGATGCGGAAGTGGCGGATGGCGAAGGAACGGGGATGGTAGCCGAAGACGATGAGCATGGGCATTCTCTCCGTCCTGGCGGCGGTCATGATAGTCCCGGCAACCGCCTTCACCTCGGGATAGGCGGCGATGCGCGACCCAACCCGCTCGTCGATGGCGCTGAAATCGGCGTCTACGCCCGCCTGGATGGCGAAGAGGTCGGTCTGGCTGGCGCGGAACATGGCGGTCATGAGATCTGCCATGCCCTGAGCGATGGCACCCAGCACCACGATGGCGGCAATGCTGATGCCGATCCCCAACAGGGTGAACGCGGTGCGGGTGCGCCTCCGCAGGAGGTTGCGGAGGGTCATGCCTCCAGGCAGACGGTGGGTGATACGCGAATCGCCGCCTTCGTAGCGCAATGCCTCGATGGGGAGGAGACGACTGGCCCACCACGCAGGATACGCTCCTCCCACGAGCCCCATGATGATCACGGTAGCGAAGGCACGGACGAAGAGGGCAGGGGTGAACTGGCTCCCGAATATGCCCAGGATCGAGCTGGACTGACCGATGAGCAGGACAGCTCCGACGCCGAGGCCAACGCCGAGGCATCCTCCCAGCAGGGACAGCGTCAGGGACTCCCCCAGTATGAGGAACAGCACACGCCAGCGGCTCCAACCGACGGATCGCAGCAAGCCCATCTCCCGCGTGCGCTCGAACACCGACATGAACAGGGTGTTGGTCATACCGACGCCACCGATGAGGATGGCCAGGCCGGCAATGGCCATCGCTCCGACGTCCAGGATCTCGAGGATCTGCTCCTGCTCGGCGAATCCGGTGGTCGTCGAGCAGGACAGATTGGGGAATTGCCGCTCCACCCGCGTTCTGAGCTGCGCCTCGTCGGAGGGATCGCGCAGCTTGAGATAGAGCATGGAGACGCGACGGGGCTGGAGGGTGATGGTCTGAGCATCCTGCAGCGGGATGACGGCACCGCTATCCTGGAATCCATCGCCCGTCTCGTAGATGCCGACGATGCGAAAGGCGGTGCGGCTGACCAGAAAGGTGTCACCCACGCGCTTACGGAGGCTGTCGGCCGCGCGCCGCCCGAGAAGCAGCGGCTCCCCGCGCAGGTCGTGCGCCTCGGCGAGGGGGTGCCCTTCGACGACACGGAAGTGGTCGATGGCGAAGCCCTCGGGGTCGTGACCGAAGAAGAAGAGATAGGAGCCGTTCTCCGTGATGGTGTTGCCGAAGAGTACACCGTCCACGACCGCGACCTCTCGCCAGCCGCGCAGGTCCGAAGCGACCTGCTGGTCGATGCTGCTGAGCAGGGCGCTCAGGGCATCGGCCTGGGTAAGGACCAGATCCGCCTGGCTGCCGCGGGTCATGGCCGTGAAGCCCGCTCGCATGCCGCGGGCGACGGCGCCCAGGGCGACGATGGACGCCACGCCGATGGCGATGCCGGCGAGGGTCAGGACGGTGCGACCTTTGCGGCGGAACAGGTTCTTGAGAATCATCGTCATGCGCCTGCCGATCGCCCTACCTCACCAGACCCCAGGCAAGAGGCGATGAGGGACCCGCTGGGCGTACTGCTCGTACCCCTCGAGCTCCTCCAGCAAGGTTCGATCCTCCAGGTGCGTGCGCAGGATGGTCAATAGGACGGCCAGTGCGGCGGGCATGAGCGCCCAGAGCGAGCCCAGCATGATCGGAGTTGCCAGCTCGAAGGCGATGGTTCCGACGTGCCCTGGGTGACGCACGACCCGGTAGGGGCCGCGGGTGACCACGCGCTGGTGGCGGTCCTCCTGAATGCGGACGACCTTGGAGAAGAACGGGTTCGCGGCCAGGGCCCAGGTCATAAACGCGTATCCCAGAGCAGCGATAGCCATCGCGGCGATCTGGAGACCGAGCGGCATGGACATCGTCCAACCGAAGCGGAGGTCCAGCCCGGCGACGACGTGTTTGGCTATGCGGCTCATCCCGGCTTCCTCCCCACGATGAGGACGTAGCCCAGATAATCGAACAGATTCTTGGGCAGATTTCGCCTCTCGGCCATGTACTTCCTGAAGATCGGTCGCCGGACGTAGAGGGACAGGGTTCGGATGCCCATGCGAATGAGATCCCTCAGACGGTACCGCTTGACCTGGGTTGCCTCGCGCCGGGCATTGACGGTGCGAGGCTCCAGCACGACTTCCTGCAGGCGGACGGTCCTCAGCATATCGACCCACCCGGCCGGACTGAGCGGCTCGACGTCCCACGCACGGCTGGCGAACTCGACCGCTCCTGGGGGTGGCGTCTTGAGCCAGACCTCCTCGTTGAAGCCGACGTGGCCGCCAGGCCCGGTAACCCGAGCCGCTTCTTGGAGAACGCGTGCCTTGTCGTCGACGAAGCTGGCTACCGACTCTCCCATCGCGGCGCCGAATGGCCCGTCCTCGAAGGGGAGGTGGCGGGCGTCAGCAACCACGAACTCGACCAGGGCCTCCACACCTTCTCTCCGAGCTCTGTCGCGGGCCTGGGCAATCATCGCTTCGCGGACATCAATGGCGACCACGCGGGCGCCGTAGGTCTCGGCGAGATAGCAGGGTGTGGCGCCCACGCCACAGCCGACGTCGAGGACACGGGTGTCCGCGTCGATGTGGCACAAGGCGACGAGCTCCCTGGTCGCCGCGAGCCCTCCCATGTGCTTGGTGGTGCCGATGTAGGCCTGCAGGTCGAAATACGCGAGGCCAGATTCCACGACCTGTTCCTGTGAGAGCGTCTTCCCGCCCATCGCTTTGGCCTGCGCAAGCGCTGCGAGGGACCGAGCCGGGCTCAGCCCAGCGTCACCGGTCCTTCGGCCTGCTCCTCCGTCCACTCGATCTCGATCTCGATCTCCCGTTCGGTCTTGTGCTTCTTGACCTTCTCGGTGACCTCGATCTCGAGCTCAACGGTCTCGGGGAGGGCAAGGCTGAGCTCCTCCTCACCGCGGAGGAGGGTGATCTCGCCTTCCTCCAGCTTGTCCGCAAGCTCACGCAGGAACGCCGCGACGCTGTGACGGGCTTTCCATTCTTCGCTTCTGAACAACACGGTCTTCTTCGACACGTATCCTCCTTGTTCGATTCGTTCGGTCTACGGTTCAATCGATGGTGCTCTCGAACGCGCGAGCGAAGAGCTCCCAGTCGTCCTCGTGGATCAGCTGCTCGGCCCGATCTCCCAGCTCGTCCAGGATGCGCGGGAGGTAGATGTCGGTGCGGAGGTGATGCTCGGCGATGAGGACGAAGAGCGGGCTGCGCGTCCAGGAGCCGCGTGCCTGTGTGGCGGTCAAGTGCTCCCCGATGAGGACCTCGTCTCCGTCGACGACCAGAACCAGCCCCAGACCTTCTGCCTTCTTCAGATGATCCTCGGAGACGGGAGTGGTCACCACGCGAGCACCGGGTAGGTCGAGGTTCTGCGAGCTGTAGACGATCACGCGAACGCGGCGGGCGATGGCCGACTCGAGGGCGGGCCTGAGGGGCGGAAAGGTGGAGGGGAGGACGGCTGTGTAGACGCGCTCCTCAGCGTGCCTGA
>JAWLCP010000187.1:0-4222 GCA_041687115.1 Anaerolineae bacterium
CCCGTCATCGGGGTGTACCGTTGGATGCCCGATCTCCAGCTGGCGCTGGTGGCGGAGCAGTCGCAGGAGGAGGCCTTCGCAACCGCCGATACGGTCACGGCAGCGGTGGTGGGCGCCACGCTTCTGGTGGCCCTGGTCACCGCCATCGTCGCGGCGGTGGTGACCCGCCAGATCACACGGCCGGTGGTCCAGCTGACCGAGTCAGCCCTCCGCATCGCCCAGGGCGACCTGGACCAGCAGGTTCCGGTCCAATCGCGGGACGAGATCGGGATTCTGGCGTCCGTCTTCAACCGCATGGCCGCGGAGTTGAAGAGCCTGTACGAGGACCTGGAGTCGAAGGTGACCCAGCGCACTGCGATGTTGCAGAAAGCGAACTATCAGATCCAGCGGCGGGCGATTCAGCTGGCCGCCACGGTGGAGGTGAGCCAGGCAGCCACGTCGATCCTGGAGCCGGAGCGGCTCCTCCGGCGGGTGGTTCGCCTGATCCACGATCGCTTCGGCTACTCCTACGTGGGCGTCTACCTGTTGGACGACGGGCCTGATGATAGGGAGGAGCTTCTGCGGCTTCGGCAGGGGACGGGGGGCGGGGAGGCTGTGGAGTCGGTGAAGGGAGAGCCGGTGCGGCCGGACGAGGAGAACGAAGTCACCCGGGCGGTGGTCGGGGCCACGTCGGCCGGCGAGCCCTGGGTGACGGAATGGCACGGGGAGCGCGCGAGGGAGGTCTTTTCCGCCCCTCACATCTGCGTGGAGGCGGCGCTCCCGCTGAAGATGGGGGACCAGATCATCGGCGTGCTCGACATCCTGGACACCGAGCCCGACGGCATGGATGAGGACGCCATCTCGGTGCTCCAGAACGTCGCCAACCAGATCACCATCGCCCTGGAGAACGCCCGCATCTACGAGAGGGAGAAGGAGATCGCGGAGCGGTTGCGCAGGACGGAGGCCTTCCGCTCCCGCTTCCTCGGCCACATGAGCCGTGAGCTCCGCGAGCCGCTCACCAACATCATCGGGTTCTCTCGTCTGATTCTCAAGGGCCTCGACGGGCCGATCAACGATCAGCAGCGGAGGGACATCCACATCATCCACGCCAACAGCGAACACCTGCTCGGCCTGATCAACGACCTCCTCGACGTGTCACAGATAGAGGCCGGCCTGATGGAGCTCGACTTCCAGGAGCTGCATCTCCCGGACGTGATCGATAGCGTCATGGCCACCACCAGCGCCCTGGTTCGCGACAAGGATGTCGAGCTGTGCCAGGAGGTCGACGACCTGCCGTCGGTGCGGGCCGATGGGGCTCGGATCCGTCAAGTGCTGCTCAAGCTGCTCACCAACGCGGCCAAGTTCACCGAGCAGGGATCCATCACCGTCCGCGCGTGGTCCGAGGGGTGCGACGGGTCGAGCCAAGTGTTCGTCAGCGTCAGCGACACGGGCAGAGGCATCTCCCCGGAGGACCAACAGCGGGTGTTCGAGCGCTTCGAGCAGGGGACGCTGGGAGACGGGCGTCGTCCCAACGGGGCCGGGCTGGGGTTGGCCCTCAGCAAGGAGTTCGTGGAGATGCACGGCGGGGAGATCTGGGTGGAGAGCGAGCCGGGGACCGGGTCCACGGTTACCTTCAGCCTCCCCCTGACGCCGCGCGCCGACGAGGCGGAACCGGCGGGCATCACGTAGAGCAAGGAGGGGGAAATGCGCCCAGGGATGACGAACGTCGTGGCAGTGGCAAACACGAAGGGGGGTGTGGCGAAGACCACCACCTGTCTCTCTCTGGGGGGAGCGCTGGCGGAGCAGGGGTACCTGGTGCTGCTGGTCGACCTGGACCCGCAGGCCCACCTGACCTCCTCCCTGGGGATCCGACCGGACAGGCTGCGCCGGACCGTGTCCGACGTGCTCCTCGGTCAGGCCTCGCTGGCGGGGATCAGTCACGAGACCCGGGTCTTCGGCCTCGATCTGGCGCCGGCGAATCACGAACTGCTGATCATCAACAAGCTGCTCTACAAGCACCCCGGGTACGAGCGCCGGCTGGACACGGATATCGAGGGGATGCCTCGGAAGCTGTACGACGTGATCTTGATGGATTGTCCGCCCACGTTCGGCACGGTGACCATCAACGCCCTGACGGCAGCGGACCTGCTCATCATCCCCCTCCAGTGCGAGCACTACGCCGTCCAATCGCTGAAGCGCATGCTCGACATGGTGCGGGTGACCCGCCGCAAGACGAACCCACGCCTGAGCTACCGGCTGCTGGTGACGATGTATGACATGCGCAACCGCATCCATCCCACCATTCTCAAGTACCTGCGGGATCGGTTCTCCGCTGCCCTGTTCGACAGCAAGGTCCAGGTGGACACCAAGCTGCGCGAGAGCCCCGCGTTCGCCAAACCGGTGACGGAGTACGCGCCGAACACCCGGGCGGCGCGCCAGTACCGGGCGCTGGCGCAGGAGCTGATCGCGGCTCTGAACCTGCACAGGGGGGATCGGCCGAGGTCGATGGAGGGTCTGTTCACCCCCTCGCGGTCCGAGCCCGGGCGAGAGGCGGAGGAGCGCGACGCGGTGAGCGCGGCCCTCCGGCACCCACCGTCGGTCGCCCGACGGCAGATTCGAGATGTCATGGTAGGGGGCAACGGTCGATGAACGACGATGAACTGAAGCGGTCCCTGGAGAGTCTCTTCTCCGACGTCTCACTCCCACCGGCGACGCCGGACGACGCGGACGTACGGGAGCGACCCCCGGAGCCAGAACCGGCAGTGGAGGGGGCGACGCCTCCCGGGCCGGAGGTGCCGCCCGAATCCACCGGACACGAGCCCGATGTCGAGGGGTCCGCGGAGCCGGTCTCCGACGTCGTCCACGAGCCGGGCCAGTGGCGCCCGCGGTTGCTTCAGGCGCTGCTCTACGGCGCCGTGGTTGTCGGCGCGCCGGTCGTGGCGTGGAACGCGTACCGTGCGACCACCGGCGGCCAGCTGATCCTCATTCCCTTCTGGATCTGCTCGTACATGCTCCTCCTGCTGGTCACCTTTGTGGAGCCAACCTCGTATGGCGTGAAGGCAGGCACGTTCCTCGGGCTCCTGGTGGCTCTGGGCCTCCTCGATCTGGTCGAGTCCGGTCCTGGCGGGACCAGCCGCATGCTGCTGTTGTCGGTGCCGGCTCTGACGGTCCTCCTGGTCAGCCGGCAGGCCGGCGTGGCCGCGCTGCTCGCTGCGGTCGCCACGCAGGCGGCCTCTGCCTGGGCGCTCTCCACCCAGCGGTTCGTCCCTCCAGGCCGGGGAGTGGGCCTATCCGCTCCCGCCGGTGGGTGGTGGAGCAGCCCGCTGACCTTCCTGCTGGTGGGCGCCGGGCTGCTGGGGGCTCAGACTGTGGTGATCTCTCGTCTGATCGACACGCTGGCGCGCAGCCGGAGACTGGTGGGGAACCTGGCCGACTACGAGGCCCGGTTCGGAGGGCAGAGGCGCGAGCTGAGGCGGCGGGCCCTCCAGCTGGAGGCGGGTGTGGAGGTGGGACAGGCCGTCACGTCCATCCTGGACGGCGACCGGCTGCTCCGCCGCACGGTCGAGCTGATCCCCGAGTACTTCGGCTGTCATTTCGCCGGCGTCTTCCTCCTGGACGAGACCGGGGACCACGTCGTGCTGCGGGTGGGCACGGGGGACGCCGGGCCGGCGCTGGCGGCGGAGGGGTTCCGGGTGGCGGTGGAGGAGAGCACCGCGATCGGATGGACGGCGAAGCATAAGGTATCGTACGTGGTGCTGCACGCCGAGGACGACGAGCGGTACCGGCCCCTTCCGCGTCTGCCCGAGACGGGATCCGAGCTGGCGCTGCCGCTGATAGTCAATCGCCATCTGCTGGGCGTGCTGGACGTCCGGGCCAGGGAGACCACCGCCTTCGACGAGACCGACGTCCGGGTCCTGCGGGGCCTGGCGGATCAGGTGGCCATCGCGATGGAGAACGCCCGGCACAGCCCGGACGAGGCAGCCCTGCTGGAAGCCAGCAGTCCTCTCTATCGTGCCAGCCGGCGCCTGACCCGGGCGACGACGGTGGAGGAAGTGGCCGGCGCGGTGGTGGAGTCGGTGGCGGAGACCGAGGCAGATGGGTGCCTGATGGTGGAGCTCGTGGCGTCTCCCGCCGGGCAGCTCGACGCGCTGCGCTACGTCTGCACCTGGCCGGATCGGCCCCAGCGATGGTCGCCACCAGGAAGCGTGCTGGCCCTCGGCGAGAGCCCCTTCCCCGTCGAGCT
>JAWLCP010000188.1:0-4216 GCA_041687115.1 Anaerolineae bacterium
GCGATGCGGGTCTCCTGCGCCGCGATGTCGTCCTTCAGGCGGCTCACCGGCGCGCGCAGCGCCCGCCACACCTCCTCGTACTCGTCCACCCGCAGGAGGGGGTTGAAGACGTCCTTCCGCCGGCTGGGCGTATCGAGGAAGGCGGCGGTCAGGAGCCCCTGCGGGACCCCGACGGCGTCCCGGAAGAGGGCGGACAGATCCCCGCTCCGCTCCACCCTGGTGAACTCCCGCAGCCACCCCATCGTATCCGCCTTGCCGTCGGCCAGCTTCTGATCGATCTCGGCGTCGTAGACGAAGTACTGGCTGCGGCTGCCGCAGCGGCGCACGACCTGGAAGGGACGCCCGTCGTCGCCGGCCACGTGGACGGTGACGGTGGCCGTCTTCTCCCCCTGGCGCACGAACTGATCCTGGGTGGGCTCCAGGCTGTCGAACAGGGCGAAGCCGATGGCCTCCAGGATGGTGCTCTTGCCGGCGCCGTTGTAGCCGCAGATCGCGTTGGTCCCCCGGGCGAAGCAGATGCTCTCCCGCCGGTAGCTCTTCACGTTCTCCAGATCGACCCGCAGGATCTCCATCCTATGCCTCCTCGTCCGCGACCGTGGAGATCTCGGCCCGCGCCTGGCGCAGCGCGTCGATCACGGCCTCCGGCGGGCTCCCCTCCAGCGCCATGCGCTTCAGGTCGAGCGCCACCCGGGTCCAGGCCTCGGCTGCGGGGCGGAAGCGGGCGTCGCGCTCCAGGAGCTCCTGGACGATGCCGCGCTCCAGCTCCGGCCGGGCGGCCTCCGTATCCACGTCCATCTCGAACTCGGACGGGCTGGCCCGGTTCTTGATCCGGGTGATGAGGGGCGACCAGGCCTCGTCCACCAAGCTCTCCACGTAGTCCAGGTCAAGGTCGAAGCGGTTGAAGGGGAGCACGCCGACCAGGCTGAGCTCGACCACCGGCTCCGTCTGGCGGTCCACGCCCTCGTCCTCCCGGCGGATCAGGGCGCGGACCCCGTCGTAGAGCTGGTTGGGATCCGTGAACCCGTCGACCTCCAGCCAGAACCGGTGGAACGGGCGGCGCGGGGGGGCGATCAACTCGGCCCGATGGGCCGGGTCCGCGCCGGGCTCGACCTCCACCAGATAGTACCCGCGCTCGGGCCAGGCCGCCTCGTCCATGCCGCACGTCTCCGGCGAGCCCGGGTTATAGATCCAGCCGTCGAGCTGGTAGGGCTTGTGGATGTGGCCCAGGGCGAGGTAGTCGACGTGGCCGCGCAGCGGCGCCAAGGCGTTGTACTTGAGGGTGCCGGAGTAGTGGGGGAGCTGGTCCTCCACGCCGGCGTGGGCCATGAGGATGGTGAAGTCGACGTCCGAATGATCCGTCTCTTTCACAGCCTCGGCGAACATGCCGAAGACCCGGCCGGTGGAGGCGCCGTAGTAGCGGAGCCCGTAGACGCGCACGCCGCCGGGCAGGTCGACGTAGGCCCCGCGCTCCTCCCCGCAGGGCTCCAGCACCGCCTTCCCCTCCTCGAACCGCGGGTCGAGCAGCCGGAAGTAGCCCATGGCGTCCAGGAAGTCGATCCAGGTGTAGTGGTCGCGGTAGTAGGAGCGCTCGTGGTTCCCCTCCACCGCCAGCACGGGGATCCCGGCGTCGCGGAGGTCCTCGAGCCCCCGGATGGCCGCCCGCATGGCCAGGGGGTCGACCTTCCGCTTGTGGAACAGGTCCCCGGCCAGCAGGACGAAGTCGACGTGGTGGTCGAGGGCCTGGTCGACGACGTGGAAGAAGACCCTGCTGAAGTCGTTGAAGCGGTCCTTCGAGGCGTACTGCTGGTAGCCCAGGTGGAAGTCGGCGGCGTGGAGAAACCTGATCGTCATCCCTGTCTCACCCCCTTACTGCGCGATGTCCTCACTGCTGCCAATGGCGCGCCCTACCACGGATGCAGGTCGGCTCTGCGTAGCCGACTCGTGTCGCTGTGCCTGGTCACTGGGCCGCCTCTGCCAGAGCCCGCTCCAGTAGCTCGGTCACGCCCAGAGACGCCGCCGTGCGCTGTAGGTATTCGAGATCAAGACGATGGCCCTGCACCTTGAGCACGCCCAGCACGTCACGCCACTGTCGGTCCGACACGCAGTCGCCCATCCGATACCACTCCAGCTTGGAGAGCACCACGTCCTCAGCAGTGGCAACGTAGGCCCGGGCATTCGATTCCTCGCTCAGGACGTGCAGCTGGCGACGAGACAACTGGGCCCGGTCGAACGGACGCAGTTTGGCGACGAAGACGTCGACCTTGAACACCGTTTCCAGGTGGATCAGGTTAAACGACGCGTGGCGGCGCACAGCTTCGCGCATCGTGGCCTGGTCGGCGTAGAAAACATCGCCCAGCATTCGGGCTAACGGTTCGACGTCCTCCATCGGGAGATCGGCCAGCAGATCCGCATCCATCGTAGCGCGCACAACCCCGTGCACCGCGCTGGCGAGCGAGCCCCCGATCGCATAGCGTACGCCGAGGTCCTCCAGGGCATTCACCACCATCATGGTCACTTCGATCGGTTTGGCCAGCATCACACCTCGTCCGGGTGGGGGCCATAAGCACGGGTGGCCAGCTCCGATCCCAGCAGCAGCGTAGCCAGACGGCGGCGGTGCTGTTCGTCTGTTTCGTCAGGGTGACGCTGGCGCAGCCCGGCCAGGGCCATCGCGCGTACCGTCTGATTCATCTCGGCCACCAGGGCCAGTTTGCGCCAGGTCGGCATGCGTCGCAGACCCTCGATCTGCATCTCTTCGATAGGCCGCGGCGTGTCCTGGGAAAGTCTGACCATGCGGATGCGTCTCCTTCCTGGTAGTCCCAACCTGTCTTCCCGGTCAGCGCGTTCGGGGTGATGGCACGACGACGTTCGAACCAGCGGCAGACAGGCCCTTGACCGGGAGACGACGCAACCAGTCCCCACGAAGACCATCCGGCCCGCCGGACAGAGACTCCGATGAGGGCTGCGATCGTGAGCGGATTGTAGTCCGCCTCACGCTGACGTCAAGCTACCGTTGTGCTGAGCTTCATGGTTGTGCCTGGTGTCCCGACCAGGCACCCGGGCGCCCACCGTCGCCCACCGGCCAGATATGTAGGTCGGCTTTCCGTAGCCGACTCCTGTCGTTGCGCTTGCCCCCATGGTTGTGCCTGGTGTCCCGACCAGGCACCCGGGCGGGTCAATCAATACCCGCGAAGGGTCAGGGGCAGCCAGATTTCAAAGCGCCCCGTGACGGTGCCCCCACCCCAGAAGCCACCTCGCAGCGTGTACTCGCCGCCGGTCAGCGCCCCGGCGTCGGGCTGACCGATGGTGCCGCCGAGGGTGTAGCCCTCGCCGGTGCTGAAGGTGCGACCCCCGCCGTCCACGGTCCACCACGACAGGTCGTAGCCGGTCGACAGCGCGGCCCGGGCCGTGCTGGCAGCCAGCAGCGCCAGGAGGAGTGCGATGGCGATTAGGAGACCTCTTTGTCTGCTCATCACCCGCCCCCTACTGCAGCGTCACCAGCATCTGCACGACACCAAGGCCCTCGTCCAGCCCCTCCAGCGCCTTCCCGATGACCGTGCCCACGGGGGGATTGGCGTCGGCCCGCATAGCGTGACCTGGGGTGGACGAGCTGGTGAGCAGGTCGCCGGGGGCGATGGCACCGTTCTCCGCGCTCGCCTTGACCGGCACGACGCCCACCACGGCGAGCGGCACATCACCCGGATTATCCATCTCCTCGTCAGAGCCGCCGATGAAGCCGGGCTGGGTCGAATAGACACCCACCACGCTGGCGTCGTGGGGGCTCGAACTGCGGTGCAACTGACCGTCGGAGCCGACCACCAGCACGTCCCCCGGCTCTGACTCCTGCGCGCCGGGCAGCATCTCGGCGAAGTCGGCACCGCCGGCGTTGAAGCTGCCATCTGCATACACCTGGCCATCGTTTCCAACATACCAGCGGCGATCGTTCGGGTCGGTGTCCCAGGCCTCGATGATATGGTCCTCTGCGCTCTTGGCCGCCAGCGCCACGCCGGTGTTGCTCTCGGCACGCACGCCGTAGCCGCCGGCGGTATTCACACCGTTGACGCCATTGGCCTGGTCCATGACAGCTTCGCCATACACGCCGGAGATGTTGCTCCAGTCGCCAGACGTACGGCCATAGACGCCATGACCAGCGCTGCTATAGCCTTCGACGCCGTAGGGCCTGCCGTTGGTGCCGCTGGTTCCGCTGGCGGAGCCATAC
>JAWLCP010000189.1:0-4208 GCA_041687115.1 Anaerolineae bacterium
GCCCCTCCGGGTGCATCAGCACGGAATGCGAGGTGGTGTTTGAGGAGGGGAGCCTGCGGATGGACCGGATGGAGGTCACATTTGCGCTCCGGGAGGACGTGACCTGGTCCGACGGGGAACCACTCACCGCTGCGGACTCGGAGTTCGCGTTCGAGGTGGCCTCTGATCCAGCCACTCCGGGATATCGCGAGTTAACGGACCGTACGGCCGACTATAAGGCCGTGGGCGAGTGGCGCGCGAAGTGGACGGGGGTGCCAGGCTTCATGGATCCCTCGTACTTCCTCAACTTCTTCCCCCCTTTGCCCCGCCATCAGCTGGAGGACCGCTCCCCGGCGGAGTTGCCGCGGTACGACGGAACCCGGCGGACGCCCCTTGGGTGGGGGCCCTTCGTCGTCGAGGAATGGGCTGCAGGGGATCACATCTCGCTCTTGCGAAACCCTCACTACTTCCGGGCCGACGAATCGCTGCCGATCGTGGATCGGGTGCGATTCCGGTTCGCCGCGGACGCCTGGGACATGGTCGCCGCGCTTCTCTCCGGAGAATGCGATGTGGCGACTCACGATCCCGAGCTCATCGATGTGATGCCGTTTCTGGTGCGGGCAGAGGAGCGTGGGTTGCTGCAGGTAGTCTCGGCGCCGGGTGCGGGATGGGAACACATCAGCTTCAACCTGGATCCCGTCGCTGAGGCCGAGGGTCCTGCTCCCTTCGCCGACGTGCGCGTGCGGCAGGCGGTCGCCAGGTGCGTCGATCGTCGGGCTATCGTGGACGAAGTCACCCACGGCCGGAGTGTGGTGCCGGACAGCACTCTCCCGCCGGGACACTGGCTCTACCCTGAGGGCGGTGTGGCTCAATGGGCGTATGATCCGGCGGCTGGTCGCGCGGTTCTGGACGAGGTCGGGTGGCGAGATGAGGACGGCGATGGGGTGCGAGAGGCTCACGGGGTGGAGGGCGTCCGCGATGGGGAGACGTTTGACGTGACGCTTCTGGCGCCGTGGGAGGATGCGATCTCGCGGCAGACGGCGCGTATCGTGCGCGCTCAGCTGGCGGACTGCGGGATCCGCGTCGCGGTGGAGGAGCGGCCGCGGTGGGAGTTGCTCGCCCCCGGCCCGGAAGGGCCGGTTTTGGGCCGCCGGTTTGACCTGGCCGAGGGGACGTGGTGGCTCGGTGAGGAGCCTTCGTGCGAGCGGTATGTCTCCTGGGAGGTGCCCGGCTCTGAGCCAGCCAGCGAGGGCAACTGGGAGGGCGTCAACGTCACGGGGTACAGAAACCCGCTGTACGACGAGGTGTGCCGGTCGGCACGGGGGGCGCTGCGGGGCACAGAAGCCTTCGAAAGATATCATCGGGAGGCGCAGATCATATTCTCGCATCACCTTCCTGCCCTCCCGCTCTTCATGCGGCTGCGGGTGGGGCTGGGGCGCCCGGAGGTTGAGAACTTCCGCATGGACGCGACGGCTGCGAGCGAGCTCTGGAATGTGGAGACGCTCGACATCGGGAGGGACGCGCTGTCGCCGTAGTGAGAGGGCTACGCTGGGATTGCGCGTGGAGCGCCCATGGTCAACACTGAGACAGGCGGACGGGAACGGCCACGCATCTTGATCGTCGAAGACGATGCCGAGATCGTGGACTTCATGCAGCTGATGTTGGCCCAGGCGAACTGCGACGTGCGGGTGGCGTATTCGGGCGAGGAGGCGCTGACGGCGCTGCGGCGGGCGCGTGGAGAGGGCGAGGAGGTCGACCTGGTCCTGCTGGACATCATGATGCCCGGCATGGACGGATACGAGGTCATGGCCCGCACGAAAGGTGATCCTGACCTGCGCAATACCTCGTTCATCGTGACGACTGCCCTCGACTCGGTGAGCGACAAGACGCTGGGGCTCGGGATGGGCGCGGATGACTATCTGACGAAGCCGTTCGATCCCCGTGAGCTGCTGGCCCGAATCGATGCGGTGATGCGAATCCGCCGCAGCGAACAAGCTCTTACCCGCCGCAATCAAGAGCTGGCCGCGCTGGTCGAGATCAACCGAGTGGTTAGCTCCAGTCTCGAGCTGGAAGAGGTTCTGGCGGCCACGATGGAGGGGATCGGCGAGATTATCCGGGTGGAGGCAGGCGCACTGGCGCTGTTGGACGAGGAGAGTGGGACGTTCACGTATCGCAAGTGGCTGGCCTCGGACGAGGAGGGGTTCACAGGCCAGGCCCTGCAACCCGGCGTGGGGATTGTCGGTCACGTGATCGCATCCGGCGAGCCGAAGCTGGTGAACGACGTGGAACGCGAGCCCTGTTTCTCCGGCGAGGGGAGCGAAGGGCTGATGGGCGTGGTGCCCGAGGCGATCCTGTGTGTGCCGTTGACGATTCGCGATCGGACCATTGGAGCGATCGAGCTGGTGAACAAGTCGGACGGTCCGTTTGACGAGCAGGATCTGGAGCTGGTGAGCGCGATGGCGGCCTCGGTGGCGGTGGCGGTGGACAACGCGAATCTCTATGCTGAGCTGGCTGACTTCGCCGACGAGCTGGAGCGCTCTCAGGCGAAGCTCGTGCAGGCGGAGAAGATGGCGGCGATCGGTCGACTGGCGGCCTCCCTCGCTCACGAGATCAACAACCCACTCCAGGCGATCCACAACAGCCTGCATCTGTCCATGCACGAGGGGCTGGGGGAGGAGAGACGGGAGGAGTACCTGGACATGGCCCGGAGCGAGGTCGAGCGGCTGATCGAGATCGTCCAGCGCATGCTGGAGTTCTACCGGCCGCCCCGTGGAGGGGGCGAGTCCGCGGACCTGAACCAGGTTGTGAAGAGGGTGGTGGCGCTGGCGGAGAAACGGATTGAGCACGGTGACGTGGAGGTGGAGACGGAGCTGGGAGATGGTCTGCCGGCCGTGCCCATCGCGGGGGATGAGATCAGTCAGGTGGTGTTGAACCTTCTGATCAACGCGGTGGAGGCGATGCCGACGGGGGGGAGGTTGAGGTTGAAGACGGAGGTGGTGGGGGAGAGTGATCAGGTGTCGCTGAGCGTTCGAGACAGCGGCCCTGGGATGTCGGCAGAGCAGGTGGAGAGGCTGTTTGAGCCGTTCTACACCACCAAGCCGGAAGGGACGGGCCTGGGACTGGCGATCAGTTACGGGATCGTCGAGCGCCATGGGGGGGCAATCGACGTTGTGAGCGAAGCGGATCGGGGTACGACGTTCGTGGTTACGCTGCCCCTTGAGCCGGTGGGCCGTCGAGGCAGCAGGGAGGGCCGGTGATGGAGCAGGCGAACCGGCCGGCGAGCATCATGGTGGTCGACGACGAGGCCGTGACTCGGGTTTCTCTGTTGGACGCACTGCGGCTGGAGGGGTACGAGGTGGGGACGGCGGCCAGCGGAGAGGAGGCGCTGGCTCTGCTGAGCAAGCAAGGCCCGTTTGATCTGGTGATTCTGGATCTGAAGATGCCCGGGATGGATGGCCTGGAGGTCGCCGAACGCATCCGCGAGAGCTCGGCCGACACCGTGATTATCCTGCTGACCGCTTTCGGGACGATGGAGACGGCGATCGAGGCCATCCGGCAAGGTGCGCACGATTACCTGCTGAAGCCGGCCCCGATCCCAAGGATTCTGGAGAGCGCACGGGAGGGTCTCCGCAAGCGCCAGCAGGGCCAGAGGCGGCAGCAGCTGGTTGAGCGGCTGAAACAGACGGTGTCGGCGCTGGACGCGATGGAGGGCGAGGAGGGCGGGGGGGAGGAGGACGGTTGGGGCGAGCCACCGCGCTTCCTGCAGGTACGCGACGTGGTGGTGGACCGCCAGAAGCACGTGGCGAAGCGCGGGGGAGAAGGTCTCGATCTGACGCCGACGGAGTTCAGGGTGTTGTCGTGCTTGATGGAGACGCCGGACGAGGTGTGGAGCCCGGAGCAGCTGGTGCGGCGGGCGAGAGGGTATGAGGCGGACGAGCAGGGGGCACGGGCGATCATCCGCGTGCACGTGCGCCGGCTGCGGGAGAAGCTGGAGCCGGATCCGTCGAACCCCAGGTATGTTCTGAACGTGCGGGGGGTGGGGTACGTGTTCTCCGGGTCCGATGAGGGGTCTGAGTGAGGCGGCACTCCGCTGGGCTGCGTGCCGCACTACGAGCGGTTGGGTTGGGTGAGGCGGCACTTTGCTGGGCTGCGTGCCGCACTACGAGCGGGTGGGTTGGGTGAGGCGGCACTCCGCTGGGCTGCGTGCCGCACTACGAGCGGGTGGGTTG
>JAWLCP010000190.1:0-4198 GCA_041687115.1 Anaerolineae bacterium
GGCGTGGACATGGAGATCTACAAAGGCGAATCCGTGGGCATCATCGGTCGTACGGGAGCCGGCAAGTCGACGGTCGTGCAGCACTTCAACGGCCTCATCCGCCCTCGTGAGCCGGGTAAAGTCCTCATCGATGGAGAGGACATGAGCGACCCCAAGGTCGACATCCGCCGCATCCGACAGCAGGTCGGGCTCGTGTTCCAGAGCCCCCAGCAGCAGTTGTTCGAGAGATTGGTGGGGGACGACATCGCCTACGGCCCCAAGAAGTTGGGCATGGAGCAGGAGCAGCGACGTGAGCGGGTCAAATGGGCGATGGAGATGGTGGGGCTGGACTTCGAGGAGTTCAAGGACCGCTACACCTTTTCCCTGAGCGGCGGCGAGATGCGGAAGACAGCTCTCGCCGGGGTCCTGGCACTCCAGCCGGAAGTGCTGATTCTGGATGAATCGACGACGGGCGTCGACCCGCGCGGCCGCAGGGAGTTGCTGGGACGCCTGCTCGCGCTCCACAAAGAGCACGGCCTGACGCTGGTCTTCGTATCGCCAAACATGGAAGATGTGGCCGAGCTGGTGGAACGGATCTACGTCATGGACGAAGGACGCGTGGTGATGAATGGCACCACGCGGGAGGTCTTCTCTCAGCCGGAACAGCTGTTCGATCATGGCCTGGACGTGCCTCAGGTTACGCGGGTGGCTCACGACTTGAAGGGTCGACAGATCAACGTCAGTCGCATCCCGGTGACCGTGGAGGAAGGTGTGGAGGAGATATGGAAGATTTTGAGTTCTTAAGGAACGTCACCGTTGGTCAATACCTGCCAGGCAACTCAGTCATTCATCGCCTGGATGCCCGGACCAAGATATCGGTCTTTCTCTTCGTCACGATTGCGGTCACGTTCAGCATCTCCTACACGGCGAACGTCATTCTCCTGCTGGCGACGCTGGGAATGGTGTTGATCTCCGGGATCTCTCTCAAGTACATCTTCTCCGGACTGAAGCCAGCACTGCCGCTTATCATTGTTCTGGCCGTCATGCAGCTGCTGTTCTACGGCGAGGCTTACACCCCTTACGGCATGGCCAGTCGAACCTATTTCAAGTGGGGCTGGATCCACATTACGAATGGCAGTGTGCAGTTAGTCATCGTCTCGGCGATGCGCTTCATCGAACTCCTCTTCCTGACCAGCCTGCTCACGAACACCACCACGTTGACCGACATCACCCACGGCATCGAGGACATGCTGAGCCCCTTCTCCAGATTCGGCGTCCCGGCCAACGAACTCGCTCTGGTGGCCGCCATCGCCCTGCGCTTCGTCCCCCTCCTGGGCGAGCAGCTGGAGATCATCATGAAGGCCCAAGCCTCCCGGGGCGCCAGTGTGGCGCACTCAGGCAAGCTGCAGTTCATCAACAGGGCGCGGCAGGTGGCGGCTTTCATCGTGCCCCTCTTCGTGGATGCCTTCCGTCGCGCTGAGGACCTGATTCTGGCAATGCAGGCTCGCTGCTATGTGAGCGGGCGCGGCCGCAGCAGTTTCGTGCGGCTTAGGTTCCAGCGAGTGGACTACGTCGCCTACGCCTTGGGCCTGGTTTTCTCCGTGCTCATACTCGGGCTGCGGAACACTTTCCCGTTGTGAGATCACCGTAACGTCAACCACACACTGAGAGGAATGGTCATGATCACCGACGCCGAGAGACGAGCCCTGTCGTTGCTGGACGAGGATCAGATTATCAGATGGACGCAGGAGTTGGTCCGCATCCCCAGCG
Organism: Anaerolineae bacterium; assembly: GCA_041687115.1. GTDB lineage: Bacteria > Chloroflexota > Anaerolineae > B4-G1 > B4-G1 > SKLM01. Next base: position 1,750 of record JAWLCP010000190.1, read on the forward strand.
TCTATCGGCCGGAGCAAGGCGAGGGCGAGGAGGAGGCCGCCCGCTGGGTGGAGGCGCGACTCAAGGAGATTGGACTGGAGACCACGTTCGAGTTTGTCGAGCCAGGGCGGCCAAACGTGGTGGGTCTCTGGCACGGGGCGGAGGACGGCCAGACGCTCATGTTCGAAGGTCACACCGATGTGGTCACCGAAGGGGATCCCAGCGAGTGGACTTATCCTCCCTTTTCTGCCGAGATTGTGGACGGGAGGATGTATGGCCGCGGAGCCGATGACATGAAGGGCGGCCTGGTGGCCGCCATCTGCGCCGTCAAGGCCCTCGCGGAGAGCGGATTCAAGCTGGGGGGCGACGTTCTTATCGGCGCCGTGTGCGACGAGGAGGGGCGCATGCTGGGCATCAAGCATTTCGTCGAACGAGGCTGGGCCGACGACGTCGACGCCGCCATCATCTGCGAGCCGGAGGAGAATCACCTCTGCATCACGCAGAAGGGAGTCATGTGGACCCGAGTGACGGCCACCGGCGCTATGGCCCACGGCGCCATGCCTCTGACGGGGGTTAACTCAGCCTACCCTATGGCAAAGTTCCTGCTCAAGATGCGCGAGCTAGAGCAGGCGCAGATCACTGAGCACGGTCGGGACGAGTTCCTGGGTCAGCCGAGCATCACCCCTACCATCGTGCGCTCGCCGCTGAGCGGCGAGCCGCAGAACAACGTCATGCCCGCTCAGACCGAGGTGACGCTCGACATTCGGCTCATCCCCGGCCAGTCCCCCCAGGAGATCGAGTCAGAGATTCTGGCCGCCTGCGAGCAAATCGAAGCTCAGGAGAAAGAGAGCCTGGCGTTCGATGTGGAGGTCATCGAGGCCCGTCCCCCCACCTCGACCGACCGCGACGAGTCCATCGTTCAGGTCCTGGACAGAGCCTATCGCGATCTGACGGGGCAGGAGCCGATCTATGGCGGCGTCCCTGGCTCGACCGACGGGACCATCCTCAACAGCCGCGCGGGCGTACCCATCGTCACCTGCGGGCCTGGGGACATTCACGTCCCCCATCAACTCGACGAGTGGCTGGACCTGGAGCAGCTGGTCGAAGCCACCCGGCTCTACATCGTGGCAGCGATGCGGTTCCTTGGGGTGGAGGAGTAAGGAGTCGTCCTTCTACCGTCGTTTCAAAACAGTAACTGGCTGCACGTGTCAGTGTTTCATCTCTTGTGAGGCACGGTATGCATAACGCGATCACGGACGTGGAGGGAATCAAGGTCGGCCATTGCACCGACTTGGAGGGGATCACAGGCTGCACCGTCGTCCTGTGTGAACAAGGCGCCGTCGGCGGCGTAGACGTAAGAGGATCGGCGCCCGGCACCCGCGAGACCGAGTTGATGCACCCGGTGAGATTGGTCCAGCGGGTCAACGCGGTGGTGCTCACCGGCGGCAGCGCCTTTGGGCTGGATGCAGCCACCGGCGTGATGCGCTGGCTGGAGGAGCGGGAGGTCGGATTCGACGTCGGCGTGGGCGTGGTGCCCATTGTGCCGGCGGCGGTGCTGTTCGACCTGACCATCGGGGATCCGCAAGCTCGCCCCGACGCCGAGGCGGGCTATCAAGCCTGTGAGGCAGCAGTGGATGGTCCGGTGGCCGAGGGGTGCGTGGGGGCCGGAACGGGGGCCACAGTGGGGAAGCTACTGGGGCCGAAGTTCGCCACCAAGAGCGGCCTGGGGACAGCCAGCGTGAAGATTGGCAAAGGCATTGTGGTAGCGGCCATTGTGGCTCTCAACGGCTTCGGCGACGTCGTCGATCCCGAAGATGGAACCATCATCGCTGGCACTCGGAAACCGGTGATTGGCGGGTTCGTGAACACCGTCGAGCGCATGCAAGGGAACCTAGGTCAGACGATCCTGGGAATAGGCAACACCACGCTGGCCGTGGTGGCCACTAACGCCTATCTGAACAAGGAAGGGGCCAACAAGATGGCCCAGATGGCCCACGACGGGCTGGCCCGAACCATTCGTCCGGCGCACACGATGTTCGACGGGGATACCATCTTCGCGCTGGCCACGGGCGAGAGACCGAAGAAGCAGGATGGAGCCGATCCCAGCGTCGTGGGCGCGGCAGCCGCCGAGATTTTGGCCCACGCCGTCGTCCGAGCGATCCAGGCCGCAGAGTCTCTGGGTGGCATCCCGGCAGCCCACGATCTGTAGATGACTGTCGGCGCTGTCCGGATGATGCGAAAGGGGGTGATGGTAAGGACACCAATACGAAAGCCGCCCAATCGATCTAGCGTAGGCGCCATTTGAGGCAGGGCCGCATTCCCGACCTGCAAACCGAACGAACGTCTTATCAAGGAGATAGATCATGGAAGAGAGAGGTCTTTCCGTACGGAAGATCGTTATCGCTGGTGTGCTGGCGGCCATCTCGATCCTGCTGGGGTCGACTCGACTGGGCTTCATTCCGGTCCCGAC
>JAWLCP010000191.1:0-4198 GCA_041687115.1 Anaerolineae bacterium
CGTCCCGGTGTTGACGTACCAGGCGTCCTCCAGCCGCTCGATCGCCGGGCGGTGGTCGTGTCCCAGAACGATGATGTGGGCGCCCTGTGCACCTCTGAGTATCTGCTCCAGCTCCACGGCCACCTCTGCCAGGTAGTCGGAGGCCAGCAGCCGGGAGAGGGCCTCGGTCAGCTCGTGGCGTAAGAAGGCGGCCACGGTGGCCATGCCCACGTAAGCGGCTGTCACCCACCAGGGTTTCTGAGTGAGGAAGCGGGTCGCCACCGCCAGGGCGAAGAGCGTGCCGACGATGAGCAGCATCAGCAGCGAGATGAGTTGTCGCAGCAGCGATCCGATCCACGATTGCCAGGCGCTCTCCACGCGCTCCTTCGCCAGCGCCTCGATCTGCTCCGCCACCTCCGGTGGAAGGGGAACGGCTTGCGGGGGAACCGGGGAATGTTCGTCGGTGGCGTGCAGCACGGAGGTGGTCGCTTTCCCCCCCGCTTTCCAGAGGGCGCGCAGGAAGACCGGGCCGCGACCGACAAGGACTTTGGTTGCCTTGACCGCGTCCGTCCTGAAGGCCCAACTCATGTATCGCGTCAGCGGTTTGACGTTGTCGGCGAAGGGGTGGACGTCCTCCACCTTGTTGAACAGGTAGCGCACGAAGAGGCTCCCCCACGGCAGCTCGATGTGCGCTGGATCGTCGGGCAACACGGGGTTCAGGAAGTCCCGGAAGTGGTTCGCCCCCTCGTACTGCCCCCCGTGCTCGACGTAGATCTCCTGCGGCTCGTAGTAGAACCAGGGGTAGAAATGGATCCGCTCTCGGCAGGCCGACAGGGGGAGGGGCGGGCCATTGCCTTCCCGGAGCGTCTCTTGCACGTAGGCCCGCCTCGCCTCGACGAGGAAGCGCTCCTGAACCTCCCCCCAGTGGAGCTCGACGTCGTGATTCCCTCGGACGACCACCACGTGGTTGCCGTGCGCGACGAACGAGCCCAGGGCAGCGAAGAACCGCTGGTGGCCCCGGGCGATCTGTTTCAGCTTCCACTCCGACTCGACTGCCGTCGTCCCCAGCCCATACTCACGCTCGTTGGGGCTGAGGTCGCTCCGATGGTCGACGCCTTTGACAGCTCGCAGCGGCAGGCCATCGGGGGGCAGTGAGACCACCTGGAGGAAGTCGAAGACGTCGCCGTTCAGGATCAACACCCAGGGGCGTCCCCCGAAGCGGGGTTGACTCCTGATGGCTTGATGGTAGCACAGGAAGCGAGCGAAGGCGTCGTCGCGGCGGAAATCCTCAAGCCGCGAGGTCTTGCCCGTCTCCGGGTTCCATCCCTCACTCAGGTGAAGGTCGCTGACGACGAGGAAGTTGTGGTCTTGCCTCATGGGACGGCCTGCGGCTAGCTGCCGCCAAATCGGGGGTCGGCCGTCACCGCGCGCCGCTCGGCGAGCTCCTTCTGGATGGCGCGGTGCCGGCTTCGGGTCAGTGGGTAGCGCCAGGCCACCCCGATGGCTGCAAACAGGATCACGGCCGGCACCACCGCGATCAGCAACCGTATGGCCGTGAGCGTCTGCGGTGTCTGAGACGCCGATCGCTCCACGTAACCCGCCCAGGCCAGCACGGGACCGATCCCGGCCAGCACGAGCTTGGTGGAGAGCTTGCGAACGAAGACCTCGAAGCCGGCGTAGACGCCCTCCTGGCGTCTGCCGCTGTTCAACTCGTCCACGTCCAGGGTGTCCGCGCTCATCGCCGTTGGAAGCGTATGGGCCGCGGCGACACCTGGGCCGACGAGGATGGCGATGGGATAGACCAGATGCTTCGCTCCTTGAGGGACGAGCAACAGGCCCAGCATGACCACGGCCCACGACCCGGTGGCGATGATGAAGGCCGTCTTCTTCTCCCAGCGTCGCGTCATCCACAGGATCAAGGGCATGGTCAACGCCGCGCTGGCCAGCAGGACCGCCTGCACAAGCGAGGCCTCCATCGCCCTCATTCCGATCCAGTAGATGAGGAAGTAGGCGAACACGGCAGATGCCACGTCCACCGGAATCCAGCTGAGGATGCGCATGCCCAGCGTGTAGCGCCAGTCACAGTTCCGCAGGACGAAGCGCAGGCTCTCCAGCGGACGGGGAGGCGGCTCGACCTGGAAGCCGGTTCGCTCACGGGTGCCGAGGACAGCGATCAGGATGGTGGCGACGAAGAGCCCGCTGCACAGGACTCCCATGACCCAGAACGCTGTCCGCTCATCTGGGGCCGCGTCAAGCACCAGCGAGAAACCGATGGCGGTGATGAGCCCGGAGACGATCGAGATGAACATGCGGTATGAGGTGAGGGAGGTCCGCTCGTCGTGATCGAGCGTCAGCTCCGGCGTGAGGGCGTAGTAGGGACAGCTGACGATGGTGACGGCAGTGTCGAATAGGATGTAGATGAGGGCGAAGTAGAGCGCCTTGAGCAACTGATCCTCAATGGGTGGAACCCACCACATCAGGGCGAAGGTGACGCCGTAAGGCAGCGCGCCGAAGAGCATGAAAGGGCGTCGGCGCCCCCAGCGGGTGCGGGTGCGATCGGACCACAGTCCCACCAGTGGGTCGTTGATCGCGTCCCAGATGCCCCCGATCAAGACCGTCAGACCGGCCAGGCCAGGCCGCAGCCGAGCGACGTCGGTCAGGAAGAAGAGATACCAGAAGGGGACGATCGTCCCCGGGCCGGCGGAGTGCGCCACATCCCCCAGGCCGTAGGTCAGTTTCTCTCGGAAGGAGAGCTCCTCGGGGTGAGGTGCCTCGGTGCGGGTTTGTTTCTCGGCAGACATAGACTACCCCCTGCGGCGACGTAAGGGGCCGTAGTGGCCTGTGCGGGTGCTAGCCGGAAGTAAGGAAGGCCTCTAGCGCCTCCTGCCAGGGGCGCATTCGGATCCCCAGCGCGGCGGCGGCCGTGTTGGCCAGCGGGGCGAAGCGGGGCGGCGTCGAGTCGCGTTCGAAGGCGTCCAGCGTGATCTCCTGCACGGGCACGTCCTCCTGGCCGGCGATGCGCAGGATCTCCTGTGCAAACCCGTAGCGGGACGTATAGCCCGCGTTGGTCAGATGGTAGACGCCGTAAGCGTCGGTCTCGATGAGCCCCGCCAGGGCCGCCGCCAGGTCTGGCGCAAACGTGGGATTGCCCACCTCATCAGTGACCACCTGCAGCTTCCCCAGCTCATCGGCCAACTCGACGATGCGGTGCGGGAAGTTGGTTCCTCCGGGGGCATAGAGCCAGGCCGTGCGGACGATGTAGAAGCGGGTGAGAAGGTGGCGCGTGAACCACTCGGCAGCTGCCTTCGACCGGGCGTAGGGGTTGATAGGGTGGGGCGGGTCCCACTCGCGATAGGGCTCCCTCTCCTGACCATCGAACACCTCGTTGGTGCTGATGGCGACCATCGCCGCGTCGCTGGAGGCACAGGCCAGGGCGACGTTCTGGGTCCCCAGAGCGTTGACCTGATACGCCTTCTCCGGGTTTCGAGCACAGCCGTCCACATCGGTCCAGGCGGCCGTGTGGATGACGACGTGCGGGGCGAAGTCCGCAACAGCAGCGGTGATGGCCGGGCGGTCGGTGACGTCTGTCTCGGGAAGGTCACAGCCCGCCACGGTGTGGTCGGTCAAGGTCTGGTAAAGGGCACGACCGAGCTGGCCCTTGCATCCGGTGACGAAAACTCGCATAGCTCGCCTCGCTTGGCTGGAATGGAAAGAGAGTTGGATGTCGGAGGCGATTGTACAGGAAACGGGGAGAAGAGCAACTGGCGCTTGACATAGAACGTATGTTCTTATATAATTGACTCACTGATCAGCCAGACCAGGGAGGTGGAGTATGGGCGAGCGTATGTCGGAGAAGCAGCAGGGTATCCTGGAGTTTGTGGGTGAGTATATCGGGGACAATGGCTATCCGCCGTCTATGCGGGAGATCTGTGCTGCCACGGGCATCAGCTCGACGTCGGTGGTGAGTTACAACCTCGATCGCCTGGAGGAGGCGGGCTACATCGTGCGCGATCGCGAGGTGTCGCGTGGCCTACGGCTGGCCGGGGCGGGTCGCAGCCATATGGTGACGGACCGGACGGTCCATCTGCCGCTGCTGGGGCGCATCGTGGCCGGCGAGCCCGTGCCGGTGCCGAGCAGTGATTTCGCCCTGATGGGGGACGAGACGATAGAGGTGTCTCGCGACATCCTGGGGGATCTGGAGCGCCTGTATGCGCTGGAG
>JAWLCP010000192.1:0-4175 GCA_041687115.1 Anaerolineae bacterium
CCAGCCGTGTCTGGTACTACGTGGTGGCGGCGGTCTGCATCGCCATCGCCCTGCACATGCTTGGCGGCTTCCGCCTCCCGCAGATCCCGGGCCTGGGCCGCGTGCGCGAGCAGGTGAAGCTGAGGGGACTCCCGGGGGCCCTGGCCTTGGGGTTGGTCTCGGGATTGGTGGCGTCCCAGTGCGCCACTCCAGTGCTCGCCGCCATCCTGACGTACGTGATGGCCCAGCAGGGTGCGCTGTTCTATGGCGCGGTGCTGCTTTTCCTCTACGCGCTGGGGCGAGGCGTGCCCATCGTGGCGGCCGGCACGTTCACCGGGCTGCTGACACAGCTTCGAGCTTTGGGGCGCTGGACGAATGTGATGGAGAAGGCCAGCGCGGTGATGGTCCTCGGCGTAGGGCTTTACTTTCTGTGGATCGCCTGAAGGCGGGCACGCGCCGCACCTGGCTGGCGCTCGAGGCGGAAGAGATTGTTGAGCTGAAGCAGGTGATGATGGACCGCGACGTGGAGGGTGCGAGAGCGTTTTTCCACCGGGTGGTGGTACCGCAGGTGCGACGGGCGGCCGAGCGATGGGCGACATGTGTCGAGGTGCCTCCTGACCAACTCATGGAGGACGTAAGAGGTAATGGAAGGTAGCTATCGGGCGGTCTGCAGGGGCCAACAGGCCCCTGTGTGAGAACAGATTGGATGGTTTGGTCAACTCGCTTTGTACTGTCGTCCGGGAGGTGATAGGTGAAGGTGCTATATATTTCAGGAAGTCCCAGGAAGGGCAGCAACACGGACTATCTGCTTGACCTTATGCTGTCGACGACCGGCGGGCAGTTTGTGAAACTCGCCGAGTATCGGATTGAGCCCTGTACGTCCTGTTGGGCTTGCCTGAGGCTCGACGACTGCACGGTTGACGATGATATGGCCAATGTTCTGATACCGATGCTCCTGCGTGCCGATGCGATGGTCTTGGGCAGCCCAGTGTATTTCAACAACGTCTCCGCTCAACTCAAGGCCTTTATCGATCGCTCTTGGTCCATCAGAGGAAGACTGAGAGACAAGATTGGCGGTGCAGTCGTGGTGGGGAGACGGTACGGTGCAGAAAGCGCGATCACCGCAATCAACGCATTCTTCCTCAAGCACGAGATGATCCCAGCCAACAGAGGGGTCTCCGGCATCGCATTCAACGCCGGAGACATCCAACAAGACTTGGAGGCCATTGAAGCAGCGAGGCGCCTTGCCGAACGCATCAATGAGCTCGGCGAGTTGCTGCGGACGTAGTGGTGCTGTATCAGGTGTTCGACGTAGCGACGCGGGCGGGGCTGCACTGCGCACCACAGGTGCACCGGACGGCCGGGACGCTTGACTGCGGCGCGCTGGCCTTCAGCCCCGGTTCACTACGGCCGGGGACGTACAATACGCCGTCGAGTCCCTGGCGGAGATTGTGTAGGCGCAAGATGGCCAAACAGCCCATAGAAAGGACGTTGATCATTCTGGACGAGGAGGAGGTGCGCCGTGTTCTCCAACTCAGCTGGCGCGACGATGTCCAGGAGATCTATGAGTTCGTCAGGGACGCGGTCCAGGTGGCGGCGCAGGCGTGGATGAAGGGCAATCGAGGCGATGGTTGAAGGCGTATGTGTGGTAGGAGATGATATGGTAACTGAGAAGAGGATTCGCGAAGCGTTGCGCCCGGTGGTGGACCCGGAGATGGCGGTGAGTGTCGTGGACCTGGGGATGATCCGGGAGGTTGAGGTCGAGGGAGATGTGGTCGAGGTCAAGATGGTGTTGACCACCCCCTTCTGCCCGCTTGCCGGGATGATCACGGAGCGGGTGCGGGAGGCAGCGGCCGGTGTGGAGGGAGTGGTGGAGGCAAAGGTGACGCTGCTGGAAGAGGGATGGGATCCCTCCTGGATGAGACGATGATGGCAACGGATGTGTCTGGCGGTGGTCAGGTGGATCGTCGAGCCGGAGCCAACATCGCGGCTTCGAGTGCATCTCAAGCGGTGGTAATGGACGACATCGGATTCCAGCCGACCTTGCAGAGGCTGATGCGGAAGCTGCGCGTGGAAGAGGGAACCAGGTACGCCGACCAGCTTGCGTCCCTGGTTGACGAAGCGAAGGCCATCGCCAGGCCTAGGGCGATGTACAGGGCGGCCTACGTCGAGGGAAGAGAGGCAAGCAGCGTCATCATCGACGGCGTCACGTTTCACAGTCGCATCCTCCGAGTGAACCTGGATGATGTACATCGGGTCTTTCCCTTTGCTGTGACCGCTGGGAACGAGTTGCACGCGTGGACGCAGGCTCACGAAGACGTGTTGGTGCGCTACTACGCCGACGTCATCAGCGAGACCGCCTTGCGACAGGCGTTGGCGGCACTGAAGAGTCATCTGACGCGGCGATATCGCCTGGGACGCACCTCGACGATGTCGCCCGGCTCTCTGGAGGATTGGCCCATTCAAGAGCAGCGGCCCTTGTTTGGCCTTCTTGGCGACCCGGAGGAGGCCATCGGCGTGCGCCTCACGGATAGCATGCTGATGATCCCGTCCAAATCCGTCTCCGGCATCAGGTTTCCCGTCGAGAAGACGTTCGAGAGCTGCCAGCTGTGCCAGCGGGAGCGATGTCCCAGCCGAAAGGCACCGTACGACGCAGGGCTCTACGAGAACCGGTATCGAATTGATCCGGATCAAGTGGCGACGCAGATGAGGTAGTCCGTGGAGGGAGTCACGCGATGCTGATTGAGAAGTACGATCTAGATGTAGCCACCCCGCCGTGCGAGCCCGGGGCTGAGCGTTTCAGCGCCGTGGCTCGGCTGGTGACCGACATCAGCGAGGTCCTGCCGTACCTGAACGCAACCCTCCGCGGTGCGGTGTACAACCCCGAAGGGCCCGCCTTGACCTGGAAGAAGGGCGGGCACAACGTCGCTTTCCACCCGTATCAGATTGCCGTCAGCAATGTGGCGGATCGCGACGCGGCGGTCGAAGAGGTGGAGCGCCTGGTCAGGCTGGTCAACCGGACCTGGGAACGCCGCGCTGAGATCGAGCCTGACCACGAGATGCACCGGCGGCCAGGCCCGATGGAGATCTACAAGCTGCTGCCCCAGACCAACTGCAGGGAGTGTGGACAGCCGACCTGCTACACGTTTGCCCTGAAGCTGGCGGTCGGACAGGTGAAGCTGAACGACTGTCCGGTGATCCGGGAACCGGAGTACGCCGGACAATGGGCGCAACTGCGGGGCATAGTGGCGGACGACGTGCCGGCCATCGGGCGACGGGACTGAGGTGGGCCCCGCGCTTCGTCGAGGAGCGGGCCATTGGTGGGACCATGGACAGCGAACTCACGCTTCGAATCTGTTCGTCAGGAGCGATCACCCTCCCGGCGCGAAGCGCGCTGCATATATCTCGACCGGGGAGCGTGAGGAAGGATCTCTCTGGCTCTGAAGGCTTGATCGCCGCCCCACGGATGGGCCACGGCGAGATCATATCAAGGAGTGTCATACATGCCTGAACCGATAAAAGTCTACGGAAAGCGAGGTTGCCCGTATACCCGGGCGCTGCTGCGGAAACTGGATCACGAGAGTCGCGACTACGTCTCGTACGACGTCGAGGAGCGTCCCCGCCGGCTCCATGAGATGCTGATGCTGAACGGAGGACGCGGAGAGGTACCGACCATCGTGTGGCCCGATAAGGGCGTGGAGGTCGGGTTCCACGGCACCTGAAAGGTCTGAGCGATCCGACCGGGGGTCGGAACGGGGCTTCGTGTAGAGGAAGAGGTGAGGGAGATGACGCACAAGGAACTAGAGCAGAGAGTGGAGGAAGTGGAATCGAGAGCGACGCCGGCCTACCTGGAGGAGGCCGTGCAAACGTTGTTGCGCGAGGGAGAGGACGTGGGCGGAGGCATCAACGCCGACCGTCTGGTCAGGTTCCTTCTGGGCAATCCCCACCCGACGGATGACGAGGTCGTCTGGGCCTACGACCGGCTCAAGCCTGCCTTCCGCGCGGCGTTTGAGGACATTCCGTCGCTCTTCTACTTCGAAGGGGATTGATGAGCCCCGGATGCTATCTTCCCGGTGGGAAGATCTCGGACGTGAAGGCGGTGGCCTCCCGGCACGAGTGAGGGGGCAGCAGCAGAATGAGCGCCCCAAGAAGCGGGGGCGCGAGAGAGCGAGCGCACAGCGCGCTCGCTTTCTCTG
>JAWLCP010000193.1:0-4140 GCA_041687115.1 Anaerolineae bacterium
GCACTGCCTGGCCGAGCAGATCCCGCGGCCCGACCCGATAGGCGTACTCGCCACAGGGCTGCAGATCCGTATCGGCGAAGAAGAAGTCGTGACGTGCGTGAGGCACCGTGTAGACATCGGTGTCGGCGAGCGATTCCGGCAATGTCGGATCGTGATCCTCCATAGGCACGACCGGGGTCTCCGTGATGCGGGCGTAGTCCGCCGTAGCCGGATCGTCGCCCCGGCCCAGCGGACCGGCGCGGTAAACCTCGTAGCTGGTCACCCAGGCGTCCGGGCTCGCCTCAGCCTCCGACTCCTCTGGCAGCGCCCATTTCAGGAACAGGTTCCCGTGGGCCTTCCGGTTCTCCTGCGCCACGACCCAATCCGGCGACCCAAGCAAGGTGTCGCTCACCGTCGTCGTCAGCGTGACGGGGGCGGGCGGCGCCAGGGGTGTGGCCCCATCGTTCCGGATAGACACGGTGCCGACCTCCTGCGGACCGCTCGCCAGCAGCGCCTCAACCCGATAGCTGTGCGTGTCCGGGTCTGCCGGCAAGACGTCGCCGTCCAGGTAGCCCAGACCGCGAATCAGTGCCACGGGGTACCGCTGGTCGGCCAACCAATGCTCGGCCAACGGGTTCCCATCCAGGAAGGCGTGGAGCTCCGCGATCGTCGTGACGTCGGTGTAGGTGGCCTGAATCCACGCCCAGTGGCTGCCCAGATTGTGCTCCGCCGCCCGCGGATCGGTCACGCGGGTGATGGGCTCCGTGTTCAGCAGAACGCCGTCGCGATAGACGTTGTAGCCCGTAGGCTGCTCGGCCGGCTGACCGGTCTCCGGGTCAGTGTGCGGCCAGCGCCAGCGCAGCAGCACGCCCTGGTCTCCGGTGGCCCACATGACCACCGATTCGTCCGACGGAAGCCGCTGCACCTGGACCTCATTGCTCCACTCCCTGTGCTCGCGCAAGGTGTAGCGGAACGTCCCCACATGGGTGAAGGTGTGGCTGGTGGACCCACCCGGGTCAATCCTCACCCCGCTCTCCGTAAGCTGCTGGAGCCCCACCGGCTCTACGCTGCTGTCCGAACCGCCGCCACTCGCTGCACCGCCAGATTCGCTCCGCATCACCAGCGGCAAGAAAATGCGGTAGACCAACACCAGGTGGACTGGCTCCGAGAGATAGTTCTTCCAGACCACCGATGACCCCACCGTGACCGTGACCACCTCGGGGTCGAAGCCGTTTTCGGTGATGGACACCGAGGTGGTCGCCTCTGCAGCGCTCGGGCATTTCTGAGCCACCAGGCAAGGGCAACCCTCTCCAGTCTCTTCCTCCCCTGGGGGCAGAGACATCCGCGGCATCTCATCGTCCAGGGTCCCTTCGGAAGCGCCGACCTCGTTCGAAACTTCCGATGCAGGCTCGGCTGAATCTGCCACCCCTGTACCGGTGACGAGCAGCAAGACGGCTGCCAGCACCAGTGCAGCTGCAGTGAGTGATCCCGCTATCCTCAAGCGTCTCTTGACCATCGGTTTCTCCTTTTGCAGAGCTACTGCGGTCGTGCGACCGCTCAGCGCCGCCAGGCGTGCCTGGCTCCCATTCATTGCAGCCTTCGCTTGACAGACTAGAAGTTCCGCATCGTGCAGGGCAGGTAGATATCGTATTGGGCGGCAGTGACCGTGACGGTGAGCGTGTCGGTGCCCACGCCGCCGTCGTCGTCCGTCACCTGGAGCAGGACGGTGTACGTACCGACCGTGTCGTACGCGTGCGTGGGCGTCAAAGTCCCGGCAGCGGTCTCCCCGTCGCCGAAGTCCCAGAGAATAGTGTGGGTGTCGTCTGCGCCCGGGTCCTCGAAGCTGCCGGCGAAGGTCAGCGACTCACCGACCTGCCCACTCCGGCTGGCGCCTGCGTCCACGACCGGTGCGACGTTGTCCACGGTGAAGACAATGGGCAGCTCGATCATGATAGGTCCATGCTCAGCTTCCACGCTGCCGGCGTAGGTGCCATCGTCGGCGTAGGAATGCTCCTTGGAGAAGGGAAAGAGGAGCCCGGGGCCGGAGGTGGCGCAACACACACCCCTGTATGCGCCATCCCCCCAGCGCACGCCCACACCAACCGGTTCTCTGACGTCGCGCAGGACGATGGTGCCTTCCACCATCGCCGGAGCACCCTCATCGACATCCGAGATCACACGATCCAGACTCACTGCCAGCGGCAACCGCAGCGCGGCCAGCGCCGCGCCGAAATGATCGTCCGCTTCCGGGGCATCCGGGACGCCGTCGTAGCCCTGAGACAGCACCCAGTAGCCCCACTCGCCTTCCTCCCTGACGAAGGCTGCACCAGGGGAGCCCGAGCCTGCCCCAGGCGCACCCACGACTGGCTCCAGGCCGCTGACGTCGCCCAGGCTCCCCTGGGTCAGGGCGTACCCGAAGAGATTGCCCGCTCGTGCTCCCATGGAATAAGCCACCGGGTTCCACGACAACCCTGCGGCGGCCCCTCTCATCTCGTGGATGTACCCAATGTCGCCGTAGCCCCCTACGTCCTCATAGGGAACCCCGATAATCAGGTCCTCATAGCCATCCGCGTCCACATCCCCCGCTGCCAGGCTGCAGCCAAAGCAGTCGTACGGTTCGGCTGCCTCGAAGCTGTTGGGATCATTCTGTGTCCAGTACTCGTTCTCCGGAACATCAGGATCAGGGCCAGCGGTGAGACCGCCGGCGCTGCCGTAGATAACGTTCACGGCCCCGGCTTCATTCGCTCCATCCACGGTCTCGCCAGGGACGCCGACCGCCAGGTCGTGGTAGCCGTCGCCGTTGAAGTCGCCTCGCGCGAGCACTTCGCCGAAGCGATCGAAGGATTCCCCGGTGCCGTTGATGCCGTTCACCTCCTGGGACCACCACTGGTGCGGATCGGCGGTGAGACCGTCGGCGGAGCCAGACAGGATGTTCACCGCGCCGGCGTTGACTACCTCGCCCTGTCCCTGGATCCAGTAGTCCTCGTAAGGAATGCCAATGGCCAGGTCGGCGTAGCTGTCGCCGTTGAAGTCGCCGGCGACCAGAGCGGCGCCGAAGAAGTCGTCCTCTTCCGCCGGGTCGCCCGCCCACCATTGGTCCTGGTGCCAGAGCAGCACCGGGCCGGCGGCGGGATCGATGTTGCAGGCCTCCACCAGGCCGTCAGCCGAGCCATAGAGAATGTGGACCACGCCGGCATTGTCGGCGGGCGTGCCGCCGGGCGCCAGCCCTTCGCCGGGTGCGCTCACCGCGAGGTCCTCGTAACCGTCGAAGTTGAAGTCACCGATGGCGAGAGCGTTGCCAAAGCGGTCACCCGCTTCCGCACCACCACAGATGCCCAGGCTCTGATGCCAGAACTGGCGCGGTTGGGTTGCCTGGCTGAGGATGGAGCCTCCCAACATGTCCACGTCGTAGAAAACGTGGATGGCCCCGGCGTCGATCTGACCGTTGAGATCCTCGAAAGGAACCCCCACCACCAGGTCCGCGATCCCGTTGCCGTTGAGATCGCCGCCGGCCAGCACAGTGCCGAATCCATCGCCGTCCTCGGCCTCGTCCTCGACCAGCCCATCCCCTTGAACGAGGAACAGGTGACCGAGATTGGGTGAATCTGAGCCGGGGTCTAGCATCACGTGAACCGCGCCGGCACCACTTGCCGATCCAACGGACTCCCCCGGCACCCCAACCGCCAGGTCGTCGTAGACATTGCGGGCGCTGGCCGTCGGCGCAGACGGGGCTGCCCGTGAACGAGCGCCGCTCGTGAGCAGTACGGCCACGACCAGCAGCGGTGCGAAGAGCCAGCACGCTCTTCTGACGGACATGCTACCCTCCTCTGGCTTCTGAATATAGGGAGACGAGATGTTGACTCATCTCTTTGCTAACGCTGCAGGGAACCTGGAGAACAATGGGTGGGTCGGACCCACTCGGCCGAGTCCGTCCTTGGCTCCTTTGAGCAAGCGCGTGTCGGCGAGGCGGCCGTCAACGGCACGGCCTGACCCTTCTGTCAGGTTATGCGCGCCAAACTGACATATATTACCATGGGGGTGTCCACAAAATGTCTACAAACTGGCGCCCCCAAGGAGGAACCACCCCAGGCCGCCCACGAAAAACACCTGGATCGCCACCGGCATCCAGCCGAGCAGGTTCAGCACGCCCCGAAGCTGGCC
>JAWLCP010000194.1:0-4135 GCA_041687115.1 Anaerolineae bacterium
TCAACAGCGACGGTCACCACAACATGCCCAGCGGCGAGGTCTTCACCGGCCCGGTGGAGGACAGCGTCGAGGGACACGTCACCTTCTCCTACCCGGCCATCCACCAGGGCCGCGAGGTGACGGGCGTCCAGCTCTGGTTCGAGGAGGGCCGGGTCGTCAGAGCCACCGCCCGGAAGAACGAACCGTTCCTGCTCGAGACCCTCGACACCGACGAGGGATCCCGATATCTGGGCGAGTTCGCCATCGGGACGAACGAGGGGATCACGCGCTTCACCAGCCAGATCCTCTTCGACGAGAAGATCGGCGGCAGCTTCCACGTCGCTCTGGGCGCCGGCTATCCGGAGACCGGCAGCAAGAACGAGTCGGCCATCCACTGGGACATGATCTGCGACCTACGCGAGGGGGGGCAGATCTGGGTCGACGGCGAGCTGCTGTACGAGAACGGAAAGTTCGTCATCGATTTCTGAGGCGAAGCCTGGCGGAACGCGCGCCGCGCGGCGCGCGTTCCCAAAGGGAGGCCATGCGGGTACGATTGACCTTTTCGAAGGAAGGCTGGCTCATCTACTCCTCCCACCTCGATCTGATGCGCGTGTGGGAGCGGGCGCTCCGGCGCGCCGGAGCCCCGCTGGCCTACTCCGGCGGCTACAACCCGCGCCCCAAGCTCCAGCTGGCGCGGGCCCTGCCGTTGGGTCACGCCGGGGAGGCGGAGTGGCTCGACGTCTGGCTGGAGGAGCCGGTCCCCCTGGAGCAGCTCACCCGCTCTCTGGTGCCGGTCCTGCCGGAGGGTCTCAAGGTCACCCAGGTGCAGGAGGTGGAGCCTCGCGCGCCGGCCATGCAGACCCAGGTTGTGGCCACCGAATACCGCGTGGTCGTCGACTCAGATGATTCCCCAGAGACCGTTCGAGCCCGCATTGAAGGCGCGCTGACGGAGGAGGAGCTCCCCCACGAGCGGCGCGGGAAGCGCTACGACCTGCGGCCCCTGATCGAGGATCTCCGGCTGGAGAGCGCGGCCGACGGGAAGGTGGTGCTGACCATGCGGCTCTCGGCGCGCCCGGGGGCCACGGGCCGCCCGGAGGCGGTGCTGGACGTCCTCGGCATGGGGGATGCCTTCGCTCGCTACCGCCGCACACGGCTCATCCTCGACGACGCTGGTTGACAAAACCGGTGAGTTCGGTATAATGTCTGTTCGAGCGGCCGGGCCAGCAGGCACGGCCACTATTCGTGCATATGCAGGGAGGATGATCGTGTACGCAGTCGTGAAATCAGGTGCGCGGCAGTACCGCGCCGGCATTGGAGACACAATTCGCGTCGAGAAGCTGCCCGTGGATCCCGGTGAGCAGATCGAGCTGGACGAGGTGTTGCTGGTTGTCGATGACGACGAGGTCACCATCGGCCAACCCTCCGTGGAGGGAGCCAAAGTACTGGCGACCGTCGTGGCCCAGGAGAAGGGCCCCAAGATCACCATCTTCAGGTATCGCCCCAGCAAACGATATCGGCGGCACGCGGGCCACCGTCAACACTACACTCGGCTGCGAGTAGACGATATTATTGTGTAGGAGGAGTTGAGATGGCTCATAAGAAGAGCAGTGGAGTTTCACGTAACGGCCGAGAGAGCAACGCCAAGTACCTCGGCGTCAAGAGGTACGGCGGGCAGCAGGTTCGCGCCGGACATATTATCGTGCGACAGCGCGGCACGCCCATCAAGCCCGGGCAGAACGTCGGGGTCGGTCGCGACCACACGCTGTTCGCCACCGCCGACGGCGTCGTGACCTTCGAGTACACCCGCGGCGGGGGGAAGCGCGTCAGCGTCTATCCCGGCGAGGAGGTCGCGTGAAAGAGGACATCCATCCCGAATTCTACCCGGAGGCCAGGGTCATCTGCGCCTGCGGCAACTCGTGGACCGTAGGCTCGACCCAGCCCGAGATTCGCACCGACGTCTGCTCGGAGTGCCATCCCTTCTACACCGGCGAGCAGCGCATGGTCGACTCCGGCGGTCAGGTCGAACGGTTCCTTAAGAAGCTCGAGCGCCGCAAGAAGAAGGCGGCCGAGCTGGAGCGCCGCAAGGCCGAGAAGACCTCCCCCACGCTCCCCATCGATGAGCTCGACATCCGTACCCAGGCGAAGAACGTTCTCATCGAGGCCGGAGTGGAGACGGTGGGCGATGTCCTCGACATGCTCGAGGAGGGCGGAGGCGAGGCTCTCATGAATATCTCCGGCTTCGGCATGAAGTCGCTGGCGACGCTCAAGAAACAGCTCCGCGCGCGAGGTTTCGTCCTCCCGGGCGACGAGGCGCCGGGGGAGGAAGAGACCTCCAGGGCAGAAGAAATCGAAGCCGAGATGGCCGGGTAGTCGGAGGCACAGAGGCTTTCCAAAAGGGGGCAGATGGTGACATCTGCCCCTATTTTTTTCCACGGACAGCCCCAGAAATGTACAATAAACCCACCGGCGGATGGATCGAGGTCATCTGTGGCAGCATGTTCTCCGGAAAGACGGAGGAGCTCATTCGACGTCTTCGCCGCGCGAAGATCGCCCGGCAGGAGATACAGGTCTTCAAACCCGCCATCGACACCCGCTACGCCGACCGCGAGGTCACGTCCCACAACGGCATGCACATCGAAGCCCTCCCCGTCGAGAGCACCACCCACCTGCGGGAGATGATCGCGCCGCGTACGACCGTCGTCGCCATCGACGAGGCCCAGTTCTTCGACCACGACGTCGTCCCCTTGTGCGAGCAGCTGGCCGATCGGGGCCTGCGCGTCATCGTCGCCGGCCTCGATATGGATTTCCGCGGAGAGCCGTTTGGCCCCATGCCCGCCCTGATGGCCCGGGCCGAGCAGGTCACCAAGCTCCAGGCCATCTGCGTCAAGTGCGGCGGCCCCGCCAGCCGCACACAGCGCTTGATCGAGGGGGAGCCGGCTGGCTACGACGACCCCGTCATCCTCGTCGGGGCCAGCGAGGTGTACGAGGCACGCTGCCGGGGATGTCACCAGGTGAAACGTGCCACCCAGCCGGACAACGAAGGATAGATGATGACAGAACCGAACGAGATCTCTGACGCCATTGACCGTGTGCTGCTCGACGAAGCCGCCATCCGCGAACGGGTGCAGAACCTGGCCGCCGACATCAGCGCCGACTACGCCGACGTCGACTACGGGGACGACGGGCTGGTCCTGGTGGGGGTGCTCAAGGGCGCCTTCGTCTTCCTCGCGGACCTGGCCCGCCAGCTCACCATTCCTCACCACGTCGACTTCATCGCCCTCTCCAGCTACAACCGCGGGGCGACCACAGGCGAGGTGCGGCTGATCATGGACTCCCGCATCAACGTTGTCGATCGCCACGTGCTGATCGTGGAGGACATCGTGGACACCGGCCATACCCTCGACTACCTCCAGCGCACCTTCTCCGCCCGCCAGCCGGCCTCGCTCAAGTCCTGTGTCTTCCTCAGCAAACCGGACCGGCGCCGCGTGGAGGTCAGAATCGACTACCTCGGCTTCGAGATCCCCGACGTGTGGGTGGTCGGTTACGGGCTCGACTTCGCCGATCGCTATCGCACGCTCCCCTACATCGGGGCGCTGAAGAAAGACATATACGAGAAGTGACGGAGGTAGCCCATGACACTGCGGGAGGACGTCGACCGGGTTCTGATCCCGGAGGATGAGCTGCAGAAGCGCATCGCCCAGATCGGTCAGGCGATCAACGAGACCTATACGGAGGACGACCGCCCGCTTCTGGTCTGCGTCCTCAAGGGCGCCTTCATGTTCCTCGCCGACCTGACGCGCCACCTGAACATCCGGCACGAGGTCGACTTCATGGAGACCTCCTCCTACGGCGCGCGGACCGAGAGCAGCGGCGTCGTCCGCATCCTGCTCGACCTCGAGCGGAACATCGAGGGGCGACACGTGCTCATCGTCGAGGACATCGTCGACTCCGGCCGCACCCTCGATTACGTCACCCGCAACCTGGAGACCCGCGGTCCGGCCAGCCTCCGCGTCTGCACCCTCCTGAACAAGCCCTCCCGTCGGGTCATCGACGTGCCCCTGGACTTCGTCGGCTTCGAGGTCCCCGATGAGTTTGTCATCGGCTACGGGCTCGACTTCGATGAGGAATACCGCAACCTCCCCTTCATCGGCGTCCT
>JAWLCP010000195.1:0-4127 GCA_041687115.1 Anaerolineae bacterium
GCGGAAAGCCGCCTACTACGAACCTTGGCTTGATGATGGCGGGGCGACGGCGGCGACGCCGACGAGGCCGGCCCCGGTGTGAACGGAGAGGCCCGCGGTCAGCCCGGCGATGATGATGGTCTCCGGGCAGGGGAGGCGCGCGCGGAGCTGCTCCTCGAACTGTCGTGCCTCGGGCAGCGCGTCCACGTGGACGATGGCCATGCGCTCGGCCCTCGTTCCGGCCAGCGCGTCGGCCGTCAGCTCGATCACGCGGGACCAGGCCTTCCGTCGGGTCCGCACCCGCTCCAGCATCTGAAGCTCACCCTCCTGGAGGGTGAGGATGGGTTTGATGCTCAGGAGCCCGGCCATCCCCGCGGTCAGATGGCCCACGCGCCCGCTCATAGCCAGGTACTTGAGGGTCGAGAGCGCGGCGTAGAGGGAGGTGCGTCTCCCTACGTCCATGGCGCGCTGGATGATCTCGTCGCTGGACGCGCCCTCCCTAGCTGCCTCGGCTGCCTCGATGGCCATGAACCCCTGTCCCATGGAGATGCTCTGGGTGTCGACGATGGTGACGTCGCGCTCCAGAAGCAGGTCCCGGGCGGTGCGAGCGGCGTCGTAGGTGCCGCTGACCTTGCTGCTGACGCACAAGCAGATCACCTGATCGGCCCCTGCCTCAAAGGCGGCCTCGTATGCCTTGAGAAAATCGCCGGGGGCCGGGGCGGAGGTCGTGGGCAGCTCCCCTTCGCGGTCGACCCGCTCGAAGAGAGAGGCGTCGTCGACGTCCACGCCAGTCATGAACGTCTGATCGCCAAAGTGGACGGCGATGGGCACCTGGCGGATTCCGTGGCGGGCGGCGACGTCGGCGGGCAGGCTGGCGTCGGTATCGGTGACGATCGCGATCGATGGCACTTAGTCCTCCATGAGTTGTAGCGCCTCGTCCTCCAGACGGCGCGCAGTCTTTCCATGGGTACGGAAACGGCTCAGGTTGGCTGAGCCGGGTCTATGTTGATGGCCCTCACCCCTCCCCCTGCCCCTCCCCTCTCCCGACGTCGGGAGAGGGGAGGGGTGTTGGGCCGCGACCTGTCGGGTAGCAAACCCGACCTACATCCTGTCTCTCCCTGGCGAGGGGAGGAGGCGTCATTTGTCGACCACGACGCAGGTGGCGAAGTCGCTGAGGCATCCGGCGCGGGCCTGGAGGCCGTGGGATGCGACCAGCGCACGGATCTGCTCCTCGGTTAGGAAATGGCTGCGCATCAGGGCCAGTTTCTCGAAGAGGGCGATGACCTTGACGGGAAAGCGCTTGATGTCCGGCTCCTCGATGACCAACCGGCCGCCGGGCACGAGGACACGCAGCAGCTCCCCAACGGCGGCGTGGTGGTCGTCGAAGTGGTGGAGCGCGTCGACGGCAAAGACGCGGTCGAAGCTGGCGTCCGGGAAGGGGAGCCGCTCGACGTAGGACTGGACGGGGAGCAGGGCTCCCTTGGCCTGTGCCTGCTGGAGCATCGGCCGCGAGAGGTCGTTGATCACCAAGGTGCCGACGAGGGGGAGCAGCCGGGACGAGACGCGCCCGGTGCCGCCGCCGGCCTCCAGCACGCGCCCCCGGGTGGGGAGGCGCAGCAGGTCGCGGAGCCGGGCGGGATCCGCCGGGGGGATGACGATGTCATAGATGGGGGCGAGAAAGTCGAAATGGTCGATCATAGGGCGAGACCCTAAAGGTTTCTGGTGGATCGCATCACGTCCTGCAGGGTGACACCCCATAGCGAAAGAACTCAATTCGACCAGTATTCTCGAAAACCTTTAGGGTCGGTCGCTGATTCATTCAGAGAATTCCGTTATGGACGATGATCCCGATCAGGCCTCGACGCCCAGGACGGTGCGGATGACGAAGCCGATGAGGAAGCTGAACAGGGCCACGCCGAAACTTAACCCGGTCATCTCGAGGAAGCGGCGTCTAAACGGCTCATCCTGGGCGACGGATACGTAATAGTTGAACAGCGCGATGATCCCCGCGGCGACGGCCAGCGTACAGGCGAGGCAGACGTAGTAGTTGTCCAGGAGGAGGTAGGGGAGGATCAGCAGGATCACGGTCACGATGTAGGTCCCACCGGTGTAGATCGACGCTTGCAGCGGGTGCTTGGCGGTCTCCTCCGTTCTCGTGGAGAGGTACTCGGAGGCGCCCATGGAGAGGGCGGCGGCGATGCCGGTGATGGATCCGGTGAGGGCGATGAGGTTCGTATCCTGGAGCGCCAGCGTGAGGCCGGCCAGGGCGCCCGTCAGCTCGACCAGGGCATCGTTGAGGCCGAGCACGATGGAACCGGTGTACTGGAGCCGCTCCTCGTCGAGCATCTCGAGCAGGGCATCCTCGTGCGCGTTCTCCTCCCGAGCGATGCGGGAGGCCTCCTCAATCTCGTCCTGGATCTCCGCGTAGTTCTCCTGGGCCCCCTCCTCGCCCCGCTCCATCAATTTGACGCCGAAGGTGTAGCCGAAGACGCGGCTGATGAGATAGTACCTCCAGATCTGCCACCGGTCGGGCTCGACGTCCTGCCGGGTGTACTCACGCCACTCGTGGTAGTGGCGCAGCTCGTCGGCGGCGATCTCCTCCAGGATCCGGCGGTTCTCCGGGGAGTCGATGGTCCGGGCGAGCTTCTCGTAGATGTGGTGCTCGGTGATCTCGTTCCGCTGATAGGTGAGCAGCTTCTGCCTGACGTCCGGGCTGAGGGTATCTGGGCTGGCAGCGCTCATACCTGACCCTCCTGGTCTTCCTTCGTCAGGTCGAGGGCGACGGAGTTGATGCAGTACCGCTGGTGGGTGGGCGGGGGGCCGTCGTCGAAGACGTGGCCCAGGTGGGCGCCACAGGCGGCACACCGGACCTCGGTCCGCTCCATGCCCAGCGTGTGGTCCGCACGGTACTCGACGGTCCCCTCGTCGACAGGGGCCCAGAAGCTGGGCCAGCCGCTGCCGGACTTGAACTTGGTCTCGGAGTCGAAGAGGGGATTGCCGCAGGCGGCGCAGCGGTAGATTCCGTCCTCGTCGACGTCGTAGTACTCGCCGGAGAACGGCCTCTCGGTGCCGCCCTGGCGCATAACGCGGTACTGCTCCGGGGTGAGCGCTTCCTTCCACTCCTGGTCGGTCTTGTCGACTTTGTCCATGGCGACCCTCCTGAGTCGGCGGTGCGGATAGTGAGAGATGGCGTGGGGGTGATTATAGCGTAAGCGGGGGAGTTGAGCAAAGGGGGGCTGATAGATTGGTGGATTGGGAGGCGGTGCTTGACAGTGCGCAAGCCCCGACGTAGACTGGGGACCTTCAGGTTGGGCTCCGGGGGAGCCCCGAGCAGCGGCACACGTGGAGGGTGAGACCGATGATTCCAGTGTCAGAATGGGAGATGGCAGGACGGCTCGTCCTGGCTACGATCCTCGGGCTGTTGATCGGATTGGAGAGGGAATTGGCTGGTCAACCAGCCGGGGAACGGACGCATGCCCTGGTGTCGCTGGGCTCGGCTGCCTTCAGTCTGATCTCTCTGGAGTCATTCCCGGGTGGCGATCAGGCGCGCGTGGCAGCCGGCGTGGTGACAGGGCTAGGCTTCCTGGGCGCGGGGATGATTCTGAAGGGAGAGGAGGAGGTCCACGGCCTCACCACAGCAGCCGGGATCTGGGTCGTGGGCGCCGTAGGTCTGGCGATTGGTGCAGGGTGGTACTTACTGGGGATAGCCACCGCAGCGCTGGTCGGGGTCGTTCTTGGCCTAGAGGGGATATTCAGGATTGACGAGAGGCTGGCCCAGAGCAGGCTGGCACGAGAAGCCCGGGAAGCTGCACGGGAGTCAGATCGACAGAACCCTTAGGGCGTGGTGAGCGCGGGTGCGCGAGGGGTGCGGAGGATGATGGCGTGGCTGCGCAGGGTCCGTGCTCAGAGCCCTGCGCATTACGTTTCACGTCTTACGACCCTGTGAACCAGTAGTATTTCCCGTGCATCGCTGCATCCTCCCGCAGGTCCGGGGACAGCAGATGCTCCTCGTCGACAGGGATGACGGCGCCGGTGTTGGCGCGTACCTCCCTCGCGATCATCGACCGGGCTGCCTCGATGGCCCGGTGCTGCTCTTCGGCGGGGACGGAGGTGAGGCCCTCGATCCACAACCCGCGGTAGGTGAGGGT
>JAWLCP010000196.1:0-4075 GCA_041687115.1 Anaerolineae bacterium
TCCGGCAGCCGATCCCGCCAGCTCTCCGGGTGGACCACGAGACAGAGCACGCTGACATCCTTGCCCAGCGCCCTCCGGCGGACCACGGCCTGGTTCAGCGCCCGGTTGAACGGCTCATTGTCCGGATCGCCGGCCAGGTAGGACCCCTCCGGTGACAGCATGAAAGCCGAGCGCGGTCGAGCAGCGTCGTCGACGAGAATCATGCCGGGGATGTTCCCGTCGACGACGGCGGCGCTGGCCAGGTGGAAGCGCAGGGGCTCGAAGAGCGGGCCCGCGCGCTCGAAGGCGGCAGGCTGCAACTCGTGAATCACAACACTCCCTCCTCACCATCCTCGCTGCGGGCGAGGAAGCCATTCAGCTCGTCGAAGGCGCGGAGAACGGTCACGCGCTCCGAGTCGACCACGTCCTCCACTTCCAGGGTCCAGGTGTTCGGGTGGGGGACGTAGACCGCGCCAATCCCCGCCTCCACGGCCGGGTTGATGTCCGACCGGGGGCTGTTCCCCACCATCCACGTGCGCTCCGGCCGGAGATCGTACCCGGCGACGAGATCGCGGAAGACGTCGGCGTCCTTCTCGGCCACGACGTGGACCGCATCGAAGTATTGGTCCAGACCGGAGCGGACAAGCTTCTGCCGCTGCACGTCCTGATCCCCCTTGGTCAGAAGGAGGAGGCGGTAGCGGCCGTCCAGCCGCTCCAGCGTCTCCTCAACGCCCTCGAGAAGGACTATGGGATAGTCGACGACCGTCATGCCAATCTCGAACACAGCCTCAGCGACGGCGTGGTCGACAAGGCACCCGTGCTGCTGGCAGAGGCGCTCGTAGGTGACGACCAGACTGCGGGCGAACTCCTCCGGAGCGTACCCCACCTCCGGCACGCGCTCCCGCTCGACCGTGCTCATCGTCTCCTCGGCGTCGTGGGGGTCGAATCCCTCCCTGGTCATGAGAGCGACGAAATCGGCGAGGCACTGCTCGTAATAGATGTTGTTCTCCCACAGCGTGTCGTCGGCGTCGATGATCAAGGTAAGCATGAAATCTCCTGTGAACTATGGCCGCGGCGACTAGCAAACATGGTCGCACAACACGAGCCTTGCGAGGATCCCGCATGGTCCCTCAGGCCCAAGCCGTCTTCCCGACGGAGGACCTGACGAGTAGTCAGTGTCGAGATGCTACCCCTCGCTAGGTTAGCCCTCTCTGGCGGTTGGTGAGACCGCCCTGCAGGCGCCAAGCGTATTATACAGGACACTCGGGGTTGTCAACTCCTCAAACTGGAGAGGGGACGCAAGATACCCGGACTGACCAGCCCGATCGGGCAAATACCGCACGTCTCGCCCTCTCAACGGCAACGAGCTACGCATCAAACGCACCGTTGACGACCAGGTCGTGCACCTCCCATATCGGCCGCCAGACGCCATCCTCCAGATTCGAGAGGATGACCACGTTGACGTCCCGCTGCGGGAAGTGACGGATGACGCCGCTGACGCCGGCGTTGATGCCCTCTTTCTGATAGCAAACCACTCTGTGACGCGTATCCACGTAGAATGTGAGCCCGTATCCCATCATAAGCTTCCAATCGGGTCGCTGCAGGTAGAAGACCTGCGGGCTCAGAAACGCCTCCGTCAGCTGCGGTGAGAGGAGATCCCCAGCTTGGACGGCCCGCAGGAAGCGATCCAGGTCACGAGCGGTGACGTATGCGCCGCTGTCCGGCGATCCAACGGGCGGGAAGCAGTACATATTCCGCTTCCAGCCCACGATCTCACCGTCGGAGTCGCGTATCGGATCGGCCCCCTCAGCGACGTTCTCGTGAACCCGGTCAAGGCTCAGGAAATCGCTCTGGTCCATCCCCGCCCGGTCGAAGATGTGCTCCCGGACGTAATCGCGGTAGCTCATCCCAGTGCTCTGCTCGATCATCAGGCCGAGCAGGATCCAGCTGCAGTTGCAGTAGCGGCAGCCCTCGCCCGGCGGGAAGTTGGCCGGCTTGTGGACAAACTGGGGCAGGAAGTCTACCGTCTCGGTGACGCTGTAGTTCGGTCTCGTCCTCCACACCTCTTCATACACCTCACCATCCTCCTCCTCGCAGTCATCCCCGATCCCCGACGTATGCGTCAGTAGGTGATAGACAGTGACCGCCGGGGAGATGGCGGTGTCCTGCAGATCCAGGAACTCGACAGCCCGGGTATCAAAGGCGAGAGCGCCACGGTCGATCAGCTGGAGCGTGGCGACGGAGGTGAACAGCTTGGTGATGGACGCGGTATCGAAGCGCACATCGAGCGTGTTCCTGATCTTCCACGCCCGGCTGGCGTAGCCGTAGGCTGCCGCGTAGAGCTCGCGGTGGCCCTGAGTCACGAGCACGACGCCCGAGAAGGCCTGACGCGCCTCGAGCTCGCCGAAGGTACGATCCAGTGTCTGAGCAGCGTTTTCCATCATTCTCTCAAGATCCTTTCCCATCTCTCAACGGCCGCGCGTGGCGTGCATCCGCCCCGCATGCGGCGCGCCGAAAGGGCCTCAGTGGGACTCCGGCGGCGGACCCTCAGGGTTCCTATGAGGCCACGGAAACTGCACCTTGGGGCCAGCCAGCCGCGATGGCTCTGGCCGCTCTCGTCGACAGATCCAGATGCGGCAGCCGACGCCGTCCGACGATGCCGTGGGCCCGGTGCCACGCTCCCAGGTGCAGCTCACGTTGGGCGATCCGACAGTAACAGGGGAAACACCTACTCTCTGAGCCGCGCCATCGTGAGGCAGTCCACGTATTCACCGTCACGAAACACGTAGTTGGCCAGCGTGCCCTCCGTTATGAACCCCATCTTCTCGTAGAGGCCGATGGCAAGCGCGTTGTCGACGAACACGGTCAACTCGAGGCGGGCTAGATTGAGCCAGTTGTCCGCCAGGTCGATGGCCGCCTCCATCAGGGCGGTGCCCACGCCCTTGCCCTGCCAGTCGTCCCGCACCGCCATGCCGACCCCGCCAGCATGCCGGCGACGAGGTTTCTTGGGGAACGTGTGCAGACCCAGGGTGCCGACCACTTCGTCGTCGACAGACGCGACCAGGCTGTAGAGACCCTCAGTGGGCTCGGTCAGGCGCTTGCGCCACTCCTCCGCCGACGGAAAAGGGAGCTGCAGCGTGCCGCGGATCACCCTGGGAGCCGAGAAGATGCGGTGGAATGCCTCGTAATCGTCTGGCTCGGTGCGTCGAATCACGATGTTCATCGGGACCTCCAACGTCTCCAGATCAGGCCGGACGCATCTGAGGAATGCACATATCTCAGCGCGCCTGTCGGCTCCCCGACCGTCGGGGAGTTCGAAGCCCTGCTCCTGAAGGAGCTGGCTCTCGAGAGAGCGGCTCTGGAAGAGCCAGCCTCCAGGAGCAGGTCGTGTGAGCATCGATGCTACCCACTCCGCTTTAGCTTCCCGGTCCGCTTGGCGTACATCTCCGCCTGGCGGAAGATGGTCAGCCCCAGCGGGATGGCGGCGACGCCGATGAGCACCAGACGGATCAGGTGCGGCAGCAGTGTGACCGTCCCGGCCCCGTCCAGCAGAGCGGAGCGCATCCCCTCCAGGACGTACGTGGCCGGGGAGAGCCGCGTCAGCGGCTGCATCCAGCCCGGCAGCACCGACACGGGGAAGTAGACACCCGAGATCAGGAGCAGGACCGCCTGGATCACGTGGGTCATCTGCGCCCCGCGCTCCGGGAACAGGAGCGGAAGGACGGAGGCGACGATGCCGAGGCCGGTGAACGACAGGCTACCGGCCAGCAGCATCAGCGCGCCGCCCAACAAGTTCGCCTGGCTCAGATCGAGGCTGAAGAAGAAGGCCACCACAGCCAGGATGACGGCGGTGTGGAGCAGGCCATAGACCAGGGCGAAGAGCGTCTGACCCACCATGTGCGTGAAGCGGGTGACGGGCGCCATAAAGGTGTACTCGATGGTGCCCTCCCACCGCTCCCAGGCGATCAGCTCGCTGACGTTGTCGAAGACGACGGACAGGTAGTGCCAGACGAGCGTCCCGACCAGCAGGTAGAGGATCATGTGACTGGAGTCGATCTTCTGCCCGGTGACGGCCTCCGCCCCGGCGCCGATGTAG
>JAWLCP010000197.1:0-4003 GCA_041687115.1 Anaerolineae bacterium
GTCATGGCAGATCTGGTGACGTCGGTGCGCCGCCGAGAGGCGCTGCAGAGCGAGGTGAGCGACTGGGAGAGGCTGCTGACCAGCGCCTCGGCGCTGGAGGAGATGGTGTCTTTCATCGTCCAGCAGGCGAGATGGATCGGGGGGGCGGAGGACGCGGCGCTGCTGCTGCGCAACCCGGTGGACGCGGAGTGGCAGATCGTCCCCTGCAATGGCAAGATGTCGTTCGGGTGCTCGATCCGGCGGGATGGGCGGCGGAAGAACCTGGCGGAGTGGCTGCTGGAACTGCAGGAGCCGATGGTAGTCAACGACCTGCCACACGACCCTCGCTTCGTCGCCCGGTCGTCGGCCCGGTCCGGCGCGCTGCGTTCACTCCTGGCGCGGCCGCTGCATCACGAGAGCGAGCGGTTGATGGCGGTGCTGGTGCTGGTGAACAAGCGCGATGGCCGGTTCGGGGAGAACGACCTCCAGGCCCTGGACCGCCTGGTGACCAAGAGCGAGAAGGCGCTGGTACAGGCAGGGCTGTACGCGCGCACAGACCACGCCCTGGCACGCCGAGCGGAGCAGATGGGGGCCATTCAGCGCACGGCTCAGCAGCTGAACACGTCGCTGGACCCGAGGCAGATCCTGAGGTACGTGCTGGCGTGCGCGCTGGAGATCACCAACGCCGAGGCAGGCTTTGCCGGCTCCCTTTCGGACGGAGTGCTGGACGCCTTCCAGATTCGAGGGGCCAGCCTGGGAGTGGGTGCGGCGTACCGGTTTGTGGCAAGCCTGAACGACACGGACGAGTTTCTGGTGGGCCTCTTCGACGAGTCGAGGGATCCGACCCTTCTGGCGTCCCCCGCGTCACGGGTGTCCGCCCCCATCCGGCGGGGGGAACGGACGCTGGGCCTGATGGTCCTGGAGAGCTCTCATTCTCGGGCGTTCGATGAGCCCGATCGGCGCGTGCTGTCCGCTCTCATCGACCACGCCGCCATCGCGCTGGAGAACGCGCGCCTGTTCCAGGAGGTGGTGAAAGAGAGGCGCAGGGCCACGTTGATCGTAGAGAGCGTGGCGGAGGGGTTGTTCACGACGGACACGGACCGCCGCATCTTGACCTTCAACCGCGCAGCGGAGGAGTTGAGCGGATGGGAGGCTGAGGACGCTGTGGGGCAATGCTGCTGCGACGTGCTGCGCTGCGCGGGAGGCGCGAGGACGTGCGAGACAGACTGTCCCCTACATGAAGCACTGACGGAGAATCGGGCGGTGCACACCGAGCGGCGCGTCATCCAGACGCGTCGCGGCCTGGAGAAGGTGGTCATGCTGAGCACAGCCCCGCTGGCCGGGGCGGACGGTAAGCCGGACGGGGCGGTGGTGGTCTTCCGCGACATCACGGAGCGGGATCAGTTCGAGCGGCTTCAGGGCGAGTTCGTGGCCGGGGTGTCCCACGAGCTGCGCATGCCAATCGCCAACATCAGCACGGTCATCCAGATGCTGAAAGAGGAATCCGAGGCGATGGAGACGGACCGATACCGGGAGTACGTGAACACGCTGGCGACGCAGAGCAAGCGACTGTCGGACTTCGCGGACCGGATGCTGGACGTCTTCCAGATGGAGAAGGGGGAGCTGTCGCTGCAGCCCCGCCCGCTGCCGATCTCCTTCCTGGTAGAGCGCTCGGTCGAGGAGTGGGAGACCACGGGTTGTGACCACTCGCTGGCAGTGGAAACCCCGGAGACGTCGCCGTGGGTGTGGGCGGATGAGAACGCGGTGGGGACGGTGCTGAGGAACCTCATCGAGAATGCGATCAAGTACTCCCCGTCGGGCAGCAAGGTGACGCTGATCGTGGAGCAGGGCCGGAACGGGTACACTCACGTGAGCGTGGAGGATGAGGGCCCGGGCATCCGGCCCGAGCATCAGACGAAGGTGTTCGAGCGGTTCTATCGGGTCGACGGAAGCGATTCGCAGTCGATCTACGGGCGTGGTCTGGGGCTCTACATCGCGAAGAAGCTGGTGGAAGCAATGAAGGGCCGCATCTGGGTAGAGAGCGCGGTGGGAGAGGGCAGCCGATTTACGTTCACATTACCGGAGGAGGAAGCGCGTGGCAACGAGGATCATGATCGTCGAAGATGACGAAGCTCTCATCAGAATGCTGGCCACCCACCTGGAGGGAAAGGGGTTCGAGGTGGTCTCCGCGACGCGGGGGCGCGAGGCGCTCAGGCTGGCTTTTGAGAAGCATCCGGCGCTGATCCTCCTGGACGTGATGATGCCCGGGATGGATGGGTGGCAGACGTGTCAGCGCCTGCGAGAGCTATCGGACGTGCCGATCATCATGATCACCGCGAAGGCGGAGGAGACGGACCTGCTGAAGGGGTTCCGGCTCGGGGCGGATGACTACATCACGAAGCCGTTCAGCCTGAAGGAGCTGCTGGCCCGGATCCACGCCCTGCTGCGGCGCGCAGACCAAGAAGGGGAACCGAACGGCGAGGTGTATGACGACGGCTACTTGAGGGTGGACCTGGAGCGGCACCAGGTCTTCCGGGCCGGGGAGCTGATCACGCTTACGCCCACGGAGTACCGGCTTCTGGAGTGTCTGGTGGAGAACAAAGGACGAGTGATCCCGCACCAGGAGCTGTTGGAGAGGGTGTGGGGCCCGGAGTATGCGGGCGCGACGGACTCGCTGGCCCTGTACGTGCGATATCTGCGGAAGAAGCTGGAGGAGAACCCGGCGGAGCCGCACTACATTCTGAACCGGTGGGGGATGGGGTACTGGTTCCACCCCGGGGGCCACGCGGGGTAGGCGTGGTGGGAGTGGGACATGCTTCGTCCGCGGAAGAGCCCCCTCACACAGCCTCTCCCGGGGGGGAGAGGGATGTGGGTGCGCTACTTCGTCTGCGCGTAGAGCCCCGAGGCGGTGGTGAGCACGTCCTGGGCGCGCGGGTCGTCGTTGGCATCCAGGACCTGGTAGCAGGCCAGATACACGCGCATGGGCTCGTCCACGCCGATTCCATCCCCTTCCTCCAGCCGCGGGAGAACATCCTCGACGATGGCCTGCGCCTTGGCCAGATCGCCCTTGACCAGATTCGCGCGGGCCAACCCAGCGAGGGTCTCGATCACCTGCCCCGATTGTCCCAGACTGACCTGAAGCCGACGCGCCCCCCCGTAGGCATCGAGGGCCTGGTCCGCCATATCCAGCTCGGTGAAGGCGTGCCCGGCGACCTGCAGGGCCCGTGCTTCGACGACCGGGTCCCCGGAGGTGCGGGCTAGCTCCACGGCCAGGAGGCTGCGCCTCCAGGCCTCCTCCTTCCTTCCCTGGTGGAGATGGGCCAGGGCGAGCTCCGTCAGCGCCCCCGCCCGCGCCCGCGGGTCCCCTCGCTGACCGGCGATCCGGAGCGCTCGCTCGCCGTGGTCCACCGCGGCGGCCACGTCCTGTTGGGCCCGGGCGATGCGGCCGAGGATGATGCGCGCCTGGCTCTCCAGGCGCCCATCGCCCAGGGTGCGGGAGAGGCTGAGGGCCTCCTGGGCCTGGCTGGTGGCAAGGGGCAGATCGAGGCACCGCGCGGCGGTCGACGCCAGCGCGCCCAGCACTCGACCCCTGCCGGGGGCGTCCCCCAGCTCCTCGTATAGAGCCAACGCCTCCTCGAGATGCTCCCGGGCAGGATCCAGCTCCTCGCCCTGCAACTGGCCGCTCCCGAGCTCAGCCAGGATGGAGGCGCGAATCCCGGGGGCACGCTCCCCTTCGAGCACAGCCAGGGCCTGCCGGAGCCGGGCCGCTCCGGTCTCTGGTTCTCCCCGCGCGTAGAGCGCCCTGGCCCACTCCCGGTGGGCCGCGGCCTCCAGCGCCGCCCAGCAGGTGGTGGGTGTGGCCTCCGCTCGGGCGTAGTGGGCGAGCTCGACCGCCGCCCGGGCCGCCCGCAGGGCGGCGTTGGACAGGGATTGCTCGTTCAGAAAGCGGGCCTGTTCGATCAACAGGCGGAGGAGGAGCTGGCCCGCGATCTCCCCGCGGCCCTCGCACCGCCCCCTCAGGGCT
>JAWLCP010000198.1:0-3987 GCA_041687115.1 Anaerolineae bacterium
GGAGGTACTTCGAACAGGGAGGCCGGTGGCACGGTTCACACGAGGGGGCTCACCGCCGCGCTGGACGATGGGAGATAGATGGAGAACGGGCGAGTTGGCGTGGGGAGATACCCGGCAGCCACGGGTGCCGGGGCAGCCTGTTGGCTGCCCCGGCATGGCCCCGTCTACCAGTGGCTTCGCGTCACCAGCGGCAGGTAGATCTGGCCGCGCAGAGGAAGAACCCTCAGGTCGTACACGGCGTCGCAGTACGCTGCATACGAAGAGGATGGGGGTCTGATCTCCAGGTAGTAGGTGCCAGAGAGGGGCGGCGTCCAGCGGGCGCTTACGCCCCGCCCTGGATTCCAGGACTGATCATAGCCCCACCACTCGCTCTGGAGGATCTGGTCGGTATCGTACAGACGGACGTTCGTGCCCATGCCCCAGCCCAGGTTGAAGGTCTCGATGCGGTACGGCGTGTTACCGACGTCCCGGGCGGGCACGCTGAAGGAGACCCAGTCGGTGTCATCGCCAGCGTGGAAGGTGTGCGACTGAACGTCGACGTAGGCGGTGGCCGCGTCGCTGCTGTCGTCGCCCTCGTACGCGTCGGGGCCTACCGGCTGGGGATCTGGCCCCTCCAGCCACACCTGGTGACCAGCCGGGTTGTAATACGATACGGTCGGCCGGACACAGCGGTGGCTCACGTCGACGGGCGAGCAATCACGCGACCAGTACCGCCCGTCGAACGAGGCCTGGTAGTCCCCGGAGTCGTCGGCGGTGGTGTTGGCGGACTGGGAGTACCATCCCCCGCTGTAGTAACGGCGGAGTCGGGGGGCAACTGGCTGACTGGCCGGCGACCGGCCGGTCAGCTGGTTGGCCGCCTCGTCCGCGATGATCGTCAGCTCCGGGATGAGCAGGTCGACGCTGTCGCCGTCGCCGGTCTGCACCTCCAGCGTATCTCCCTGGGTGATGGTCACCGGTGTTCCCCCAGCCAGATAGGCGTAGTAGTAGGCGCTCCGGGATGAGGTGGTGGTGTAAACGGTCATCGGGCTTCCGCCACGCTGAAGGGTGATGGTGATCGGTGCGTAGGGTGTCTCGCTGTAGCCCCTCACGTAGTCGTCATGCTTTTGAGCATTGACGGTGAAGGGACGAGGGCGGCGGACGGTGTAGTGATCGTCCGCACCAGCACTCCACACTTCGGCGTAATCCTGACCACCCACCTGCGCCCCGCCGAGGTCCAGGTCGTAGGCTCCCCCGGTAACGTTGGTCTCGCTGCAATGGGAGTACCAGAGAGCGCTGTCACGCCGGAAGTCCCAGAGTTCGACCACCAGGTGGCCGTCCCCGGCGCCTCCGCTAAGGTGACCGGTGTCGCCGTCCAGCCGGGCGGTAAGGTCCTGCACCGTCATGGTCTCCGTGATGGTACCGTCGGTCACCTCGATGACGTCGGTGGGCGTGATGGTGGAGCCCATTGAGGGCTCGAATTCGCCGTCGTAGGAACCCACCGATACCCACGTGTCGGTCTCCTTTACCGATCCACCGCTGTCTTTGAGCGTAACAGTCACGTGCCCCGTACTGGGGTCGCCCCAAAAGCCCGAGACGCGGTTGTAGCTCAGATCGGCGGCGATGGCGGGGACGAAACGCTGGCGACTGTACTGGTAGTTCCCCTCCTCGTCGTAGACGGAGAGATAGGCGTAGTCGCCGCGCATCAGATCCAGCTCGGTGGGGATGACAAAGCTCCCGCTGCCATCGGCCACGTCACTGTTGCAGTCTGAGTCATAGGAACACGAGGTCCTCAGCGAGTAATATGTCGAGTTGTTCCTGTAGAAGTTGGCCTTCACCACGCGGTCCGCGCCGGTGGTACCGGCGGCCCGGTCAGCCGTGTGGTCGAGGGTGAGGTCGAGGTCGATGGCCGCGTACTCGACGTGCACGCCTCCGCCGCTCACGGAGATGACGTCGCCCGGTTGGACGGTCTCGCCGAACCAGCCGGAGTAATAGCCGTAGGCATTGCTTCTGCCGCTGCGCTCGGCGACGAGAGTCCCGGTGCGGCTGAGGGTGGCCGTGAACGCCACCTCCGGCTTCAGGTAGCCATAGAAGTAGTCATCGTCGAAGTAGGCGGAGATCCTGTAGGCGTAGAACCAGGCGTAGGTGCTGTTGCCATCGTCATCGCGAGCGTAGACGGTCGCCGAGGCGCTGCGGTCGAAGTCCACCTGATCGGTGAAGTCGGCGCTGAAGCCGCCAGAGGTATCTGTGCCCGCGGCCTCGGTGTAGCCTCTCCCGTAGCAGGGATCCTCCCCAGGTGCGTACAGACTCACCTGCACGGAGCGGCCCGGGGCGGTGAGGCCGGTCACCAGATTCGCATCAGGATCTACCCACGCAGAGACATCGACGACGACGGTGCTGACGGTGTTGCCCTTGGCGGTCACCTCCACCACGTCGCCGGGCTGCAGCGTCCAGGTGTACCCGGAGGTGGGACACTGCTGCCAGGTTGGATAGAAGGAATAGTACCCCCGGCTGTTGCTTGTGGTAGACTCGCTGCCGATGACCCGACCACGGCGCAGGATGCGCATGGTGACGGTCGTGTCTTCAGTCGTGTACCCGTTTACGCCGGTCCAGGTCGACCCAGGCTGAACAGAGAGGTTAATGCTGGGGTCGGTGGCCTGGGGAGCGAGTGTCGCGGCGGTGAGGCTTTCACCACGGCCGGCAGGCGTGCGACTCGCAGCGAGCAGTTGTTCGGGAAGCACCTGGGCCGCTGCGGCTGCGCAGGCAGGGGGTTCGTCGCCGAGGGGAAGGACGGCAGCTGCCGCCCGACCGAGCGAGAGCTCCTCGAGCGCGCCCCCCGCGGGCCCCTCGACGGCCACACCGTGGAGGTCGGGTCGCAGCTGGAAGCCGGCGATCTGGTCTTGGGACTGCAGCTCCTTCAGTGCGGCTATGACCGGCTCGGCCTGACGCCGGGTAAGGGCTCGGGCGTGGGCCGCCGCCTGTTCAGGGGTCAGATCAGGCGGGACCTCCTGCGGATCTGGGGGCATGACGGGAAGAGCGATCAGGTAGTCGGTGGGCGGAGGTGGCGAGTCCTCTGTCCGTGCGATGTGCGATACGGTGGCTGCGGGGCCGGTCGCCGCGGTGGGGACGTTGAGGACGAGCAGGGTGACGGAGAGGGCCGCCAGGATTGCTGAACCGACCAGGATACAACGCTGCTTCATTGAGAGTGCCTCCTGTGTTGTGAAATGCGTCTGGTGAGGTTGCACGGCGGGCACAGGGCGCGCCAGCGGGATGGCTGGCCGACGACCGGCCGGCCGTGCCGCAATACGAATGGTGTCCCGGTGACCTGCCAGGGGCGGAGGCCACCAGGGCAAGTATACCATGCACTGCAGTCCTTGTCCATGGTACACGTTGGACACCGTGTGTGGCGTATATTCGAGAGGGCTTGCGACGGAAGTTGGATTTCAGGCTGTGGCCCCGTTCAGACGATGGGACCGTGGGGGTATCGACGGTGAGGTCGTCTGCGTGGTCGCGATGGAGGGTGAGCGACATCGGCGTTGCGAATGGCGGGGCGGTCGCTGCGAGTGTGATCACGGCGCTGAAGGCGCCTGGGCGGAACCGCCTACTACCAACCCTGGCACGGCGCTGAAGGCGCCGAGCAGAAATCGCCCGTGGTCATCGGGCCAGCCCCTTGAGGATGGCGTCGCGCACGGCCTCCGGCCTGCGCATGTTCTTCGCCACCACCTCGGTGGCCGGGCCGCCGGCGGTCTCGATGTGGACGTTTCCGTAGCCGAGGAGCCGCCCGAAGAGGCCACGATGGATGGTGATGTCCTGGACCTGCTCGAGGGGGACGGAGCGCTCGATACCGCCCAGAAGCCCCTCTCGCCATATCACCCGGCGGTCGGTGACGATGAGGCGTTTGCCCAGCCAGCGGAAGAAGTAGAGCCCAAGGGTGAGGATCAGCTTGAGCCAGAAGGCCAGGCTGAGCCAGGATTCTCGGGTCCTCACGAGAGTTTCTTCGGACATGGTTCC
>JAWLCP010000199.1:0-3928 GCA_041687115.1 Anaerolineae bacterium
GATGCGTCAGCAGGCCGTCGGAGAGTTTCACGACCAGTTGATCGACGCCGTTATGGAGGTCAGCGCCGTGGTGATCGGACAGGCTGCCCCGCCCGACGTGCACGACAAGCTCGTTCAGCAACTCGCTGATCGTATCTGGGAGATGGGGCGAGAAGAGATGGAGCGGGTACGAGCCTTCCGTCAATCACTTGGCGAGCGCATGCCCACCGCGCACGTGACGACGGCCCATCCCCTGTCGTCGGAACAGCAGGGTGAACTGGCACGGACCTTCACAGCGCTGGCTGACCGCAACGTCGATATTCAGGTGGAGACCGATCCTGACCTGGCTGCAGGCATGCGAGTCCGCATCGGTGATATCGTGGTCAACAACTCGATTGCAGGACGGCTGGAGGAACTGCGCGGGCTAGCCTCGGAGTCCTTGGAAGAGCGGTTAACCGATGAGCGACCAGAAGGTGAGTGAAAGGGCCAAGCCACACGTCTCGCGCCTTATCGACGTGATCCGGGAACAGGCGGAAGGGCAGGACGGAGAGGCGCTGGTCCGTGAGCTCGATTTACGCGAGCGGGTGAAGAGCCGGGTCGCGGAGATTGGCGCTCCTGCCAGGGAGGAGACGGACGTGCGCCCGCTCCTGCAGACGCTGCGCAGACGCGTCACGGAGCAAGACGACAACGTCATCTTCCGTGAGGTTGGGACGGTGCAGCACATCGGCGACGGGGTGGCCACGCTCTCGG
The DNA here is from genome assembly GCA_041687115.1 of Anaerolineae bacterium. GTDB lineage: Bacteria > Chloroflexota > Anaerolineae > B4-G1 > B4-G1 > SKLM01. The sequence goes on from JAWLCP010000199.1 coordinate 730, forward strand.
GGCTGCCTCTGGCGCGGACGGACGAACTGGTGGAGTTCCCTACCGGCGTGAGAGGCTTGATCCTGAACCTGGACCACTCCCGCCTCGACGTGGTTCTGCTGGGATCCGATGAGGGAATCCAGGGCGGGGACCTGGTGATGGCTACGGGGGAGCGCGTACGGATGCCGGTGGGACACCAGTTACTAGGCCGCGTCGTCAATTCGCTCGGACAGCCTCTCGACGACGGAGGACAGGTCCAGGCCACGGAGACGCGCTTCCTGGAGCGTGAGCCGGCGGGCATTGTTGAACGCGCACCGGTCAATGAGCCGCTGTACACGGGCACGAAAGTGGTGGACGCCCTGCTTCCCATCGGGCGCGGGCAGCGCGAGCTGATCCTCGGCGACCGCCAGGTAGGGAAGACGACCCTCGCCGTGGATGCGATCCTCAGTCAGCGAGACGCCAACGTGGCTTGTGTCTACGTCTCCATCGGCCAGAAGAAGAGCTCGGCACTGAGCGTCGTCGAGACTCTGCGCCGTCACAATGCCATGTCCCACACTGCCGTCGTGGTAGCCAGTCCTGAAGATCCACCCGCGCTCCGCTACCTGGCACCCTACGCTGCCTGCACGATCGCCGAGTTCTTCATGGACGAGGGGCGGGACGCACTGATCGTGTACGACGATCTGAACAAGCACGCCGACGCTTACCGGGAGATGAGTCTCCTCCTACGCCGGCCACCGGGAAGAGAGGCCTATCCAGGAGACATCTTCTACATCCACGCGCGCCTGCTGGAGCGGTCCTGCAAGTTGCGTCAGGAGGAAGGAGGCGGTTCGCTGACCGCTCTTCCGGTGGTGGTGACTCAGCGAGGCAACGTCTCTGCCTACATACCCACCAATCTGATCTCGATCTGCGACGGGCAGATCGTGCTGGACAAGGACCTCTTCAACCAAGGCATCAAGCCGGCCATCGACGTAGGGCAGTCGGTCTCACGCGTGGGCGGGGAGGCCCAGTCAAGCGCCATGCGCGAGGTGGCCGGTGAGCTTAGACTTGAGCTATCGCAATACGAAGAGGTCTCCCGCTTCGCCCGATTTGGCGCCGAGGTGGATGAGGCGACTCGACGTCAAATCGAACACGGACGACGGCTGCGGGCCGCGCTCGAGCAGAGTGTGCACCAACCCCTTCCGCTGGCAGCGCAGGTCCTCACGCTGTTGGCCGCCACGAAGGGCGTGTTGGACCAGATGGCGGTGGATGATGTGCCCACTTTCGAACAAGGGCTGCTGCATCTCGCCAGACGGAGAGAACCCGAGTTGCTCCAGCAGATCAATCGTACCGGGCGGCTCTCCGCAGATGCGCGCGAGACGCTGATGGAACTGGTCTTCAACTACGCCACGGAGTTTTCTGAGAGGGGAGAAGAGCGATGAAGATGGTCATGGCTGTCATGCCACGCGACCAGGCAGAGCGTGTCCTGCAAGCACTGGTGAGGGCGAAATACACGGCGACCTTTGCGGAGACCCGAGGCGGCATGTTGCGCCAGGCTCAGATGACGCTCTTCATCGCCGTAGAGGACGAGGATCTTGAGGGGGTCCTACGCATCGTCGAAGACAGCTGCCGCTCAGACGTGGTGATCACAGAAGCTGAAGGAGAGGAAGGCCCGGCGGCCATGCCCGTGAAGCCGAGGCTCGGCGGGGCCGTCGTCTTCGTCTGGGACATCGAGCGCAGCGAGACTTACTGAGCCCTGGGACCTGGTAGACCTTCGTACAGGAGTCATGGAAGAGGTAGAACGCGCCCGCGAACGTCTGGAGAACATCGGCAGCGTAAAGCCCATTCTGGGTGGCCTCCGGACGATCTCCCTGGGCAGCTGGCAAGCGGCGCTCAAGCGTCGCAGCAGCGTTCGGGACTACGCAGAACACCTGCGGGCGATGCTGCCCTGGCTGGTACCCCACCTTCAGAACGAACAAGGGATGCTGACGCGCCTCCGACAGGCTGCACGGGTTGCCTCAACGCTTTCGGACAGGGGAGCCGGCCAATCCAGGACGGGCTCGCGGCCTCCGGAACTCAAAGCCCTGGTGGTCGGGAGCGAGCGCGGGCTGTGTGGTCGCTTCAACGTCGCCGTTGCCGAAGAAGCTGACCGTTACTTTAGGAGGGAGTCGGCCAGGGGGTCGAATATCGAACTGATGGTCCTGGGACGCCGAGCGCAGCGAGTTCTCCGACGGCGCGGCTATGAACCGACGGAGGCCGGGACGCTCTCCATGACCAGCCTGCCCCCCCTTTCGCTGGGATTCGATCTGACCCGGCGATGGCTGACGGCCTACGAGGAGGAGAAGCTTGACGGCGTCGACGTCATCTACAACGGATACCGTGGCACCGGCGCGTATGAGCCGACGGTGATCCGGTTGATCCCTCCTCAGCTGGCGACGGGCGAGGCGGGTCTCGCTGAGGAGGCTGGCGAGCCTGGGGCACGCGGTGAGGAAACCAGGATTTCCGGGGAGCGCAGGCAGCCGTGGCCCCCTCCGATCGTCGACACCGACCCGCTGAGCCTTTACGCGACCGTCGTTGAGCAGTCCGTCGCCGTCCAGCTCTACAAGGTGCTGTTAGACTCGTCGGCTGCGGAGCACTCGACGCGGTTCCAGTTGATGGAGTCGGCCACGCAGAACGCCGACCGGCTGATTGAGGAACTGACGCTGGTCATCCAGACGGCACGTCGTCACGAGATCACGCAGGAGATGCAGGAGCTGGCAGCTGGAGCCGGGCTCCTCGGCCGCGAGTGAAAGAACCTCTCCCCAGGGTTTAGATCAGCTTCTCGCCCGCGACGTCAGGGTCAATCTCCAGATACTTCAGCGCGCGTTCCTTCAGCCGATGGGACAGGATATCTGGGTTCTGCCCCTCAAGCGGAATCTGCCCGGCGGCCATTGAGCCGTGTCCCCCCGCGGAGCCGAGGTCACCGACGATAGACTGAATGAGCTGACCTGCACTGTGCTGGCTGTTGGTGCGCACCGAGAGGATCAGCTCATCCTCGTAGACGCCCATGCACATCACCCACTCCACGCCCCTGAGACGGAGCAGGAGATCGGCCATCTCGGCGGTGAGATCGGGACGCTGCATCTGCCCGATGGTCGCGATGAGGACATTGTCGTAGACGTGGGCCGACTGCAGCGCAGCAACCAAGCCCTGGAAGTACTCCCTCGGGACCTGCGCGCGCTCGATACTGACCAGCGCCTGGACG
>JAWLCP010000200.1:0-3918 GCA_041687115.1 Anaerolineae bacterium
CATGCTGTTCTTCACCGGCGTGTCTCAACCCTCATCCGATATCCGCCGCCGGCTCAGGCAGGAGGTCCTGGACAGGAACGATCGGGTCCTGGGCCGATTGGGGACCATCAAGACGCTGGCGGCGGAGATGGGGACCGTTCTGGAGGAGGGAGACCTACGGGCTCTTGGCGAGCTGCTCCATCGCTCCTGGATGGAGGAGCGCGAGTTGGTTAGAGGGGTGACGAGCGCCTTCATAGATCAATGTTATGAGGCCGCCCGCAATCAAGGAGCCACCGGGGGTAAGATATGCGGAGCCGGTGGCGGAGGCTTCCTCCTTCTCTACTGCCCAAAGAGGCATCAAGATCGCGTGACGGAGGCCATGGAGGCCTTGGGACTCCGCAGATGGCCTCTCGCGCTGGATCGCCGCGGCGTGCAACTGATGCAGGCAAGGCCCTGGCACCGTCTTAGCTCGGACACCGTCCGCTGGGAGACGACACCAAGACCTCAGGCGGAGGCTCCCGGTATCCTCTAGCAGTCCTGTTTGGAGTTGGCCGCCACTCTCTAGGCCATCTCCAGGTATCGCTCCAGCTCCCAGTCGGTGACCTGGATGCGGTATTCCTCCCACTCGGCCCGCTTGGCGCGCATGAAGATGTCCGTGATCTGAGGCCCGAGGGCCTCGGTGATCACGTCGTCCTCCTCCAGCGCACCCACCGCCTCCGCCAGCGTCCCCGGCAGCGTGCCGATCGCCCGCTCGTCCAGGTCGCCCTGATCGAAATGATAGACGTCCTCGTTAACCGCCGACGGCGGTGTCAGATCCCTCTCGATCCCGTCGAGGCCCGCCGACAGCATGGCGGCAAAGGCAAGATAGGGGTTCGCGCTCGGGTCGGGGCAGCGGAGCTCGATACGCGTCGCGGATGTCTCCGTCCCGTGCGCTGGGACACGGATCAACGACGAGCGGTTGAGCTGCGCCCAGCAGATGTAGACCGGGGCCTCATAGCCCGGCGTCAGACGCTTGTAGCTGTTAACCGTGGGGGCCACGACCGCTGCGAGGGCCCGTGCGTGCTCCATCTGCCCGGCGATGAAGCTGTAGGCCAGCCGGGAGAGATGGTACTCGTCCTCGGGCGCGTAGAATAGATTGCGCCCCTCAGGATCGAAGAGGCTCTGGTGGGTATGCATGCCCGAGCCGTTGATGCCGAAGATCGGCTTGGGCATGAAGCTCGCATACAACCCGTGGCTGGCCGCCACGCCGCGCACGGCGTACTTGAACGTGACGGCATTGTCGGCGCTGGTCAGCGCGTCGGCGTAGCGGAAGTCGATCTCGTGCTGCCCGGTGGCCACCTCGTGATGGCTCGACTCCACCTGCATCCCCAATGCCTCCAGCGCCAGGATGATCTCGCTGCGGACCTGCTGGGCTTCGTCCCGCGGCGAGAAGTCGAAGTAGCCACCGACGTCGTGCGGCACTGGACGGGTCGGATGGTCGCTGTTCGGCTCCCCGTTCCGCCTGAACAGGAAGAACTCGATCTCTGGCCCCACGTTGTAGACGTACCCCGTCTCGGCGGCACGCCTCAACGCCCGCTTCAGCACCTGGCGCGGCACGCAGAGCGACGGATCCCCGTTGGGGCCGTGGACGTCGCAGATAATCCGGGCTCTCCGTCGCTCCGGGGCGCTCCACGGAAGCACGCGGTAAGTGTCGACGTCGGGCATCAGCACCAGGTCGCTCTCGTAGATCCGGGCGAACCCCTCGATCGACGAACCGTCGAACCAGACCCCCTCGTCCAGCGCGCCCTCCAGACGGCCGACCGGGATGGTGACGCTCTTGATCGTCCCCATGACGTCGGTGAACTGGAGGCTGATGAATTGAACCCCGTCCTTCTCCACACGCTTCAGCAGATCGTTTGACATATGTCCTCCTTGGTGGTCACCCACACCGGCCTACTCCACAATCCGTAGGTGCAGCTCATCCAGCTGTTCTTGCTCCACAGGCGACGGCGCGCCGGCCATGAGATCCTTCGCCTGCTGCGTCTTGGGAAAAGCGATCACCTCGCGGATGTTCGGCTCACCGGCGAGGAGCATCACCAGCCGGTCAATCCCCGGCGCAATGCCGCCGTGGGGCGGCGTCCCGTACTCGAAGGCCTCCAACATGTGGCCGAAGCGCTCCCTGGCCTCCGCCGCGTCGAGGCCAATGAGGCCGAAGATCCGCTCCTGCACATCGCGCCGGTGGATACGGATGCTGCCCCCCGCGATCTCCTCCCCGTTGCAGACGAGGTCGTACTGCTGGCCGTGCGCGGCACCGGGGTCCGTCTCCAGCAGCGGCAGGTCCTCGTGCATCGGTGCGGTGAAGAGGTGGTGGCTCGGATCCCAACGGCCTCCCTCCTCGTCCCACTCAAAGAGCGGGAAATCGATCACCCAGCAGAAAGCCATGGTCCGGTCCCCGTGCCTCCGGAGACTCAGCCGCTCGGCGAGCTCCAGGCGGATGGCACCCAGGGCCGGATTGACCACGCCGGGCTGGTCGGCGACGAAGAGGAGCAGGTCGCCGGGCTCCGCCCCGAGCCGCTCAGCGACAGCTACGACCTCGGCATCCGTCAAGTACCTAGCAAAAGAGGACCGAATCTCCTCGTCCTGGCCCAGGGCAAGCCACGCAAGCCCCTTCGCGCCCTCCTCCTGAGCCAGCGTGGTCAACTCATCGATCTGGCTCCGGCTGTAGTCGGCACGGCCGGGGACACGGATGCCCTTGACCTGCCCACCCTCGGCCACGACCGCGCTGAAGATTCGAAACTCGCTCTCCGCCACGATGTCCGAGACATCGGTCAGCTCCATCCCGAAACGGATATCGGGGCGGTCGGTCCCAAAGCGCTCCATCGCCTCCGCGTACGTGAGCCGCGGGAAGGGCTTGGCGAGCAGCTCGCACTCGGAGCACTCCTCAACGATGCCGATCATCAACACCTCAGTCAGCGCCATCACGTCGTCCCGCTCCACAAAGCTCATCTCCAGATCCAGCTGGGTGAACTCGGGCTGGCGGTCGCCACGCTGATCCTCGTCACGGAAGCAGCGCGCGATCTGGAAGTAGCGCTCGTAGCCTGCAACCATAAGCAGCTGTTTCAACTGCTGCGGAGATTGCGGCAGGGCGTAGAAATGCCCGGGATAGAGTCGGCTGGGCACCAGATAGTCCCGCGCGCCCTCAGGCGTGCTCTTGAAGAGAATTGGCGTCTCAACCTCCACGAAATCGCGTTCGCTGAGGAAGTCCCGGATGTACTTGACGACCGCGTGACGGAGGAGCAGGTTCTGCTGCATGCGCCGACGACGGAGGTCCAGGTAGCGGTACTGGAGCCGGAGCGATTCGTCGACCGGTTCATCATCGTAGATGTAGAAGGGCGGCGTCCTGGCCGAATTGAGGATCTCCACCTTGTGCGCCACCACCTCGATTTTCCCGGTGGGAATATCGGGATTGACCAGGCCCTCGGGTCGGGCCCGCACCCTGCCCTTGATCCGCAGGACGTATTCGTTCCGCACCTCCTGGGCGGTCGCGTGCGCCTCGGAATCGACGTCAGGGTTCGCCACGACCTGCAGCAGGCCCGAGCGGTCGCGCAGGTCGATGAAGACGAGACCGCCGTGGTCGCGACGGCGATTGACCCAACCCGCCAGCACAACCTCCTGACCTGTGTGTCCGACGCCCAGATCGCCACAACGATGTGATTTCAACATGGTCGGCTCCTTCGTAGCTCCGGCTTCTCTCTGCGTGGACCCCGGGATGGCGCACGGGGTCCACCCACAACAAAAAAACCGCCCGGTGTCGGGCGGCTTGTGTTAACCTACTCAGCTATCAGACGAGGTACACCATCGGCCGCCCTCTGCCGCGAGGGTTGCGCTGGCTGTCCTGCTGATTGGCATCGGCGACCGAGTAGTAGATCATGATCTCGTCTCCACAGCGCAGTATAGCAT
>JAWLCP010000201.1:0-3917 GCA_041687115.1 Anaerolineae bacterium
GTGCCGGTGCCGAGCAGTGATTTCGCCCTGATGGGGGACGAGACGATAGAGGTGTCTCGCGACATCCTGGGGGATCTGGAGCGCCTGTATGCGCTGGAGGTCGAGGGGAACTCGATGGTGGATGCGCTGGTGAACGACGGCGACATCGTCATCATGCAGCATCAGAGCCGAGTCGAGAACGGGGAGATGGCCGCGGTGTGGCTGCGTGGGGAGGGGGAGGTGACGCTGAAGCATTTCTACCAGGAGCCGAGTGGTCGGATCCGTCTTCAACCGGCGAACCCGACGATGGAGCCCATCTATGTCGACGATCCCAGCCGGGTGGAGGTGCAGGGAAAGGTGGTGATGGTCATCCGAAAGCTCGATTGAGGCGACGCCAGCCGGCGCTCGGAGCCCAGCCCCGCAGGGGCTGGGCTTTTCTTGTCTGGGCCCGCTCCGTACTGGGTCGCGTGAGAGGTGGTCGATTTGGGCGTGTATTTGGGATACCGGCATCGATTTGGGTTAAATTGGGATATCTAGTCCTTGACGCGGCGGCTCGATTCTGATATGATAGGTATTGCGTTAGAACATATGTTCTCAATCCGTCCGGAGGGCGATGCAGGGACTGGTTGCTCTCACCCCACCATAGGGAGCGTGAAGCGATGGCCGATCAGGGACGAGAGAAGGCGCTGGATAGAGCACTGGGCGATCTGATCAAACGGTTCGGTGACGGAGCGATTATGCGTCTGGGAGATGTCTCCCATATGGACGTCCAGGTGATCCCAACAGGCTCGTTGTCGCTTGATCGGGCCCTGGGCGTGGGTGGAGTTCCGCGGGGCCGGGTCACCGAGATCTATGGCCCGGATGGGGCAGGGAAGACGACGCTTGCCCAGCACGTGGTGGCAGAAGCACAGAAGGCGGGGGGCGTGGCTGCCTACATCGACATGGAGCATGCCCTGGACCCGGCCTACGCCCGTAGGTGCGGGGTCGACATCGATTCCCTGCTCATCTCTCAGCCGGATACCGGTGAGCAGGCGCTGGAGATCGCCGAGGCGCTCATCCGCTCCGGTGCCATCGACGTGATCGTCGTGGACTCCGTGGCGGCACTCGTGCCGCGTGCTGAGATCGAGGGGGAGATGGGGGATTCCCATCCTGGTCTGCAGGCCCGCTTGATGAGCCAGGCGCTGCGCAAGTTGAGCGGCGCGATCAAGCAGTCGAACACCGCCTTGATCTTCACCAATCAGCTTCGTGAGAAGATCGGCGTGATGTTCGGTAACCCGGAGACGACCTCGGGGGGCCGGGCGCTCAAGTTCTATGCCTCGGTGCGCCTCGACGTACGGCGCGTGACGTCCATCAAGGAGAGAGGCGAGCTGATCGGTATGCGCACCCGCGTGCGCGTGACCAAGAACAAGGTCGCGCCCCCCTTCAGGCTGGCGGAGTTCGACCTCATGTACGGCGAGGGCATCAGCAAGGAGGGAGACCTCCTCGACGTGGCTGTCGACCTGGGCATCGTGGCGAAGCGCGGCTCCTACTACTACTATCGGGACGAGGATGACTATCTGGCCCAGGGTCGGGAGAATGCCAAGGAGTTTCTGCGCGAGCATCCCGACGTCGTTGCGGAGATTGAGAGTGCCGTCCGTGAGACACTGACCTCCGGGGAGGGCGCGCCAGCGCAGTCCGACGAGCAGCCTGAGGACGAGGAGGACGACCCTGAGGAAATGTAGCCCGTCGGCGCCGCCGTTCCCTCACGTCGGAGAGGAGCGAGATGCGTAGGAAATTGGAGTTTCAAGCAGATCGCATTGAGGCGGTGCTGCACATGCACAAGGTGCCGGCCCGCGTTACCGGCGGCACCGTGACGCACCGCTGGGTTCGCTTCCAGATTCTGCCGGCGGTGGGGGCCAGGATCTCGAAGATCAGGCGGCTGAACGAGGAGCTGGCCGCGGCGCTCGATACGTCGAGCTGTCGGATCGCGCGGAGAGGGGCCGCCATTGATGTGGAGATCCCGCGGGACGACCCGGAGATGGTCCGCCTGCTGCCCCTCTGCAGGCAGCTAAACCTGCATGAAGTCCCGCCGGTGACGGCGGTGCTCGGCTTAGGGGATGATGGGGCCCCGCTGCTGATCCGGCTGCCGAGCCCGGACGTGGCGCACGTGTTGGTGGCGGGGACGACGGGGTCTGGGAAGACGGTGCTGCTGCAGACGATCATCCTCAGCCTAGTGGTGCTGAACGGGCCGGGACAGGTGCGGATGGTGCTGCTGGATCCGAAGGGGAGTGCATTCGCCGGGTTCGAGGGGGCGCCGCACCTGTCCCGGCCGGTGATTCGAGGGGTGGAAGAGGGCAGAGAGGCGCTGGAGAGCGCGGTGCGACTGATGGAGAGGCGCGGGGAGCTGGGAGGAAGGGAGGGAGGGCCGCACGTCGTGGTGGTGATAGATGAGCTGGCCGACGTGCTGATGACGGGTGGCCAAGGGCTGCAGACGTCGCTGACGCGCTTGCTCCAGCGGGGGAGGGGAGCGGGAATCCACGTGGTGGCGGCGACGCAGAAACCGACCGCCTCGGTGGTAGGGTCGCTGGTGAAAGCGAACTTCCCGGTGCGGCTGGTGGGCCGGGTGATGAGCGCGACGGACGCGCGGGTGGCCAGCGGGTGGAGCGGGACCGGAGCGGAGCGACTGGAGGGGAGAGGCGATTTTGTCGCGGTGGCGGAGGGGCGGCTGACGCGGTTTCAGGCAGCGTACGTGGAGGCGGGAGAGATTCGAGAGGCGGTTGGAGGGGGCTGGAGATGAGGGAAGAGAGATACGAGAGGAGAAGCCGCTGGGGACGTTTGAGGACGTTTCTGGCCGTGGTGGCGGTGGCGTTTGCGGTGACGCTGGCGCTGGTGGTGGGGAATCGGCTGAGCAGCGAGGCACTGGGCGTGCTGGCGGGAGCGGTGTGCGGGGTGGGAGCGGCGATTCCGACCAGCCTGATTGTCGTAGCGGTCACCCGGCGACATGGGGGACGGGACTCTGAGCGCACCGAGATGTCGCGGCAGCCGTCGGACAGGAGTGCCTATCCGCCCGTGATCGTGGTCTCGCCGGGGAGCGCGCAGGAGCGCTCACCTCATGGGTGGGGCGCGCTTCCCCCATCCCTGTCAGCGCCGATGGAGCGGAGCTTCAAGGTGGTCGGTGGGGCATCGGCAGACGGGGAAGGAGTCCGATATGGCGATTAGCGCATCTCTCGACGTGGCGCGACGTCTTGACCGAGGCCGCGCGAAGCGCCGGCGTGGCCGCTCCCGGCGGTTACGGCGCCTGCTGGGCGGGAGGGAGGCCATCGAGATGCTCCAGCGCCGCCACGGCTACTTCCCCAAGCTCTTTGTCTGGCGCCATCGCCGCTATGACGTCTGCGCGGTGGAGCGCTGCTGGACCGTCTCGCGCCCCGGCCTCAGGGGATCGGTGGAGCGCTACGTCTTCCGGGTGCGCGCCCGCTCCCGCTCAGATGATTCCCCTATCGAGCGGACCCTCGAGATCTATCAGGATGTGAGCGACAACAGGTGGTTCGTTCGACGCGCCTCCCGCTAGATCGCTCTTCACCTGACCTCCCCTGCCGTGCGGACTGATCTATCTCGCTTCTATCCCCATTTTACAGAAGCGCCTTTCGTGGTAAGATAGATCTCGGGCCCAATCGGCCTCGCCTGCTCAAACAAGTCGCTGTCTCTACATACCCTGAGGGGAAAGTGCTTGGTCCAGCTCTCGAACAACTGCTCATCCTCGCCGGCGTCGGCGTTGGCCTGATGGTGCTTGTGGTGATCCTTCGCGCCGTCTTCAGACTCACCAAGGTGTTCCTCCGGCTCGGCTGCCTGGGCGTGCTCATCGTCCTGGGGGTTGCCTTTCTGCTGATGCGCGGTTTCGCCGGCTGAGGGTGCACATTGACGACCCTGGGCCGTCCGCGCGTACGCGACTGGGGACTCAG
>JAWLCP010000202.1:0-3843 GCA_041687115.1 Anaerolineae bacterium
GCACGGCGCTGAAGGCGCCTGGGCGGAACCGCCTGCCGCAAACCAATGGTCGGCGCGATGCCCCTGCGTAGGGCAGTCCGAAGGCCAGGCCCGTCGCCGGGCGAGTACGCCGCGCGGTGACCTTTCGCGCCAGGGACAACCCGGGTACAATCTCCTCAACCAGTAGCCGGGACTGTGCGCCTGCAGAGAGAGAAGAAAGGACAACAATGTCCTCCGATTTCGAGTGGCATTTCGGGGACGAATTTCCCGACGAGAAGGCTGAAGAGGAGCAGAGAGAGGAACGGAAGTGGCGCCGCTGGGTGCCATGGCTCCTGGCGCTGCTTCTGATCGCGGGGACGGCTGCCGTGTGGTGGCGCGGACGGCAGCGGACCCTGGCCCAGGCTGAGGCGCAGGTTCAGCAGGTGGCGCAGCTGGAGTTCCGCGCGCTGGCGGAGGGAGACGAGGAGCTGTTCCTGAGCCTCCAGGATCCCTCCGACCGTTCCTGGAAGGCGGCGCAGGCTGCCTACGTCGACAGCGCCGGTCTCCCCCTGCCCCTCCAGGGGCTCACAACACCCGTCAGCACCTCGATCGAGAGCGCACGAGTGGTCGGCGACCGCGCGCGGGTGGAGCTGGTGCACACGGCGAGGCTCCCGACGGGCGAGGAGGCCTCCTTCCGGGCCGTCCGCTTCTATCGCTACACGAATGACAGACGGTGGCTGCACACCAAGATGACTCCAGATGCGGGGGGCCACAGTGTGACGTTCGTCGTAGACGAGGTCGAGATCACGGCCCTTGACGGGGACGCCGACTGGATCGACCCCCTGGCATCCAGACTGGCCGACGCTGCGTATCGCTTCTGCAGACTCGCCTCGTGTGAGCGGGATCTCTCGCTAGAGCTAAACCTGGCCGCCAACCTGGAGCAGGCCGCCGAGGCGGACGACGCCGTCCTCCCGGCCCCCCTCCTGGTGGGCGCTCCGGAGAACGACGCGGCCCAGGCGGCTTGGGAGGCGAGTCTGGGGGAATTCGTCGTCGACCTGCTTGTCACCCGGGAGATTGGTTCCCGCGCGGAAGGCGACCGAGCGGGGGAGCTAGTCGAGGAGCGTCTGCGCGCCTGGCTCAAGGCCAAGCTGGGTGTGAGCCAGCCTGTGGCCCCCGACCTGGAGCTCCTCCGGGAGGCGCTAGAGACGGACGGCTGGATCCCGGCCTGGAACCTCTGGCACGTCGCCAGGGATGATCGTCGCCTTGCCGCAGGCGAGATTGACCTGATGCTCGCGTTCCTGGAAGAGGAGCACGGAGCGGCGTCCGTCGCCCAACTCCTGCGCTCCTTTCGCAGCGCCGACCGGCTGACGGAGCTGGTGGGCGATCTCGTGGGGCGGCCCTCGACATTTGAGGCACGCTTCCTGGCCTACGTCCGTGAGCAGACGGTGGAATCAGCGGACGACCTGGCCAACTTCACCTTCTACGATCTCGTCCTGCATTGTTCAGAGACAGTTGGGTCGATCGAGCTCAGCGAAATGTGGGGCTGGCGGCTCGATGGGGCCAAGGCCTTTCTGCTGTCCGCCCGGCCGATGGACGAAGGCTTCACCCCGCTCTCCTGGTCGCCCGACGGCAGGCGGATGCTAGTGGCGCGGCAGGCGTACGGAGACCGGCTCTCCCTTGTTCTGGCGGGAAGCGCGGAGCTTGAGCAAGGAATGATACCCGGGGACGCCCAGCCAGCCGCCTACTGGATCGGCGTGTCTGGCTGGTCGCCAGATGGGAACCGCCTGGCCTATCACGTTCGTCTCGAGGCGCCTGGCTCAGTGAAAGCAGAATCAAGGATTGTGGACGTGCGAACGGGCGAGGAGGTGGCGCTCGACGGGAGCTTCATCGCGTGGTCCCCGCGTGGCTCCGACGTCCTTTACGTCAGGGGCGGTGGCTTCGACGCACTGTCGTCGCAGTCGAGCCCGGAGAGGCCAACCCGGGACTTCTTCGTGGTGGGGAGAGACAGCGCAGAACGGCGACGGATCGGCGAAGGACACGCAGCAGCCTGGTCGCCGGATGGGAGACGGGTCGCGATCGTGAACGCCGATCTGGGACTGACGACGGTAGACATCGTGACAGGAGAGACGACGACGTTGGCGAGTTCAGAGGCGCTCCGCGAAAAGCTCGGTTTCAGACCGACCCTCTCTTCCCCAGAGGCTTTCTCGCTTGCGTGGTCTCCGGACGGGGAATGGATCGCCCTGGGGGCCTCCCGAGTCGCCGACGGGGAGGCAATGGAGGGCGCAATCGTGATGCTCCGGGACGGAGAGCAGCGGATCCTGAGAAGAGAACGGGGCAGCATCTACGACCTGGCCTGGGCACCCCACGGTCGTTGGCTGCGGATCTTGACCCTCGACGAGCAAGGGCCTCTGACCACCGTGATCGGGCGCGACGGCTCCCTAATCGTCGAGAAGGAGCGCGCCTTCGGGAGCTGGTCGTCAGACGGAGATTTCCTGTTGATGACCGGCTTCACGGAACAAGGCGTCCAGCTCCAAGTCCTGGAGTTAGAGACGGGCAAGCGAGAGGATATCGACCTCCCCGGTCACTGCTGGCCTGCGGTGTGGAATCCCCGGGGCCCGGTCAGCCGCCCGGCGACCGACGACTGAGCCAGCGACTCCAGAGCGGGCCAGGCCACGGCCTCTGGTCAAGATCGAACTCCTTCTTCTATTCGAATCCCGTGTTCCATGGTATAACATGCGCTACCAAGAGGCGCCGTTGCGGGCGTGACGGTCACCCTGGCGCCGTCGAGCAGCAAACCCGACCTGCGTATGCGGCAGCAGAGCTGCGTGTGCAGTGACAGAGCCGAGCTACATCTGAGAGGCTCTCCTGGTGCTTGATAGCGATGAGGCTGGCCCGGGCGGGGACCGGTTCACTGCGCTACCGAGAAACCGCTGTGGCAGTGATGGTTGAGACGCTGGAGGGGGCAGCCCGGCGGTGCTGCGCTGGGGCGAAGCGGTACGGGTAGCACGGAACATGGTTGAGGAGCGGATGTGTGAATAGAAGAGGAACCGTGGTACGGGTCGCCGGTGTGGTGGTCGATGCGGAGTTCCGGTCGGGCGATCTGCCCAGCATCCACAACGCCCTAATCGTCGACCGAGAGGAGCAGCAAGATCTCGTCGTCGAGGTGCAGGAGCACATCAGCCCCCACACCGTCCGCGCCATCGCCATGGCCGGCACGTCGGGGCTGAGGCGCGGACTGCCCGTGCGCGATACGGGCCGCCCGATCGACGTCCCGGTGGGGCGGGAGACGCTGGGCCGGATGTTCAACGTGCTAGGAAAGACGATCGACGACGGTTCCCAGCTGACGGGCGTTCAGCGCCGTTCGATCCACGCCGATCCCCCTCCCATGCAGGAGCAGCGGGTGGTCGAAGAACCATTCATCACCGGTATCAAGGCCATTGACCTGCTCACCCCTTACCCCCGCGGCGGCAAGATCGGCCTCTTTGGCGGCGCTGGCGTGGGCAAGAGCGTGCTCATGATTGAACTCATGCGGCACACTATCGAGGAACACGAGGGAATCGTCCTGTTCGCCGGCGTGGGTGAGCGGAGCCGCGAGGGGAACGATCTGTGGCGAGAACTCCGGCGCAGCGGCGTTCTGGAGAACACGATCCTCGTCTTCGGCCAGATGAAGGAACCGCCGGGCGCCCGCCTGCGCGTCCCGCTGGCCGCGCTGACCATGGCGGAGTACTTCCGGGACCAGGAAGGGCGCCAGGCCCTGATCTTCATCGACAACATCTTCCGCTACGTTCAAGCTGGGGCCGAGGTCTCGGCGCTGCTGGGACGACTGCCCAGCACCGTTGGCTATCAGCCGACCCTCGACACGGAGATGGGCGAGCTGCAGGAGCG
>JAWLCP010000203.1:0-3832 GCA_041687115.1 Anaerolineae bacterium
GAGAAGCCCAGACGCTCGAAGAGGATGGCATTGTGGTACGCCAGGGGTTGAATGTAGAAGGTATCGTGATGGAGGGCCGCCACGAAACGCTCGAGGATGGGGATCAGATCCCGCGTCAACCGGAGCCCGCGGCGGACCTGTCCGGGCGCCAGCCCGGCCTCCATGGCCTCGATCTCCTCAGCGATGTTCCGTCCCTGCGTCCCGAAGAGAGTGGGAGTGCCGTCCGGGAGACGATCCGTGTCGAATCTCTCGGCATGGGGATCATTGACGATGAACATAAGCACCTCAATCTGACCGGTGCTGGTATCGGCCAGCTGGAGGTAGAGAAGGGGATCAACTGCATCAGCCCTATGTGTGAGGGATAAGGAGACGGAGGTTGACCTCGTGCGAACCTTGAAGAGATGAGAATCGGAGTCAGTTTTCAGGGCCTGTGGGTCGATGTCGAAGCGGAGGATCACGTCGGCAGGGATCAAGCTGCGGTAGACCCGGGCGCGCTGGTCGTGGGGTAGGGCGTTGATCTGCCCGATGGAATAGAGATCCAGGCCAGACAAAGCCTGGGCGGGATCCACGAGGGTCTTTCTCATCGACGTCGGTCTCTCAGGGCCCGATCTATCTCTCGCTGGGCATCGCGCTCGGCAATGGCTCGGCGCTTGTCGTGTTTGGCCTTCCCGGTGGCCAGAGCGATCTCGACCTTTGCCAGCCCGTTCTTCAGGTACATCCGAAGAGGGATGATGGTGTAGCCGGTTCTGTCGACCTCGCTGGTCAGGCGGTCGATCTGATAGCGATGGAGCAGGAGCTTACGCGGGCGGCGTGGGTCGTGACCGAAATATCGCCCGGCGGGCTCGTAGGGCCCAATATGGACATCGAGAAGCCACAGCTCGCCCCCGCGCGGCCGGACGTATCCGTCACGCAGGTTGACGCGACCGTTGCGGATCGACTTGATCTCCGTTCCCTGCAACACGAGACCGGCCTCATACCGATCCTCGATGTGGTAGTCGTGATAGGCCTTGCGGTTTCGAGCGACGACCTTGATATCCTCTTCCTGGGCCATCATTCCCCCTGCAAGATGTACTCAACGGCCCGCTGGAGCTGGGGATCCGATTCCGGATCTTCCTGTCGCTCCTCCTCTGGCCAGGGAATCTCCACGTCGGGCGTCAGCCCCTGTCCCTGGATGGGCTGATCGGCCGGCGTAAACCAGAGAGCGACCGTAACACGAAGCTCAGACCCGTCGCTCAACTCGAAGGCGCGCTGCACCGACCCTTTGCCGAATGTAGGCACGCCGACCAGAGGCGCTCTGCCGTGGTCCTGCAGGGCGCCAGCCACGATCTCGGATGCGCTGGCCGAACCGTTGTTGACGAGGACCGCGAGGGGGATATCCTCGCCGATGTCGCCCTCGTCGGCCGTGAACTCGCGCTCCGTCCCGTCGCTGAAGCGCTCGACTGCCACCAGTCTGTCACCCAGGAAGAGATCGGCGACGTCGATGGCCTGATCTAGCCAGCCCCCAGGGTTCTGGCGCAGGTCAAGCACGATCCCTTCCGGGTCCTGCTCCAGGAGAGCCTCCAACTGCTGTTCGACGCTAGTCCTGGCTGTGGCGCTGAACTCACGCAGGCGGATGTAACCTACGCCATCCTCACGCATCTCGCTCTCGACGATGGGGATCTCCAGACGCGCTCGCACCACAGTGACGGTAAAGGGCTCGGTCAGCTCCTCCCGTTCGACGGTCAGCGAGACTTCGCTGCCAGCGGGCCCTCGGATCTGCCCGATGGCCTCATACAGAGGCATGCCCACAATCGACTCTCCGTCCACGGCGATGACGCGGTCGCCGCCCTGGAGGCCTGCCTCCCCAGCGGGGCCACCCTCAAAGGTATCCACGATTCGCAGCGTACCGGAGTCGTCCGCATCGACGAAGGCCCCGATGCCCTCGAACTTGCCGGTGGCGTCTTCCTCCAGGATTGCGGCAACCTCGGGCTCGATGAAGGCGGTATACTTG
The DNA here is from genome assembly GCA_041687115.1 of Anaerolineae bacterium. Lineage (GTDB taxonomy): Bacteria > Chloroflexota > Anaerolineae > B4-G1 > B4-G1 > SKLM01. The sequence continues at coordinate 1,991 of JAWLCP010000203.1, forward strand.
TCACCGAGGGTATCGAGCATCCCACGGATGGCGGCGTAGGTGATGTCTTGCAGGTCCGGCAGATCGTCGTAGTAGTGGCGCTGGAGCAGATCCCAGGCCTCCCAGAAGAGTTGAAAAGCCTCCTCGGTATCATCCTGGGGGGTCGGAACAGGGAGCGGTGTACGGGTCGGCTCGGGTGCCTCGCTCTCCGGAGACGGAGTAGGGACCGCCGGTGACGCCGTGGGCGATGGTGTCGGGGAAGCAGTCGGGGACGGTGGGGCGGTCGCAGGCGCCAGCAAGCCGTCACCGCGCCTGGTCAACACGTAGGCGGATCCGAACCCTGCGGCAAACATACCGATGGCGACGATGAGCACGATGAGGCTCACGATCAAGAACTTGAGAACTGCGCGCAATGTCCTGTCCATCTATAACTCCGATTCTAAGTAGACCACAGCACGCTCCAACTGCTCGTCCCCCGGCCCGTCGCCCCGGTCTGTGGAGATGTCGGGTGTGAGACCCCTCCCGTGGATCTGGCGGCGCTCCGGTGTCAGGAGCACCGCTGCGGTGATGTGGAGAGATGAGCCGTCCGAAAGCGTGTGAACCTCGCCCAGGACGGCTTCGCCAGAAGAGGACTGCCCGATCAACGCCGCCCGACCGTGGGCCTGAAGGGCACCGGCGACAACCTCGCCGCCGTTTCGTGTCCCCCCATTGATCAATACAGCCATGGGCAGATCCACAGCTCCTCCCTCCGGCGCTCTCATTGCTCGCTCCTCCGTGGCGCTCTTGCGATAGAAAACCACGTCGTTTCGCCGCAAGAAGCGAGCGGCAACCGGCGTGGCCAATTCAAGCCGGCCATCACCGCTGTCCCTGAGATCCAAGACCAGGCCCGAAGCGCCCAGTCGCTCCAGGTCGTCCACGGCGCGTGCCAGCTCGCTGCTCGTCGTCTCGTCGAAGCGATGGAGACGGACGCAGCCGATCTCCGAGGTGACCATGTACCAGCTCAGACACGGATGGTCGGGTTCCTCCCGGGTGACCGGGACCTCAAGCACGCCGACTGACCAGCGGGAGAGCGAGAGCGTCACCTGCGTCCCTGGAGCCCCCCCGAGACGCGCCTCCACGGCGGACTCGGTTGCGCTGCCGGTCACCGGCTGCTGGTCTATGGCAAGAAGCACGTCGCCCCGCCGAACCCCAGCGCGCGCAGCGGCCGATGCGGGATAGGGATCGAGGACAGTCTGCCCCTGCGAATCCAGCCAGAGGGCTACGCCGATCCCACCAGCGGGAGTGTGCGAAGCAGCGGGTCCATCCTCGTGGCGCCCCGCAGCCCCAGGCTCAACGAACACGGTGTGAGAATCGAGGAGCTGCAGCGATGCGTGGAGAGCACCGTACGTACGGTCTACCGGCGACGGTAGCGGGCCGTAGAAGTGGTCCTCGACGTGCTGCCATGCCTCCCACAAAGGCCGGGGCTCTGCCGGATTTCCATGTCTAGTTCTCGGGATCTGGTCTCTCAGGACGTAGGCGGAGAAGCCTGCCGCGTAGGCCAACGTGAGGCAGATCGCGCTTGCTACTATCCGATCCCAGCGCCCCTGTCTGAAATGCACTATTCACAGCCGAACATGTGTTCGAACGCCCGCCATCCGTGGTTATTTTAGCACAAAGGGAAGCGCGAGCAAGTGGTTTCCTCGCCCGACGACGACAAGCGCGCCGCAGACCGTTCCTCAGGCGTGCCTGCGCTGGCCGGGTGGGGCAGGGGGGGGCTGCCCATGACCCGCCGGCGCAGGCGCGCGCCGCGCACGGTACAGACGCGACCAGGTTGGCTCCGCTCACAGTCATCCGCTACGGACGATGGCGGACGGTGGCCCGCAT
>JAWLCP010000204.1:0-3743 GCA_041687115.1 Anaerolineae bacterium
ACCTGCACTTGCTCGCTGCTCTTGCCGGCGTGATGGATCACCTCGGCGGTCGGCACGCAGTAGGCCGTCCAACCGGCCTTATGCATCCGCCAACACCAGTCGATCTCCTCGCAGTACATCCAGAAGCCCTCGTCGAGCAAACCGACCTCGTCGATGGCCTCTCGCCGGACCATCATCGACGCCCCGAGGGGATGGTCGATGCGAAAGGGATCTGGGCCCCGGTAGAGGCGACGGGGATAGCGTCCGTTGAGACGGGTGTCGTAGAGCCGGTCGGGCATCGGGAAGAGCTCGAAGACCAGCTGTGCCAACCCCGGGAATCGGAAGGCGCTGTGTTGAAGCGAGCCGTCCGGGTAGAGGAGCTTCGCTCCCACGACGCCGGCACGGGGGTGGGCATCAAGGGTGCGTAAGAGCGCCGCAGTCGCGCCTGGCTGCACCTCTGTATCCGGGTTGAGCAGCCAGACGAAGGACTCGTGACTAACGCTTCGTGAATCGCCAAGTAGCGCTCCCAATGCCAGGTTGTTGGCGGCAGCAAACCCCAGGTTCCTGTCGCTGGCGACGAGGTGGACGTCGGGGAAGGCCTCGGCGACCATCTCTGACGTGCCATCGTTCGAGGCGTTGTCGACGACCCAGACCGCTGCTCCCGGAGCGGAACGGCCCAAGTCATCAAAGAGGGAGCGCAGGCACGAAGCCAGCAGCTCCCTCACGTTCCAGCTGACGATGACGACCGCCAGATGCGGCATACTCAAGTACTCGTCACCTACACAAAGCGCTCCCGAATCTCGGCGCTGACGTAGTCGAGGATGGCCACGGTGATGGCGATGAACCAGACGGCGATGCCCGCGGCGCGGAAGTTCAGCAGCCGGATGTACTGGATGAGGATGAAGCCGATCCCGCCGCCGCCCACCAGACCGATGACCGTGGACATACGAACGTTGATGTCCCAGCGGTAGATGGAGAAGGAGACGAAGGGGGGAATCATCTGGGGTATGACGGCGTACATGATGGTCTGGAGTCTCGTCGCTCCGGTGGCCTGGACCGCCTCAATGGGACCGGGGTCGATGCTTTCAATGGCCTCCGAGTAGAGCTTGCCCAGCGCGGCGATGGTGTGGATAGTGAGGGCGATGATGCCGGCGAAGGGGCCAAGCCCCACCCACTGGACCGCGATGACGGCCCAGATGAGGGCCTCAATCGAGCGCACGATGTTCATGATACCGCGAGTGACATAGTATATGGCCATCGTGAACCACGAGCCGGACATCAGGTTTCGGGCTGCCAGGAAGCTGAGGGGAACGGCGAAAATGATGCCGAAGAGCGTGGCCATCATGCCGAGGAAGATAGTCTGGATCATGAGCTCGAGGCTCAGCCGCAGAGGCTCGCTCGGTATCGGGCGGCCGACCGCGGAGACCTGTCGCGCCTCTATCCTGTGGATCTGGGGCCCCTCCGCGCTGGGGGGAAGCAGGCGATAGGGCATGCGGACGTCGATCTGGAATGCCCCCTGGTCATCGGCCTGGACCGTGATGTACTCACCCTCCTGGCGAATTCGGAACTCGTTGCCGATGGGATCCTCCCACCAGATCCGGGTCTCCGTATTGGGCGCGAAGTTCTCACCCGTGACGTCGAGTATGGTACCCGGGATAATCTGGTTGTTCTCGTCCAGTTCAGAGAGTTCACCGCAGGTGGGCTCGGCCCTCAGGTAGGGCTCGTCGGGCTCTCTCTCCGGCGGCGCCGGGGGATTCTCCGTGCACGGGCTTTGAATCGGCGCGCCGGCGCTAAGGGTCTCTGTCCGTCGCGTGACAGCGGCCTGCCAGGGCCACATGACCCTGGAGAAAAGGGGCCATGTGTCGGCGAACTCCGTCGCAACCTTGTACGGATCGATCTCACTGATCTGCCATCCCAGGGTGAAGAACAACGCCAGGATGAGCAGGAATACCCAGAATACGCCTCCCCGTTCGGGATGGGCGAGTCGATAGGCGTCGAAGGCGCTGAGCAGCCAGAGCAGCACGGCGCCCCCGATCATCCCGCCGACGAAGAGGGGACGGCGGTCGAGGGCCTTGGTGAGCTTGGCGATGGCGGTCGGTTCCCGGTGAGCCAGCAGATGTACGCGCCAGGCGATGAGGCCGATGATGCTCGCCAAGGAGCCGAGGATGAGCAGCCCACGCCAGATTCGCCGGGCCAGGATCTGGCCCGTTCCGGGGAGGATCAGAGACGCGATTCCAGCAACAGGGGCCGACACCAGGCTCGGCTTCTCCTCTCGTTGTATGGTTCGCGTGACCATTAGCCCTGCCCCCCTGGCGTCGTCGCTGCGCTGACCCGGACCGCCTCCTCGCCGTAGATTTCTTTGAACTCGTCATCCGTCATCGCGCGGATCTGCTCCCGAGACCCTCGATAGACGATGCGTCCCTCACGAAGGCCGATGACGCGCGAGGCGTACTTCTGGATCAAGTCGAGGTAGTGGAGGCTGCACAGAATCGTCATGTCGTCCTCTTGATTTAGCTGCTGCAGGCGATCAAGGATGGAGTGGGCCAGCACAGGGTCGAGGCTGGCCACGGGCTCATCGGCCAGGATCATCTCGGGGTCTTGCATCAGCGCTCGCGCGATGCCGACGCGCTGTTGCTGGCCCCCGCTGAGCTCATCAGCGCGCTTGTGAGCCTGATCGGCGATGCCAAGGCGTTCCAGGGCTGCTATTGCCTTCTGCCGATCCTTCTTCGGGAATTGATAGAATAAGCTGGGCCACTGCCTGACGTAACCCAGCCGGCCGCTGATGACGTTGGTCATCACCGTGGACCGTCTGACCAGGTTGAAGTGCTGGAAGACCATGCCGATCTTACGGCGTATCTTACGCAGTTTCTCCGCGTCGGCGGTCGTGATGTCCTCCCCGTCCCATATGACCTGGCCCTCGGTGGGTTCGATCAGGCGGTTGATGCAGCGCAGGAGCGTCGACTTGCCCGACCCGCTGAGGCCGATAATGATGAGGAACTCACCTTCCTCCACGGTGAAGCTGACGTTCCGCAGAGCGACCGTCCCGTCCTCGTAAATCTTGGTCAACTTCTTGACCTCGAGCATGCTTCCTCCGTTCTAATGACCTGGGGTGCCGCGAGGGATATTCTGAGCGTGTCGAGGGATGTGAGGGGAGCATCGCATCCCTCGACACACTCAGAATGAAGCACGGTCAATACGGCCACGAAGGGGGGGATATCCCCCCTTCGTGCAAATCGCCGTTGGTCGTGAGGTTAGTCGCTCTGTAGCTCCTCGATGCTGACACCGGAGGCCTGCAAGACCTGCCGGAATGGATCGTAGAATTCATCGCCGTGCCGCTCCAGGCCGGCCCAGCTGTAGGCGACATCCAGGGCCTCCTGGCCTTCTTCGGTCTCGGAGATGGCGAGGAGCCCGTCCACGATCTGGTTCTCCAGATCTTCGTCGAAGTCCGGCGCGAACTGAACGCCGTCGTTGGGGATATCCTCGGTGACCTCGAAGACGACGATCTTCTCCATCACGTCGGGTTGTTCTTCCTCGAGCGTGGCGCGGGCGTCGACATAGGTGGCCCCCGCATCGCAATCGCCGTTGTAGACCGCGGCCACAACCGCGTCATGGCTGCCGGCGTCGACGACCTCGCCCAGGTCCTGGTCAGGGTCGATGCCCTGAGCGCGCATGGTGAGGCTGGGGATGATCCAGCCGCTCGTGGAGAGAGGATCAACGCGACAGAAGGTCTTCCCCTCCAGGTCCGCAATGCTGCTAATGCCGCT
>JAWLCP010000205.1:0-3685 GCA_041687115.1 Anaerolineae bacterium
CACTATTATAGAATAAGCCATCCCCATTGTCAAGCAGCAAAAGACCCCAAGGGTCTTCCGACAACCCTTGGGGTCTTGGCCGAGATCCAGCGGAGATCAGCTACTCGCCATCATTGTCCGGCAGCGGCGCGCCTGTGTGACGGGCCCACGCCTCCCGCATGTCAGCCACCAGGAAGATCGATCCGGTAGCCAGGAGCCCGTTGTCCGGATTCATCATCACCAGAGCACGCTCCAGGGACTTCCTCACGTTCAAGCTCACCTCGGCCCCACCTCCCACCTCGGCCACCATGTCGGCCAGCTCGATCGGCGCCGTCGCCCGCGGATGATGAGCGCGGGTAACGATGACGTAGTCGCCGATGGGGACCAACTTCTCCAGCATCCCCGTGATGTCCTTGTCGGCCGACGCACCGAAGACGAGGACCCAGCTCCGCTCGGGGAACCACTCACTCAGGGCCTCCCGAAGCGTCTGCGCCGAGTAGGGATTGTGGGCACAGTCGACCACCACCAAGGGATCCTGGCTCAGAATCTCCAGGCGCCCCGGCCACTCGACATCTCGCAGTCCCTGGTGAACGGCTTGAGCAGGCAGCTCGAATCCGCCTTCGCGGAGCAGATGGAGCGTCGCCACAGCGCTGGCGGCGTTCTCCAGCTGGTGCCGCCCCAGCAGAGGGATCCAGTACTCGCCCTCCAGCGGTGAGCCGGCGTTGGTGATGTGCCGCACGCTGAAAGACTGACCTTCTCGATCAGCCGGGCCAGCCTCATAGTCCCAGTCCCGACGGATCTCAATCAGCGGCGACCCCCGGTCGCGGCTGATCGTCTCCAGCGCTCGGATGGCCTCGGCCCGCTGGGGAGCGCTCACCGTCGGGATGCCCGATTTGATGATGCCGCCCTTCTCCTGCGCAATCTCCCCCAGCGTATCCCCCAGCAGGTAGGTATGATCCAGGCTGATCGACGTGATCACGGCGACCTCAGGACTGAGTACGTTCGTGGCGTCGAGGCGACCGCCGAGCCCCACTTCCACCACCGCCACCTCGACGTCGGAGCGGGCGAAGTAGAGGAACCCCATGACCGTGATGACCTCAAACGTCGTCACCTCCGGCATCCGCTCAATGAGCGGGCGGAGCTCCTCCACCAGGGCCACCACCTCATCGCGGCCAATCTTCTCGCCTCCGACCCGGATTCGCTCGCAGAAGGTATGGAGGTGCGGGGAGGTATACAGGGCGGTACGGTACCCCGCCTTCCGCAGGCAGGATTCGATCATCGCCGCCGTGGATCCTTTCCCCTTGCTACCGGCGATGTGCACCGACCGGAAACGTCTGTGCGGATTGCCCACCGCTTCCAACAACTGTTCGACGCGAGAGAGATCGAACACCTCCGGCGTATACCGCCTGACCCGCTTGATCTCGTAGTCAGTCAGACTGTGAAGATAGGCAATGGTTTCTGTGTAGTCCATATGTCCTTCCATGCTCACCCTATGACACCCGGCTAAGAATTGTACTAGTTCCAACGCACAGGGCAAGTTGTCGCGTGCCAGCAGGCTTCCGCCACGCACACCAGGTTTACCAATTAGCCGATTCGTGGTACACTTCTGACCGTCCGAGGAGGTGAATCACCTTGCGAAACTGGTATCCCATACTGACGCTGATGGTCGCTCTCGCCGTGACGATGACCGCCTGCGGCCAGAAGCCGCTCTTGACGAACGTCTCATTTGACAGAGATCTTATCACCCCCAACGCTGACGGCGACACCGATGTCCTAAAGATCACGTACAGCCTCAACCGCAGTGCCGAGATCTCGATCACATTCGACGACCAGGAGGGCAACCGCTACACCTTCCGCGATCGCGCCTACCGCGGGCCCTCCGTGGAAAAGCCCTATGAGGTCCTCTTCTCCGGTGTGGTCGAGGGGTACACACTGCCCGGGGAGTCCTTCGATGCGTTCGACGTGAGAAAGCGGGTTCTGCAGGATGGGGACTACGTCTGGACCGTGGAGGCGATCGACGAAACAGGCCAGACGGAGCAGGTCACCGGCACGCTCATTATCGCCGAAGCGGACACGACGCTGCCGGAGCTGAACAACTTCTCAGTCCCCCCGCTCTTCACCCCTAATCGGGACGGGATCAGCGATCGGGCGAAGATGAACGTCTGGCTGTCGAAGGACAACACGTCGCTGTCGGTCTACCTCCTCGGCGAGGACGGAACCCGCTACCCGGTAGAGGAGGACGCGCAGACGCTGGCTCGCGAGGGGGAGGCCGGGCTATACGCCTTCGACTACGACGCGGGGGTTGACGATGGTGCACAGCCGCCGCCAGACGGGACGTACACCGTCTACGCGGAGGCCCGGGACGCCGTGGGGCAGCATACGGTGGTGACCTCGACCCTCACCATCCAGGACGGAGGGGTCCCCATGGGACACATCTTCAAGGGCGAGGTCGAGTGGTCCTCCACCAGCATCCCGCTGGGCGACACGCTTGCCTTCACGCTGACGGTGGAGAACGACAGCCCTGCTCCGATCCGCACCAGCGGCCCCCCACCGGGCACGGTTTACGATAGCGATCAGAACTACGCCACGTTGGAGGAGTACATCCAATCCGGCGTCTTCCGCGTAGGGATCCACTGCGAGAACGCGACCATCAACTACCCCTGGCGTTGGGCCGTGGGCGACCAGAGCGTCCTGGAGGAGAAAGATGGCTACCTCTACCTGCCGCCGTTCACTCGCGCCGTGGTCACCGGGGGCATCCGCTTCGTCGATGCAATGGGCGCTCGCAACCCGCAGTACTGCTGGGCCGGCTTGATCCACGAGGATGTCGAGATCTCACCGGTGAACGACCGTGTGGATCCGGTCTCTTTACTCATCCAGGTCCCGTGAAGCCGAACCGTCGGCCTTCCTCCGGTCCTGACTTGCACATCATCCTCATAGGGTATATGATACATACCCCAGACGGGTCGGAGATCGTCCGACACGACCCGAACAGGCCCGCGACAGCCGTGGGTAACGCAGAACAGCACGGACCCGCAGCACACCTTGAAGCAAATGAGACGCCCTTGCGTTCAGCGGATGGGGAGCCAGAAAGGAGGAATCGATAGGAGATCATTGCGATAGCACCATCACAGTCAACGCCCGTTCATCAGTAACCCATACTGGGTTCGCATCTAAGTGCTAGTGTTGAAAAGGAGGCAGTAGAGAGATGTCTAAGAAGATTCTTGTCGCTATATTGACCCTCATCGTGGTCGGCTCCATCGTCGCCATGAGCGGCTGTGGGGGGGGAGAGCCGGAGCTAGGCGAGGAGGAGAACCCCATCGTCTGGTCGTTTGTACCCTCGGGCGAGACGGAGCGAGTGGCAACCGGTGCTCAGCAGGTGGCCGACCTCCTGCAAGACGAGACCGGGCTATACTTCGATACGAACATCGCCACAGAGTACGCCGGCGTGATCGAGGCTATGTGCAGCGATCCGCCATCAGCCCAGATGGGCTCCCTGGCCACCTTCGCCTACGTGTTGGCCAACGAGCGCTGCGGCGTCGAGGCCGAGCTCGTCGCCGTCCGCTTTGGAAGCCCCACGTATAACGGCCAGCTCATCACCCTGGCCGATAGCGGCATTAGCAGCATTGCGGACCTGGAGGGGAAGACCTTCTGTCGCGTTGATCCTCTCTCCACGAGCGGCTGGATCATCCCCAGCCTCACCATGCGC
>JAWLCP010000206.1:0-3669 GCA_041687115.1 Anaerolineae bacterium
CGGCTATTCCCGTGACACCTCCTTTGCGACTAGCAGCGCTCGCTGCTCCGGGCCGTTCTGGAGCAACACGTCGGCGCTGTCTCTGCTGCAGGACTGCGCAAGTCCTCCCTCGGCACAGCTCCGCGCGCCGAAACCGAGGTCTTTGCGCGCTTCCTCTCGGCCCTCCCTATGCTCGCGAGCCTCTACGGGATCGCAATGCGTCGCTCGTCCCCTTCTGGCGCTGTTCCTGTCGGATCAAGTGACCGTCTACCGCAGCCTCTCTACACGCTCGGTCACGTCTTGCCCAAAGCGCTCGATGAGCGCCTCAACGTAGGCTTCGACGTCCCTGTCTGGATCCTCAATCAGCGGCGTGAGATCGACGGCGTAGATCATCCGGGAGGCTGCGTCTACCTCGTGCGATGCGTAGTACGTCGCATTCGCCCGCCGCCGGCCTATGGTCGCCAGATCATACCGCTTGCCGCCGGAGATCTGCGAATCGAAGATGCCCAGCAGCGCTCGCTGCAGGTTCTCCTGGGTCGAGACGTCGAACGCGACCTTGTCTTCGTCGAGCAGCCAGTCGAGGCTGCGCCAGACCTCGCAGCCGTACAGTCGCTCCGGTCGTTCCGCCGCGGACAGGCTTCGTATTGCCTCGAGAACGCGCAGAGCGGTGGCTACGTGGGTATCGTGCTTATCTGCCAGATTGTGCGTGTACACGACGCGGGGTGACGCCGCTTCCAGCAGAGCGTGGAGGTCCTCCACCGGCGCCCGGTCCGAGCTCTCCTTGATCGCTGAGCTCGGATAGTCGAGCAGCACCTGGGCCCCATATTCCCCAACGATAGCGGCCTTCTTCTGCTCCTTACGCCGGACAGCCCTCATCTCGGCCTCGGTGCAGTCAGCGTAGAGGCCGTCTCGAGGTGATCCACCGCCGTCGGTCATCACCACCCCGCAGAACCATCGGTCGTCCCGCTGGAAACACTTCAGGATGCCGTCGCAGGCCATGATCTCAAGGTCGTCCTGGTGGGCGCCGACGGCCATATGCGTCGTGCGGGCCAACGCCTCTTCCACCCGCATCCCATCGGGAACGAAAACCTCTGCCGTATCCAGACTGAGCTTCATACCCCCTCCTCGATGATTGGCAGGCTCGCGGCCGCGATCGCCTGTCCGATGCGTCGGTTCTCCTCGTCGGGGAGATGGATGGTGGTCCGGGCAGCCAGGCTGGGGAACTCCACATCAAGCACCTCTCGCGCCCGGCTCACGATCAGCGAGCCGCCTCGGCCAGAAGTACAGCGGCCCAGGATGAGCACGTGATTCAACTCGTAGAAGTCCGCGTAGTGAGCAACGGCATAGCCCAGGTAGGTACCGATGGCCTGCCAGATCCGGACAGCGCCCTCGTGTCCCGCCTCCAGCCTGGCCTGGACCGCCTTCAGTTTCTCGGCCTTCGTCACACCGTCCGGAACTCGAATGCCTGCCGCGGGGGCCAGGCGGAAGACGCACTGCTGGGAGAGGTAGAGAGCACCGCAGCCTCTGTCCCCCGACCACTCGTCCGCCGGTGCCGCGGGGCTGTAGTCAATCGGGGCAAAGGCAAGCTCGTTGAGCCACCCGGTGATGTTCCCCTCCAGGTTCACGTACCCGCCCGCCTCACTGGACCCCATGGCGATGCCCAGAACGCCGCCCTCGCCAAGCGACATGGCGCCCGCCAGCGCCGTCACGTCCCCGTCGTTCGCCACCTCAAGCGGAACCCCCATCTCGTCGCGAATGCGCAGGAACAGGGTGCGCACCTCATCGTACCGCTCTCTCGGCACGCCCCGGAACAGCGAGGCTACTCTGACCTGGTTGTCGACGTAGACTCCGGCGGCGCTCCCGCCTACCGCGTCCACCCGTCCCATCTTCGCGGCTGCCGTCTTGAGGGCGGTCATGATCTCCCGATAATGATACGCCGGGTCAGACTGGTCAGATGGCTCCCACACTACCTCCTCGCTGTAGACCGGCTCTCCGTCGACCACGCCCGACACCTTCCGATCTGAAGCACCCAGGTCGAACCCGATGCGATAGCCATCCAGGTGGCGGCCGAGGGGCTTCCCCTTTTCCTGGGCGGCGGGCACCTCGCCGGAATCACACACCACCACCGTCAATGACCTATCGTAGATCTCTCTTCCCATCAGCCTGTGGTCAAAGGCGCGCGCGCCCTCCGGCGAATAGCATGCTCGAATGTAGTTGCCCACCCTTTCGGGGCCCCCCACGTAGACTCTCCACCCTCCCCGCTGCCAGAGGAGGAACTTCAGAAGCCGCTCCGCGACCCTGAGGTTCTCATTCGATCGAGGATGATCCTCGGAAAAGACTGTGGTTTCGAAACGAGAGATGGACCCGTCCGGTCGTTCCAGGCCGAGCGTCAACGGTTCACCGGCACCCGATTCCCAGACGGCCCGCTGAAACGCCCGGTTCGCCAGCACCGCAGGACGAAAGGCCTCGTCGAGCGGGGGCGCGATCCTGGGCGCTACAAGCTGCAAGGATGTCTCCATCGTTGATCTCTCAATTCTCTTCCAGGTCATTAAAGGTGGACTGAGCCATCACCCCGGCGAGGGGAGAGAGCAAACCCAACTCGTAGTTCAGCACCAGAGCCGACGCCCCCAGAATGACGATGTCGGGACCCATGGTCGATAGGCCGATCTCCGTCTCTCGCGCCACCAACCCCAACGACCGCCTGGTCATCTCGTCCCGGATCGCGCTCAGGAGCGCGTCTCCGAAACACGTCACGCTCCCGGTGATCAGGATGCGCCTGGTGCTGAGCACGCCGATGAGGTTGGCCGCCGCCCGTCCCAGATGCCGCCCTGCGTCCCTGACGATCCGTTCTGCAGCCCCGTCGCCGGCCTCAAGCGCCTCGCACACCGTGTCGATCGTGATCCGGTCACGATCGTGCGAAAACTGCGAAAGCTCGGAACCCTTACTATCTTTAGCGATGGCCCGTGCCCGCTTCACGATCGCCCGGGCACTGGCAACCGTCTCCAGACAGCCGGAGTTGCCACACCGGCATTGCTCGCCGTTCTCGACGACGGAAACGTGCCCTATCTCACCCGCCCCGAAGGTATCGCCGTAGAAGAGCCGCCCGTCGATCAAGATCCCAGAGCCAATCCCGTGCTCAACCTTGATCACCACCAGATTGTCGATGTCCCTTCCGTCGCCGAAGGTGTGCTCGGCCAGAGCAGCCGCGTGGCAGTCGTTTGCCACGTACACCGGTAGGGCATAACGCTCCTGGAGCAACTTCCGCAGAGGGAGATCTCGCCACCCGAGATTGACTGCCCAACGCACCACCCCGTTGACGGTGTCCATCAGACCAGGGGTACCGATACCGATACCAAGGAGCGGAGCATCGGCCGCGGCCACGAGATCATCGATCAGATCGTAGGCCAGATCAAGTGCGGCGCTGCCCTCTTGCCCATCCAGAGGGCGGTTGATCCGCTGCCGGGTCTCGCCTCGAAGGTTCACCACAGCCCCTCGAAACTCCCCGCTGGCCAGATCGATGCCGATCAGCTGCCGGGAATCATCTGCGACGCTCAGCAGGATGGGCGGCTTGCCGCCGGTCGAGGGCCCATACCCCACCTCCTCCACCAAGCCAGTGTCCAGCAGGTCGGAGACCACGTCGGACACCGTGGGGCGGGTCAGACCGGTCTGGCGTGCGATGTCGGCCCGGCT
>JAWLCP010000207.1:0-3591 GCA_041687115.1 Anaerolineae bacterium
GGAGCCGACCACCAGCACGTCCCCCGGCTCTGACTCCTGCGCGCCGGGCAGCATCTCCGCGAAGTCGGCACCGCCGGCGTTGAAGCTGCCATCCGCATAGACCTCGCCATCGTTCCGAACGTACCAGCGGCGATCAGGATTCGGGTCGGTGTCCCAGGCCTCGATGAGATTGCCCTCTGCGCTCTTGGCCGCCAGCGCCACGCCGGTGTTGCTCTCGGCGCGCACGCCGTAGCCGCCGGCGGTATTCACACCGTTGACGCCATTGGCGTGGTCATGGTCAGCTTCACCATACACGCCGGAGATGTTACTCCAGTCGCCAGACGTACGGCCATAGACGCCATGACCAGCACTGCTATAGCCTTCGACGCCGTAGGGCCTGCCGTTGGTGCCGCTGGTTCCGCTGGCGGAGCCATACACGCCGCGCCCCTCCGTGCTGGCACTCTCGCCGTACACGCCGTACGTGGAGCCGCTGGTGGCGGTGGCCACGCCAAACACGCCGCGGCCGGAGGTGCTATCGCTCTTGCCGTACACGCCCCGAGTGTACCCGCTGTCGGCACTCGCGTGCCCGTACACGCCGCGGCCGGAGATGCTATCGCTTACGCCGAACAGCCCGTGGGTCGTGCCAGTATCGGCGCTCGCGTAGCCGTACACGCCGCGGCCCCCCGTGCTGGCGCTCTCGCCGTACACGCCGGACGTGGAGCCGCTGGTGGCGGTGGCGTAGCCATACACGCCGCGGCCGTCGGTGCTTCCGCTGGCACCACGCACGCCGGAGGTCAGTCCGGTGTTGGCGGTGGCGTAGCCATACACGCCGGCGCCGCTGGTGCTGGCGCTCTGGCCAAGCACGCCGCTCGCGGAGCCGCTGGTGGCGGTGGCGTGGCCAAACACGCCGCGGCCAGAGGTGCTATCGCTGGCGCCATACACGCCGGACGTGGAGCCGCTGTCGGCTGCGGCGTAGCCAACCACGCCACGGCCGGAGGTGCTGGTGCTCCAGGCATACACGCCGTAGTTGGACCAGGGGGCGCCCATGCCACTGCCATCCCCGTAAAGGGCCAATCCGATCCCCGTGCCGGTCCAGGACTGGCCCCAATGGTCGTGGTCGCTGCGGGCGACGGTGTTGGCGCTCCCGCTGCCGGCGAACTTCACCTCGAACGTCCCGCCGGTCAAGCTCAGGCCCGCCCCGGCGCTGTAGGTGGTGTCGTCGTCCCCGTCGGCGATGTCAGCGGGGATGCCGGATAAGCCGCTCCACGGGACGGCGCCCGCCGCAGGGGCATAAAGCGCGTAGGGGGCTGGGGTCAGCTTCTGGCGCGGGCTGAGGGTGACGGCGCCATCGCCGCAATCGACGGCAATCTGCAGCCAGCGCGCGTCGCCGTCGAACGCCCCGCTGCCGAAGTCGAGCTCCACGGTGAAGACGCCCCCCACGATGTCCCGATCCGGGCTAACCACCGTGCCCAACAGGGTACCCCCTGCTGGTGGGGTGCCGCTGCCCGGCGCATCGTAGAGCTGGAAGGTGAGGTCGCAGGTATCGTCGACGGGGCCGTCGCCGTCGCTCAGTCGCCCCTGATACGTGAACCCTGGACCCAGCGCCGCCTGTGTCGTCGTCTCCCCCTCAGGAGCTGTTCCCTGAGCATAGGCCAATCCGGTGACCAGCAGAAGAACCGTGACCACCGCACCCATCAGAACGTGACGTCTGTTCATCTCAAACCTCCTCGCATCATCGGGATCGGGTTCTGAAGCAGAGGCGTCACCACCTTGGGACGGACGACCTGCCTCAGTCGCGTCGGGCCTCGTCGGTTTGCTGAATCACCTCCTCCACACTGCCGCCCGGCTTTCGCCCGCCTGCTGACCGGCACTCAGTGCCGCCTCGGTGGGCGAGTCCGGGGCCGGCACCGGCCCACCCTTCCCCGCCTGCCCCAGGTGGTTAGCTTGCCTTCAATCGGTGACACCCATGGAACTCGCTGGACCCCCTAGTCAAAGGAAGAGGAAATACCTGGGTACACGTTCCATGTCTGCACGGTACGAAGCGCCATATTCCTCCAGGCACGCCTCTTCCTGAGAAGCCTTCTGCCTCTCGCTCAATCCGGACCGATCATATTCATACAGCGCCGCCAGCAGATCCTTTGGAAAGGTCGGAAGCAGAGCACCGAACATCAGGTAGAGGAGGGCTAACAGAGTCCATCCGTTGAGCCATCGTATTGTCGGTGCGGGAAATCGCTCCTCATGGATACTCCAGCCGCAGACATCCTCTAACTCAGCGCCTTTGTTGTGTGCGGCGTCCTCGCCCCCTTGTAGGATCGTGCTACACCGTCCAATTCCCTGGCGCCCCTGCCTATTCGACACTCCCTACCCTCAGGTGAACCATGTATTGCATTCCCAACAGGTCCGACAGCGCTCCCATCAGGACGTTCCGCAGGCCAATTCGCCAGGTTCGGTAGTAATGGTGTGTACCCACCATTCGTATTCTCGGGTCCCACGCAAGGAGGTCCTTCGCGTTTCTCAATCCCCAGGTCAGGTACGACCTCTGATCCAGGCCGGAGCTCTCAATTACTTTCTGGTTGGCTATCTTCACGCCTATGGGTGAACTCACGTCGAACAGGATCTCGCTTCCTGCAAACCTATGGATCAGGCGAAGGATGAATTCCCTTATCTCGTGCTCTTCGAAGTAGTAGAACACCCCTGCGGCAATGAACAACACGTTTCCCTCGACCTCGATCTCCCCCAGCCATCCCTCGTCCAGGAACGACGCGGCTATGAAGCTCCTTCTCTCACTCTCCCGGATGAACAATCTCCTCAGTTCAATCACATCCGGTAGATCGAGATCATACCATCTGACCCTGCCATTATCGATTCGGTCGAAGGTCGTGTCCAAGCCGCATCCGATATTGACGACTGTTCCCTCTGGATAGCTTGTCAGGAACTCTTTCGTTACCTGATCGCAGATCAGGCTCCGCTTGATCCAGCCGATTCTGGTGAGGTCATCCAGGTTCTGGACGGCTTGAGAGAAATCGTAGTCTATCTGGTCAATGATCTCCACCGCGGTGTCATCAACCAACCGGGGGTTGTTCTTCTTCGTCTCCAGTGCTCGACCCCAGAGCGGCAGGAATAGCGTCTTCTGTACATCCCCAACGTGGATGTCCATTCGGTCTGTCATATCGACCTCCAATGCGGTTGGCCCACCATCGTTCTTAAGACCAACCCACGCTGGCGCGAGGTTAGCCGTCGGCCCGAGTTCCCAAGTCGGGACAGGTGAGGGCCCTTCTCTCATCAGAACCAACCCTGGCTTGGCCGAAGAAAGGCCTTGGGTCGCTCCGGCCTTCCCTGTATAGCGTTCGGGCGTAGGTGTCCAGCGTTTCGCGCATCGCATCGGCCAATGTCATGGGTATCTTCGCTCCATTCTCGGATCTGGCTGGTGTTCGCCCTCAAGGGACTTCACTTGCCAGCCATAGCTCCACTTGACAGTAGGCTCGGGTCCTGCAAACACACGTGGACAACCGAGCAACCGTCCTTGCGGCCAGCACCCGCGAACAGGAAGGCTGAGACCCGTCTACCGGGCCGTGGAAGGCCGAGTGCCCAGGACTGCATTATAAGGCAAGC
>JAWLCP010000208.1:0-3571 GCA_041687115.1 Anaerolineae bacterium
AGACGGCACAGGCCATGGCCCCCAGCGTGTCCCGGTCGCCACCGTTGAGAGCCGCACAGAAAAGACAATCGGCGAAGGAATCCGGGTGGCGCACGAAGGAGTAGAGGGCAAATGGCAGCGACCGGTGGACGGCCACGCCCTGCCCAAGCTCTTTCGCTGCTCTCGAAGGCGGAACGTCCGTCTCGACGAGCTCTCGCACGCGAGCTACCCTGTGCTTCATCTCCGACGTGCGAGCAGTATCCAACAGCTGTCCCAGGAAGACATCTATCGAAAGAGGTTCCTCGGGATCCAAGCAGACAGCCTCTGCCACAGCCCGGGCCTGCACCGCGGCACCATCGATCCCGAGGGGATGGGCGTGGGTCACCGCCGCCGACAACTCCGCTTTCCGATACAGATTCGATGCATCGTGGAAGAGGAGTCCGAGCGGGACAATGCGCATGGCAGCCCCGTTGCCGAACGAGCCGTCGCCGTCGTAGAGTGTCCTGGCGGCCTCCTGATAGGTCATTCCCTCGCGCTCGACTCTGGAGAAGACGGTAGGCGGTCCCGAGGCGTATCCGCGCCAGGGCTCGCGTCTGTAGTTGGCCCGAAACGTATCGCCCAGGTGCTGCTGGTCGAGCCCGCCCACCTCGACCAACGACTCGGCAAGACCGATGGCCATCGCGGTGTCGTCGGTGTAGACGAGCGTCTGCCTATCCTCGATCTCCGAGAGCAAGCTTTGCCTTGTGGGGCGGCGAAACGCCAGCTCCCCGATGGCATCACCCAACGCGCCTCCGACCATGCCGCCGAGAAACTTGTCCCGCAAATCAACTCGATTCGACATATGGGATGGAAACCTCCTATTTCCCAGTCCGCGTCCGAACGCAGGCACCCTTCCCAGCTCAAGGCCACCGTGCGACCCAACGCTCACCTGACGGCCACGCTGAAGGACCTCTCCTCGTCAAGTTTCAGATCCCAGTACTCCCCTGACCGGCTGCGCCACATCAGACTGAAGCCCCAGCCGTGCCAGCGCCAGACAGACACGGTACGCTCGCCGACGTCATCACCCTCCAGTACGATCAACTCCTGAGCTCCGTCGCCATCGACGTCACCCAACTCCACCTCGTGGATAGGCTCGGCGACCGCTGAACCCCCCCAGAGCGTCCGATATACACCACCTCGATGGCCGACGATGAACGGACGGCTGCGAAGGGTGTGCTCTTTCCCCGAGTCCGGAGACTCGAGGCCATCCAGGCCGGGCTTCCAGAGAGCGAGCACCAACTCGTTCCGTCCGTCGTCGTTGGGATCTCCGAGCGCCAGATCGACCACGCGCCAGTCCGGGGGGCTTCTCCACACCTCAACGCCCTCCTGATAGATGACCCCCTCTTCGTTCTCCCTCCGCACGTGTTCGGCGCAACCGTCACCGGTAAGATCGATCGACCCGCCCCAGAAGACCCCGGACGCGGGTGACCGGCGGCCCCGCGATGTAGCTTCCAGGGGCCAACATGCCTCCGCATCGCAAGTGAATCGCAGGCGAGGCGGCGAAGGATTCACTCGCGCCAGGAGGGAGCTCGCCTCCTCCACCGTACGGAGCCGCGGGCGGGGCCCGGCCCACACCGGAATGGCCTGAGCAGCGCGCAGGCCTTCACCATCGAAGAAGGCGCGAAGGGCCAGACCGCTCTGCGTCCCCTCGTGCACCTGATCGAAGACGAAATTGCCCAGGCTATAGGCCACCGCCTGTCGCCCGCTGAACTCTAACGGCTGCACCACGTGAGGATGATGACCGATGACCAGATCCGCCCCGGCGTCCAAGAGCGCCTGAGCGGCGTCGCGCTGAGCCGGATCGACGCTCGTCTCGTACTCGTACCCCCAATGGACGGACACGAGCACGGCATCGACGTCGTTCGAGTTCGCCTCGACAGCTGCTACCGCCCGCTCCCGATTCCACGCAACCGGCGTCCATCCTCCGCTGCGCGGATTGGCCCCCGGATCAGGGAGAGCGTTAAAGGCAAGGAGCGCCACCCGCACCCCTCTTATGTCCCGAACGAGAGGCCGTGGGGCAGCCTCAGCGTCCCGGCCGGCGCCGATGACGGCTATGCCCGCCGTCTGCAGGTGTGAGACCGCCTCCTCAAGCCCCTCGCATCCCAGGTCGAGAGCATGGTTGTTGGCCAGTCCCAGCACCGTGAAGCCTGCGCGCCGCAGCTGTGTCGCCGCCGATGGCGGGGCGTGCAGGAGAAACTCAGACTCCTCGGTAGGGAAACCGTACGCTTCTGGATCCTCGACGATGACAGACTCCAGATTGGCCACGACCAGGTCAGCTGTACCGAGCCAGGAGCGGACCCCGTCGAAGATCTCGCCTGACACGCCGCGTCCGACCATGACGTCGCCGAGCGCGATCACCTCGGCTACCTCCTCGTGGCTCGCCAGCGGTTTCCCGTGACGGAGGTAGATCCAGGGATAGACCGATAGGTCGGCAAGGCTCTTCCCTGCCGCCCGAGGAACGATGGTGAGGGCGAGGAGGGTAACGAGAAGAAGAGGAGGAGAGAGAATCAGGGGCGGGACAGACGAGAGAGGGAGACGTGGAGGGCCGTTTGAGATGTCGTTGCCCTCGCTTACCCTCTCCCGTCCTCTGCCCGGCTCCATCCTACTCCCACTCAGGCGGCTGATCAGCATAGACAGCGCGGGTCACCAGCCAGCGGCCTTGCTCGCCCCGCCGGAGGGTGTACGTAACGTCCAGTGCATACGGACCGCGCTGCGATATCGGCTGCCCCTCGTAGGTCGGTCCCTGACCCTCGTACAGGGCGTCCTCCCAAGTCTCACGCACCGTGACCACAGCGAGGTCCTCTGCCTGACGATCGAAGGAACGGAAATCGACGCCCTTCAGCTCGCGACCTTGATAGCGATTGTCTCCTCGCAAAGCCACGATCTCAGGCGTCAACTCCTGCCGCAGTTCCTCGCCACACGTCAACTGTCCGGGTTCGAGGAACCAGAACGCGCTGACGAGGGATTTCTGGAAGCTGAAGACGGCCTGCCTGAGCGCCGCGTACTCGCCCTCCTCGGTGAAGAACGTGGCAATCCACTCGGGCCGCGACGGCGCTTCGCCCGTCTCCAGCATCTCGTGCCAGTGCTCATCAGTGAGCCGGTCCTCAGCTGGCCAGGGGAACTCGTAGTAGGAGAAGACGCCGCCCTTTGCCACCTGGAGGGTGATGGATCCGTGCTCCTCAACCAGGGGCACCACGGCATGCAGGTGATCGATGCGTCCCACGCCGACCTCCAGAACAACCGGGTTTGCCGACCCATCGCCTTCCGGATCGGGGTCGGTGGCCACGTCGGCGATCACCGCTGCCTGCGGCTCCTCCTCGGGCATGATCTGGCCCCCGATGCCCGGCTCTCCCTCTGGCTGATCGGCGGCGGCCATGGTCAGGTGTTCCAGCTCACCGCCGTAGAAGCGAATGGTCTTGTACTCCTCCTCGGTCAGTGGCTCTCCGCGCAACTCCTTCTCTGCCATAACCTGGAAGGAACGCGCCAACTCGCCCAGCCGGCGCAAGCTCTGGTCGTCCTGCTCGACCAGCAATCCCCGGGTGCCAAGACCCTC
>JAWLCP010000209.1:0-3565 GCA_041687115.1 Anaerolineae bacterium
ATACGAAAGCGCGTATGCCCAGAAACACGACGACCTGCCGGTCAGGTTGTTCATGACGTCCGGCAGCCGGGAAGAGGGACTTGCCGATCTTGAAAGGATGGCAAGGAGACTGAGAGGCTATCCTGGACTGAAGATGGACGTATCCATCCTTGCGGGAGGAACCCACGTGACGGCAATCCCGCAAGCGTGGACGGAAGCACTGCTGTTCTTAATCGGGAAGTAGGTACGTATCCTCTCTGCCGGGGGCCCGGGGCTCCTCGTGCCCCGGGCCCAGGATGCCGCTCCTTTGGTTGTCTACTCACCCTGCGGATCGAGGAGGGTCAAGGTGGCCACGCCCGCTACGCCACACCCCAGCTGCGGCGGAACGTGGACCCGGTATCGAAGAGGAAGTCCCTCACAGCGGCCACCTTACCGCCTCGGACGGTAATGACTGTGACGCCGGAGTTCTCGCTCGTCCATCCCTCCCGGTTCGTGAGCCGCTGCTTCCAGTGCACAGCAAGCACGTTGTTGCCGACCAGGTCGAAGCTGTTCCGCACGCAGACGTCTTCGAGCTCGAATCTGATCTCTGGAAACTGCTCAAAGAACCGCTGAAACCAGGCTGCTACGGCGGGCTTGCCCTGGTAAGTTCCGCTTTCCGGGATATCGCCCGGAAAGACGAACATCCCATCCTCTCGCCAGCCCGCCATGAACTGCTCCAGATCGTGCGCGTTCAGCGCGTCGAACGCGCCGGCGATCGCTCTCTTGGCCATCAGTGTACCGATCACAGGTCTCTCCTTTCGGGGCTTGACGCACTCCCCCCACATCCGTTGTCCTTTGGCCCGACGCCAGAGCGAACTACTCTCGCACGTGTCGAAGGGCGGCCTGCAGCTTCGCTGCCGATTCGGGATGGATGGTCCGAATGGCACGTTGGATCTTTCCCTCTCGGACGAGATACCGCTCAGTGGCCACGCTTGGCGCCACGCCGAGCTGGCGTGTCGAGTCGCACCAGGTGCGGGTCTCCGTTGTGACCACGTCTTCCTCCATTTCTAGTATCTCAACCTCGACTCTTAGGTGCTCAGCGGTCCGCTCTTCAAACCAGGTGCGCAGCTGTACCTGCCCTTTGAGCGTCCGAGGTCCGCCCGTCGAGACACCAACCAGCGTATACTCGACGTCATCAGCGCATCTCGCGAGCGCCGCGTCGACATCACCTTCATTGAGCGCCTCCACGCTCAGCAGCACCACGTCCGAGGGTTCAGCCCTGTCTCCGGTTCTTGCGGGTCGTTGGATGATCATCTTTTCTCTCCGACTTCATTCTATACCACGACCGTCAAATCAGCGCGAAACCTGCGTCAAATCTGCGTCAGATCTGCCAGACATAGCGCAAGTGGGAGGCTGGAGCGTGCAGGAAGAAGGGAGGGATGAGCAGCATCGTCAAACCGGGCACAGGATGCCTTTAGGAGGCTCTTGTGCGAGCCGCGTGTACGGGAGAGCTACCTCGTCCAACCGGCGGAGCAGGTGGAGGATTGGGGGTCCGAGGGAAGGCTGATGCGGCTGTGCCCCGGCCGGGCCTATGGAGGCTGGCCCGGCCGTAGTGGCTAGTCCTTTAGCGCGTCTCGCGCCACGCGGTCGAAGGACATGGCTGCGCCGGCGTCCCAAGCCTCTGCAAACGCATCCTCGCCCAACTCAGCGCGCACAGCATCCAGATCAGCGTTGATTGTGTCCCAGATGTATGGTGACGGCCGATGGCCAAAGGACTCACCGTACGCAATGGCGCAGCTTATGAGGTGGATGGCTTGTTCGAGGTGCCCGCGATCCTTGGCGAGCAGCGCCAGGAATATCACCGCGAAGACCGCGACCGTCCTCTCCCCCAGTTCTATGGCAAGGCGCAGGCCTTCCTTCGCCACTGGCGCTGCCTCGTCCGCGCCGCCCACCCGACGGTTCATCAGACTGAGCACCGTGGTCGCCCAGGCGAGTTGCCGTCTGTCCCCTGCCTGCTGAGACAGGGTTACGGCTTGTTCAAGCTGCCTGCGGCCGCGCACGTCGTCATCGTCGTAGTGCGCCCCAGCGCCGAGGATAATCAGCGCGTGCGCCTGCTCCGTCTGGTCGTCCAGCGCCCGGAAAAGCTCAAGTGCCTCTTCGCAACGCGATCTTGCCTGCTCATCCCACTGGAGATCGAAAAGCGCGGCATGGGCCAGATTCACCAGGGCCATGGCGCGTCCCCACGGATAGCCCAGTTCGTCCGAAAGAGCCAGGCATTCCTCGAAACAGGCGAACGCACGCTGCGGGTCGTTCTCATAGACGGCCAGGAGACCGCCCTCGATGAGCACGTCGATCATTCTTCGTTTGTCCCCGGCGGCGCGCAACAGCTCAAGGGCCTCCTCCTGCAACTCCGCCGCCAGCCTGTACTCGCCCAGATCGCGCGCAAGCCAGCTTGCCGGCGCCAATGCCCTGGCGCGCGATTGTGGGGCCGCGTTCTTCCCGTGAGCGAGCAGACGTTCCAGCCAGGCGCGGCCCTCGCTCAGATAGCCGCGTTTCCTCCAGAAGATGCCTAACGCGGCGGCGAATCGCAGGCTTGACGCTGGCGGCTGGTGAGCGAGCGACCACGCGAGCGCCGCCCGGAGGTTGTCGTGCTCGATTTCCAGCTTCTCGAGCCAGGCGCGCATCTGCAGATTGTGCAGGGGCTCCTCCGCTCGCTCGGCCAGGTCCGCGAAGAAGCGCGCGTGGCGCTCCCGGGCGGCCTCGACCTGACCGGCCTCGCCGAGGCGCTCCAAGCCGTACTGCCGTACCGTCTCCAGCATCCGATAGCGCGCCTCCCCACCTGGCCCCTTCACAACGCCCACCAGGGACTTGTCGACCAGGCTGGCCACCAGATCAAAACCCTCGTCGGGCGGGATCGCATCGCACGAGACCGCCTCCGCGGCCGCAAGGGTCCAACCGCCCACGAACACGGAGGAGCGACTGAGCAACACTCGCTCCTGCTCCGACAGCAGGGTCCAGCTCCAATCGATCACCGCTCGCAGCGTCTTGTGGCGGGGCAGTGTGGCGCGGCTGCTGGCGGTGAGCAGACTAAGACGGTCGTCCAGGCGTGCGGCGATCTGATGGACGGACAGGACCTTGACGCGCGCGGCGGCCAGCTCGATGGCCAAGGGCATGCCCTCGAGTCGCCGGCAGATCTGTGTGACCGCGGAAGCATTCTCCGCGCTCAGCACGAAGTCCGACTTGACGGCGGCGGCTCGCTCCGCCAGAAGTCGAACGCTTTCATAGTCCTCCAGCCGCTCGCTCGGCTGCAGCTGCGGCGACGTGGGGAACGAGAGCGAAGGTACACAGAGGATCATCTCGCCTGGGACGCCCAGCGCTTCACGGCTCGTCGTCAGGATCGTCACGTCGGCGCACGCGAGCAGCAGCGTCCTGGCCAGTTCAGCAACGGCGTCCACCAGATGCTCGCAGTTGTCCAGGACCAACAGGATGTTCCGGTGACGAAGGTAGTTCTCCAGGCTCACGCGCATGGGCACGTCGGTGGCCTCATGGATGCCCAGGACCCGGGCAATGGTCTGAGGGACGAGCGATGCATCCATCAAGGGAGCGA
>JAWLCP010000210.1:0-3560 GCA_041687115.1 Anaerolineae bacterium
AGACGCCGGGCCAGCGCCACGGCGCCCACGGCGTCGTCGGCGTACCCGTCCGCGCCGATGGTCTTCGCCCACTCTGCGGTCACGGGTGCCCCGCCCACCATCACCCTGACCCGGTCCCGAATGCCCGCCTCCTCCAGCGCCTGGATCGTCTCTCGCTGCGCGGCCATCGTCGTCGTCAGGAGCGCCGAAAGCCCCAGGAGCCCGGCCCCCGCCTCCACGATCTTATCCACGAACGCCCCCGGCGGGACGTCCACGCCCAGGTCGTAGACCCGGAAGCCGTTGGCGGACAGCATCGTGACCACCAGCGACTTCCCGATCTCGTGAATGTCCCCCTGAACCGTGCCGATCACCACCGTGCCGGGGGTCTCAAGGGCCTGGTGACGGGCGAGCAGCTCAGGCTCCAGCAGGGCCATGGCCTCCTGCATCGCGTTGGCAGCGATCACCATCTGGGGCAGGAAGTACTCCCCCGCCTGGAACTTCTCCCCCACGGCCTCCATGCCGGGCACCAGCCCCTGTTGGATGATGGCGAGCGGTTGGATGCCGCCCTCGAGGGCCCGTCGAGTCTCGTCGACGGTGGCGTCTGGCTGGCAGGCGACCAGCGTGTGGGTGATCTGCTCTAGGATATCGTGTGACATGGTGCTCCTCCTCGTAGTCAGGCCCCGGGCAACGGGGGCAGCTCGTCCATGCCGAACCGCTGCGCCGCGCTGAGGGTGATCCCACGCAGCTCTTCACGGAGGTCATCGGCCATGGGCGGCGGCTCGTACTCCGCCAGCAGCTTCTCAACCCGGTCCTGCGCCCGCTCCCAGGCCGTCTTCCTCCCCTTCCGGGCCCAACTATCGAGCGAGCCGCGGTCGATGAGGCTCGAGGGGATGTACTGCTCCTCGCTGAACCATTTCGCCGTGTGGAGCTGCCCCAGGTACTCGGCGCGATGCCCTAGCTCGCGCATGAGGGTCAGGGCCAGGGGCTCGTCGCGGGGCTCCACGCCGGCGATCAGGCGCTTGGCCATCCCGATGATCTCCGCATCGATGACCAGCTTCTCGAAGCTCTGGCAGCTCTCGAAATCCATCATACCGGCGCCGGAGATCATGTTGACCCCGGCCAGCGCGCCCATCAGGGCGCCACCGGCCGACTCCAGCCCGCATTGGGCATCCACCACCTTGGCGTCGCTCATGCCCAGGTAGGCGTGGGTGGGCAGGCCCAGGGCCTTACCGACCTCGGTGTAGGCACAGTCGATCATCCAGGTGCCGACCGCGCCCATCGGGGTGGTCCCCTCCCGCATGTCGAAGACGGCCGGAGACCCGCCCCACACGATGGGTGCCCCGCGGCTCGCGAGCTGGCAGATGGTCACCCCGCTCATACACTCGGCCGTGTGCTGGACGACGGCGCCCGCGATGGTCACCGGGGCGGTGGCGCCGGCCAAAGGCATGGAGACCAGCTGCGACGGGATCCGATGGCGCGCGCAGTCGATCAGGTTCTGGCAGGTCAGGTCGCTCCACAGCAACGGCGGCGACGGACAGACGTCGAACACGGCGATCGGTCGCGCGGTCAGCTCAGCCTCCCCTCCCGCAACGGCGACCAGCAGGTCTTTCATCGTCCACCAGGTGTCCTTACGGAAGGCGCCGGTGACGATCGGTTTCCGCATGGCGATGAGGGCCAGGTAGAGCCGGTAGAGGTCGCTGATCTCCTGCGGCACGTCGGTGCAGACGATGGCCGTGCTCTGAGCGTCGAGCTGAGGCAGCGTCTCCACCAGCTTCACGAACTTGACGAAGTCGGCGGTGACGGGCGCGCGCTGCTCCTGGGTCACGCTGTCGAGCACCGTGATGGCCGCCGACCCCGGGTCGAAGTGCACGTCGTCGGCTCCGTAGTGGACGGCCGGCTCGCCGTCCAGGTCGTAGAGGTGGAACGCCGAGGGCGCGGCCTCCAACGCATCCTCAACGATGGGTCGGGGCACGTGCGCGACTTGCGCATCGAAGTCCACCTGAGCGCCAGCATCGGCAAGCAGTTCGAGCGCTTCGTCGTTATGGACCCGTACGCCCGGGTCCATCAACAGCTCAAAGCCCTCGGCAATGATTCTCTCGACCAGATCGTCGGTCAGTAGTCTGAATTGAGGTCGCACGTCGTCGCCTCCTTTGGATGCTCTTGAAAACCCGGCGGGTCGGAAAGTGCCGGCTCTCCCGACCCGGCACCACAGGAGAGACGTAGCACAGCGGCGGAGCACAGGTCACCGATCGGTGGAGAGCTCTGTCGGGACACCCCATTCCTCCATCCTCCTGGCCAGGGCGAGGGCCTGTTCCCGCGTCTCAATGTCGCCGGCCGCCATGGCCTCGCGCAGCGCCTCGAGCAGCTCACCGATCCTCGGGCCGGGCTCCAGATCCAGCTCCGCCATCAGGTCGTATCCGTCCACCGGCAGCCCCGGCGCCACCGTCTCCCGTCGGCGTTCGAAGTAGTGATGCAGCAGCAGCTCCGCCACCTCCAGCCGGCGGATCCAGCCTCCCTCCCGCAGGTCAGGCCCCCAGGTGGCCAGGTAATCGCCCAGGTTGAGCAACACGGTATCGACCCCCACGTCACCCGTGTCGCGGAAGTACCGATAGACGGCCCGGCGCGTGACCTCGTCGGCGCGGGCCAGCTGGGCCGGACGGAGGTGGGCCTCGACCATCGTGCCCACCCGTTCCACCTCATCGCGGCTGAACCTGAGCGCCCGCAAGCGGCTCATGGCTGTCTGCGCTCCTATCGACTCGTGTCCATAGAAGTGGACCCGGCCGTCCTCCCCCACCGAGCGGGTGTAAGGCTTGCCGAGGTCGTGGAGCAGGGCCGCCAGCTTGAGCAGCAGCTGTCGGTCGCGGTCCGCAGAGACGGTGACCGCCAGGTGAGACTCTACCTGACCCGCGAACCGGTCCACCCGGCGCGCCAGCTTTCCCCACGCCCTCTCGGGGACGTCGACCCTCGGGTTGGAGGTCGCCAGCCCCGGCTCCCCCACGACGGTGGCCACGACGCGCTCCGCCGTGTCCAGGACGTTCAACGTGTGGTGCCAGACGTCGAGGCGCGCGGACGTCTGGGTAATCCCTTTCAGCGAATCCAGCTCCGGCATGACGTGGATGAGCAGCGCGAGATCGTCGAGTCGGTGGATGAAAGCAGCGGCCCCCGCCGGGGCCAGGCCGCGAGCGAGCTCATCCCGAACCCGCTCCGCGGCCGCCCCGGTCAGTAACAGCGCATCCCGGCGGATCCAAGACTCCGTCCGGGGCTCCGTCTGGAAACCGAGATCCGCCTCCATCCGCGGGGCACGCAGCAACCGCACCGGATCGTCGCGGAAGGCGCTCTCGCTGGTGGCACGGACCTTCCGGGCTTCCAGGTCGGCCTGACCGCCGAGGGGGTCCACCACGGTCTCCGCTTCGTCCACCGCCATCGCGTTGACGGTGAAGTCGCGCTCGACCAGGTCGGCGATGAGGGTGTCGCCGCGAAGGAGGGAGAAATCGAGCTCCACCGGCCCGTCTGGCCGGGAGCCGAGCACGACGCGCGCCGTCCCTCGCTCCTCATCCAGGGGGAAGAAGGCGCCACCCAGC
>JAWLCP010000211.1:0-3547 GCA_041687115.1 Anaerolineae bacterium
CACGCAGCTCATGACCGTGGTCGACCTCGGGATTTCCAACCCCGATGCCGACACGTGGGATCGGGTCACAGAGACCATCGACCTTCTCATCTGAGGGACCGCCGCTGGCCGACGCCCACGGCGGCGGCACGGCACGATCCGTCTCGAGCAGTGGAGGGAGAGTTGATGTTTGAGGACCGCAGGGAGGCAGGGGAGCAGCTTGCCCGCCGGCTGGAAGCCTATAGAGATCGGGACGTCGTCGTCCTGGCCATTCCCCGCGGCGGGGTGGAGGTCGGATATGAGGTGGCGACGCACCTGAACGCCGACTTCTCCCTGCTGATCGCTCGGAAGCTGCCGTATCCAGACCAGCCCGAGGCCGGCTTCGGCGCCGTCGCCGAGGACGGCAGCACGGTGATTCTGGGGGATGCCGCCCGCTGGGTCTCGGGCGACACCATCGAGACGGTCGTCGAGGAACAGCGGCGAGAGATCGAGCGGCGCGTCGCCGTCCTCAGGCGCGGTGAACCGCTGCCGAATCTGGAGGGGCGCACGGTCATCCTGGTCGACGACGGCATCGCCATGGGATCCACCATGCGCGCTGCCATCGAGTGCTGCCGCAGCCAAGGGGCCAGCACTCTTGTGGTCGCCGTCCCGGTCGCCGGACGGGAGGTGGCGGAGCAGATCGGCGCGGAACTGGACGGCCCGGGCGATGAGATCGTCGTGCTCGAGCAGCCGCGGTACTTCCGCGCGGTGGCCCAGGTCTACGAGCGGTGGTACGACGTTCCCGATAGCGAGGTCACTGCCATCATGGACCGGTGGCGGCGCGAGAACGCGGAGGAGGCGTGATGAGGTGCGAGATCTCCTGGATAGGGCCGCTGAGCTCGTGGCTGCCTGGCGTACTTTCGTATAGCACACCGGCCTGGCATGGGGGTGGGGCAGGGTGAGCCGGTCGATGCGGGTGGACCCGACAGAGGAGGGAGTCGTGAGACAAGAACGGACGCCGATCAGACTGCTGCTCATGTTGTTGGTGGTGGCCCTCTCGACGGCGGGCTGCGCATTTGGTGACGGGCGGACGACGCCCACCGCGACCCCCGTTGAGCCGACATCCGCCGCACCGCCCACCGCCACCCTGCCGCCCACGCCGGCCAGTCTGACCGTCGCCGTATCGCCCACCAGCGGGCCGCCCCAAACCAGGGTCGAGGTTGCCCTGAGTGGCTTCCCGCCGACCGCCGAGATCGAGCTGAGCCTGGGGCGGGAGGATGCCGAGGCGGACGTGGTCTCCACCGCTGAGACCGACGACGGGGGGGCGCTGACGACGGAGCTGACCATCCCCGCCTCCGCGGAGCCCGACGAGCGCTGGGTGGTGGTGGCCAGGACCCCGGACGGGGCAATGACGGGCGTCTCCAACGCCTTCCAGGTGACCGGGCCCGAGTACGAGCCCAGCGTCGGCATCTCACCCACGGTGGCGTCGGCCGGGACCGATCTCCGCGTGGACGCGCGCGGTTTCCCCCCCGACGTCGCCGTCGACGTGGGGGTGGGACGGGTGGACTCCGAGTACGACGTGGTCGCCGCGGCGCAGACGGATGCCGAGGGTCGTCTGGAGACGCGCATCACGCTCCCCGACTTCGTCCAGCCGCCGGACGCGTGGGTGGTCGTTGTTGCGGTGGAGGATCCGCCCGTGAAGGCGGTCTCCGAGGAGCTTGAGGTCACGCTGCCCGCTACGCCCACGGCGACAGCATCCCCGACGCCGACCCGGACGCCCACGCCCGTGGCCCCCACGCCAACGGCGACGCCGTCCCAGGCGGGCCTCTTCACGCGCACGAACATCTACCTGATCGCGGTCGGCGACGAGGGGCGGGCGGGGGACGAGATCGGCTGCGGCGACAGCGTGGTCCCGGTGGAGGTGGAAATCGAGCCCACCCTGGCGCCCCTGACGGCGGCGCTGCGGCGGCTGCTGGCGATCAAGGACCGCGAGGTGGCAGACACGGGGCTCTACAACGCCCTGTATCAGTCCGACCTCACCCTCGAGCGGGTGAGGATCGTGGATGGCGAGGCGATCATCGAGCTCTCCGGGGCGCTCGTGCTCGGCGGGGTGTGCGACGAGCCCCGCGTGGAGGCGCAGCTGGCCTACACCGCGCTCCAGTACCGGACGGTGGACCGGGTCTCGATCTTCATCAACGGCACCCCGCTGGAGGAGCTCCTGGGGGAGCGCGCGCCGACGCGGACGCCGACGGCGGCCGTGCCCACCCCCACGGCGACGCCGTCCCAGGCGGGCCTGTTCACGCGCACGAACATCTACCTGATCGCCGTGGGCGACGAGGGGCAGGCGGGGGATGAGATCGGCTGCGGCGACAGCGTGGTCCCGGTGGAGGTGGAGATCGAGCCCACCCTGGCGCCTCTGACGGCGGCGCTGGGGCGGCTGCTGGCCATCGAGGACCGCGAGGTGGCAGACACGGGGCTCTACAACGCGCTGTACCAGTCCGACCTCACCCTCGAGCGGGTGAGGATCGTGGATGGCGAGGCGATCATCGAGCTCTCCGGGGCGCTCGTGCTCGGCGGGGTGTGCGACGAGCCCCGCGTGGAGGCGCAGCTGGCCTACACCGCGCTCCAGTACCGGACGGTGGACCGGGTGTCGATCTTCATCAACGGCATGCCGCTGGAGGAGCTCCTGGGGGGCAACGGTGGCTAGCTCGGTCCACCGCGTGCTCGGACGGCACCGGTCCTCGCCTGGGAGAGGCCAGGTGGGGGGGGACGGGCAGTTCAATTCACCGGGTGGCCCAGCGGGTATCTAGATGGTTGCGCGGCCACCTCGCGGTATAAGGGAAGCAGGTAAGAATCTAGGAGGAACGACATGTACGAGAGCATGCAGGACTTGCCGGACACCGTACAGGACGTACTGCCGCCCGAGGCGCAGAAGGTCTACATGGAGGCGTACAACAGGTCCTGGGAGACCTACGACGAGGAGAAGACCAGCGAGATGAGCCAGGAGGCCGTCGCCAACCGGGATGCCTGGACCGTGGTGAAGCGGGAGTTCGTCGAGGACACGAAGACGGGCAAGTGGTACCCGGTCGACGAGGTGCCCGACCACGTGAAGGAACCGCCGGAGGAAGAGGAAGAAGGCGGCCTCTTCGATGATCTGTTCGAAGGTGACGTCATCTAGGACCTATTGCTCTCCAGGGGGAGAGGTCAGGTGAGGGGGGCACACGCAAGCCCATTGGCACGAAAGGAGGAACGACCTTGCGCTATCATGAGCTCGTCCGCCAAGTTGAGGAGCAGGGGGGCTTCGACTCCCCCGAGGAGGCGGTGACCGCCATCCGCGCCACCCTCTCGTCGCTGGGCGAGTGCCTCTACAGAACCCAGCGGCGGCATCTCGTCTCCCAGCTGCCCAAGGAGGTGAAGGACTTCGTCCACGAGTACGTCGATTCGGAGGTGACCCGGGCGCCCGTCGGCTGTCACACGCTGGGGGAGTTCTACGACCGGGTCGGAGCCCGGGCCGGCGTCACCCGAGGTCGGGCCGTGGAGCGCGCCAGAGTGGTGGTCAGCGTGCTGCGCCAGTCGCTGCCGGAGGGTG
>JAWLCP010000212.1:0-3546 GCA_041687115.1 Anaerolineae bacterium
TATCTCGGCGGTTGGGTCGTCCGACTCGCGTGCAGCACGTGGGACGTGACGGCGACGTATCTCACTGACCCTTCCCAGACGGCCAATGTCGACTGGCGGCGGCTCGATGTGCGCGATCGGTCGTCGGTCGAGGCCCTGGTCGGGGATGTACGGCCGTCGGTAATCGTCCACACCGCCGCCCTCAACCCCGGGCAGGGAACCGACTTCCAGGCGGTCAACGCCGAGGGCACGCGCCACCTCGCCGACGCGGCCGCCGCCGTCGGGGCGCGCCTGATCCACGTGTCGACCGACGTGCTCTTCGATGGACAGAAAGGGAACTACACCGAGGCAGACCCTCCCTCTCCCATCACCCCCTACGGGCGGAGCAAGGCCCTGGCCGAGGCAGCCATCCGTGCCTGCGGCGCCGAAGCCGTCATCCTGCGCACCTCCCTCATCTACGGCCCTGCGGCGGATGCCCCGGAGGGCGCCCCACCCGACGGGCGCTGGCGCCACTGGGACCGACAGACGCGCTGGATCGTCGGCGACCTCCGCGCGGGCAGGGCGGTGCGCCTCTTCACCGATGAGCGCCGCTGCCCCATCTGGGTCAAGAGCCTGGCATCCGCCCTCGTCGAGCTGGCGCACCATCCCTATGCTGGTGTACTCCACGTCGCCGGCCCGCAGGCGCTCTCCCGCTACGCCTTCGGCGTGCGCCTGGCGCGCTCCCACGACGTGGATCCCAGGGGCATCACGCCGGCGCTGAGCCGTGCGAGCGGCCTGACTCGTCCCCTCGACTGCACCCTCGATTCCTCTCGCGCCCGCACCATGCTGCACACGCCCCTCCCCGGCGTCGACGCGACCCTGAGGACATATCCATCCCCTTGACGCTCCGGTGGGACCGGTTACCATGACGTTGTGAACTACTACATCTGGACCATCGGCTGTCAGATGAACGTGGCTGACTCGCGGCGCCTAGCGTCGGCGCTGGAACGGTTGGGACACACGTCGATCGATCGCGCGGAGGACGCCGACATCGTCGTGCTCAACACCTGCGTGGTACGCCAGTCGGCCGAGGACAAGATCTACGGGCGCCTGGGCTCCCTGAAGCCCCTCAAGGAGAAGCGCCCGGAGACCGTCATCGGCCTGATGGGCTGCTTCGTCGGCGTGCGCGACCCGAATCCCCTGCGTGACCGCTTCCCCTGGGTCGACGTATTCATGCCGCCGTCGGACCCGCGACCGCTGCTCCATTACCTGAATGAGCGTGGATGGGCTGACGATGGGCGGGCGATGGAGACCGCGCGGCTCATGCAGCGCTACCGCCTGCAGGACGGCGACCTGATCCTACCCGCCCACGATCGAGAGGCGTTGGTGTCCGCCTACGTCTCCGCCGTGCTGGGCTGCTCCCATGCCTGCTCCTACTGCATCATTCCCTACCGTCGCGGCCCGGAGCGGAGCCGCCCGGCCGATGAGATTGTGGAGGAAGCGCGCGCGCTGACCGCCCAGGGGGTCAAGGAGATCACGCTGCTGGGGCAGATCATCGATCGGTACGGGCTGGATCTATCGAACGATGCCTCGCTCCCCTCACTGATTCGTCGCTTGCATCACATCGAAGGGCTGGAGCGCATCCGCTTCCTCACCTCACACCCCAACTGGATGACGGACGAGCTGCTGGACGTTGTCGCAGAGCTGCCCAAGGTCTGTGAGCACATCGAGGTGCCGGTGCAGGCGGGCGACGACGAGGTGCTGAGACGCATGAGGCGTGGGTACACCGCCGACGAGTATCGGCGTCTCGTCGCACGCATCCGCCGGCGCATTCCTGGCGTCTCCATCGCCACCGACATCATCGTCGGCTTCCCGAAGGAGACGGCGGAGCAGTTCCAGCGGACGTATAACCTCCTGGCCGAGCTGCGTCTCGATAAGGCACACATCGCCCGCTACTCGCCGCGTCCGCAGACGTTGGCGGCGCGCCATTTTGAGGACGACGTCCCGCCCGAGGAGAAGGAGCGCCGGCGAAAGGCCCTCGACGACCTGCAGGCGGAGATTGTCGGCGAGCTCAACGCCCAGCTCCTGGGGCGGGCGGTGGAGGTGCTGGTCGAGGGCAGGAAGAAAGGCCGCTGGTGGGGACGTACCCGCACCGACAGGCTGGTCTACTTCGACGATGATGGCGATTGGCGCGGTCGCCTGGCCCGCGTGCGGATCACATGGACCGGGCCCTGGTCGCTCATCGGAGAGGTCGAGAAGACAGCCGAGGAACCGATCAGGCCGCGCCTCTCTGTTTGACTTCACCCTGCCGCGGCGATATAATCCTCGCGTCCGCGTCGCGCACCACTGCTCAGAAGGAGGGGATATGCGCAAGCCCGGTCGTCTCTTGTTCGTCCTGCCTGCACTTCTGCTGCTCGCTGCGCTGGTAGGCCTGGTGTACGGGGTGACCACCGTGCGCCGATCGTGGCCCAAGGTCGACGGGGCAGTCGAGATGGATGGCCTGCATGCCCAGGTCACCATCGTCCGCGACAGCTGGGGCATCCCCCACATCTACGCCTCCAATGCCCACGACCTGTTCCTCGCCCAGGGCTACGTCCATGCCCAGGACCGCTTCTGGCAGATGGAGTTCTGGCGCCGCATCGGGTCGGGCCGTCTGTCGGAGGTTCTGGGCGAGTCTGGGCTCGAGAACGACCGGTTCATTCGAACCATCGGCTGGCATCGCGCCGCCGCTCAAGACCTGGAGCTCCTGGACGATGAGACCCGCTCGGTCCTGGACGCGTACGCCGAGGGGGTCAACGCCTACGTCTCCGCTCATAGGGGATCCCTGGGGCTGGAGTTTACCATCCTGGGACTCACCGGTACCCGGTTCGAGCCCGAGCCCTGGACGCCGCTCGACACCATCAGCTGGGGCAAGGTGATGGCCTGGGATCTCTCCGGCAACCGGTCCTCCGAGCTTCTGCGAGCGCACATCGCCGCTCGACTGGGTGCCTCCGCCGTCGACACGCTCGTCCCCCCCTATCCAGAGGAGGATCCCGTCATTGTCCCCCATCCGCTGAGCGAGGCGTCGCTTCGTACACTGCCAGACGCTGCCATGGAGGCGGTCGCCCTCGGCGCCGGAGACCCTCTCGGCAGCAACAGCTGGGTCATCGCCGGGGACCACACCCAGACCGGGGCGCCCCTGCTGGCCAACGACCCGCATCTGGGGATCCAGATGCCCTCCATCTGGTACGAGATCGGCCTCCACTGCGAGCCGCTGGGCCCGGACTGCCCCTATGATGTGGTGGGAGCCTCGTTCGCCAGCGCCCCGGGCGTCGTGATCGGTCACAACCATCGCATCGCCTGGGGCGTCACCAACCTGGGTCCCGATGTCCAGGATCTGTTCATCGAGCGGCTCAATCCAGAGAACCCCAATCAGTACGAGTACCAGGGCGAATGGCGGGACGTGGAGATCATCCGCGAGGAGATCGAGGTCGCTGGTCGGGACGATCCGGTGGTGATCGACGTCCGCGCCACCCACCACGGTCCCATCATCAATGACGTGGGAGCGGGCACGGAGGAGGACTGGTCGTTCGGCTGGCAGCCGCTGGC
>JAWLCP010000213.1:0-2218 GCA_041687115.1 Anaerolineae bacterium
CAAGGCAAGAGTCGGGGGTCACGTATCGCCACAGGTAGGCTATCCGAGGCCGAGGATCCGTCCCAGGAGCGGGGTTTTCTTGTCGATGGCGCGCTCGGGGCACATCTCGTGGCAGCAGTAGCAGCGGATGCAGCGGTCGTAGTCGTAGCGGGGCGGTCGGTCACGACCGTCCTGGAAGCGGAGGGCCTTATCGGGCACGGGACAGGCCTCGACGCAGCGACCACAGCGGATGCATCTGTCGGGGTCGATGACGGGCCGGGGGAGGACGGCGTTCTTGATGAGGTTGTAGTGGGCGTAGGAGGCGTTGGCGTAGACGGGTTTGCGGACGATCTTGAAGTCGGGATCGACGAGGGGCTCAAGGTCATCGCCGACGAGTTCGACGTCGCGCTGGCGGAAGTGGCCGAGCCCGCGGCGGTGGCCGATGACGTTGGTGGGGACGAAGGCCGGGTCGAGGGCGACCAGGCGGCAGAAGACGGCATCGAGGGCGACGGGATCCTGGGAGAGGATGAGGACGCGCATGGGGCGGGGGTCGCCGCTGCGGGGGCCGTTGCCCTCCATGGCGACGATGCCGTCCATGACGTGGAGGCGAGGGCGGAGGCGCAGGTTGAGCTCGACGAGAAGGGTGCAGAAGGCCATCACGTCCTGAAACTGAACGTGGTAGAGGGCCTTGCGCTGCCCGGGGATGCAGCCGAAGAGGTTCTTGACGGCGCCGGTGATGCGGGTGAGCTGGTGGGTCTTCATCTTGGGGAGGTTGACGATGCCGTCGCAGTCGTGGACGGGCCCGGCGATGGGGAAGCCGGAGACCAGCTCGCCCTCGGGGTTGTCCATGTGGCTGCCGGAGGAGAAGTCGACGAACTCGGCTCCGCTGCGGAGGCCAGCGTCGATGAGGCCGGCTCGCTCCGCGGCACGGGCGGGCCGGTCGAGCCCGGGTGAGTCCCCGAAGGAGACGGTGGCGCCCCCCTCCTGGAGGAGACGGGCGGAGGCGGCAAGGACGGCGGGATGGGTGGTGACGACGTTCTCCGGGGCGTCGGCGGCGAGCAGGTTGGGCTTGAGGAGCAGGTGCTCGCCGGGCGTGACGAAGCGGTCGAGCCCGCCGAGAAGCTCGACGCCACGGCTGAGGGCCTCGTAGACGAGGTCGGGATCATAGGTCGCACACCGGACCAAGGCGACGGTGGATGGATTCACGGCTGCCTCCCTACGCGATAGGTTGTCCACATTGACGGCGCTCCGGGGACGGGTGGGGCGCTATGGCAACCGCGCCGCGTCCACGTTTGCCGGCGACCGTCCCGCGGGAGGCCGTCTTGCCATAGAACGAGGAGACGACGGAGCAGACGATGGGCCGGGGCACGTGTCTTCCCAGCGCCGCAAGGCACTGGTTGAGCAAGCCCGGGACGATGATGGCTTTCCCCGCGAAAAGGCCGTTCATCGCGCACGCCACCACCTCGTCGGGATCCATACTCACGAGGCTGCCAATAGGGCCATGGGCCTCGATCTTGTGCTGGCACTCCCGGTTGGTGCGGATGCCATTGGGGCAGAGAGCGCTGACGCTGACGGGCGTATGCCTCATCTCGGAGCGGAGGGCGAGGCTGAAGTTGAGGATGAAGGTCTTGGACGGGCCGTAGACGGGCATGAAGGGCATGGGGAAGAAGGCGGCCAGGCTGGACACGTTGAGGACGAAGGCCCGCGAATGACGCTTGAGCTCTGGAAGGAGGAGGCGCGTGATCTCCACCAGGGCGAGGTTGTTGAGGAGGATGCAGGACTCGTTCTGGTGGAGCGTGGAGTCCTCGAAGCGGCTGTTGTAGCCGACGCCGGCGTTGTTGATGAGCACCGAGACACCGCGCCCCTGGCGGGAGATCGACCGGACGAGCGCCTGGGGATTCCCCGACACGGTGAGGTCCATCTCGACAGGATGCGTGCGAACGTCGTAGAGCAGCTCGATACCCCGAGCGACGCGCGGAAGGCCCGACTCGGGAAGGGCGACGAGGATGAGGTCCATGCCGAGGCGCGCGCAGTGCTCGGCGAAGGCACGGCCGAGGCCCTGGCTGGCGCCGGTGATGAGCGCGACGTGCCGCTCGGGACGGAGCGGAGATGGGTTAGACGAGCGTCGTTTCCACATAAGACAGCTCCTTGAGTGGTATGGTACCCTGATCGCTTGCTGAGCACAACGATACCACGGTCGCGGAGGCGCTGCCTATCGCCGGGCTGATGGTGAGCTATC
>JAWLCP010000213.1:2318-3544 GCA_041687115.1 Anaerolineae bacterium
CTCACGGCCCAACTCCGTCCGGCTTGGCCTCTGCCCCACAGGGGGAGGGATGCGGCGGCGACGGCGATGATGATGAGGGCGAAGACGACGATGCCGAGGGTGAAGAAGAAAAGGCTCAGGAGGTGGCCGAGGAGGCGGCTCAGCTGGCGTCGGCGGTCGCTGTGACGCCTCAGCCAGATGGTGAGCCAGACCATGCCGGCGATCAGCCAGAGCTCGAAGACCCAGAGGAAGATCCACTGGCGCCAGTTGCCGGTGAGCGTGGAGTAGAGGAGGACCAGGCCGCTCCCGGCGAGGATGCCTACCGGCGCGAGGATCCAGATGGCTTCCGCGACGGCCATGACGAGGCTGAGGGATCCTGCGACGAGGAAGAACTCGGCCGGCCAGGCGATGGAGAAGACCCGCTCCCAGCCGACGAGGGCGGCAGCCGCAAAGGCGACGACGTTGACGAGGAGGGGGACGGTCACGGCTATTAGAATCGGCCAGGGGAGCTGGCTGAGGAGGGACCGATCCTCCACATCCTCGGCGGCCTCCGATGTGGGCGGTTCGCCGGATGCGACCTGGGTATCGTCGTCGGCGAAATCGACGGCGCTCACCCTCTCCCGCTCGGCCCCGGAGAAGACGGCGACGGAATCGGAGGGGGCCTCCGGCGTGGTGAAGGAGAGGGGCAGCGAGATGCGCTCGGGTAGGGCGACCTCGGCCTGCTGAGCCGCCTCGTGGAGCGCCCGGGCCATCTCCGCCGCGGACTGGTAGCGATGATCAGGGTCCTTGGCCAGAGCCTTGAGGATGACGCGCTCGAAAGGTTCGGGAATGGAAGAATCGACCTCACGCGGAAGCGGGAGCGGATCGTTGAGGTGCTTCATGACGACGGCCAGGGGCGTGTCGGCCTCGAAGGGAGGACGCTGGACGAGCATCTCGTAGAAGATGACGCCAAGGGAGTAGAGGTCGCTGCGCGGATCGGTGCGCCCCTCGCGGCCCTGCTCCGGGGGCATGTAACTGACGGTGCCCATGAGGGCGCCGGGGACGGTGTGGCGGGTGCCGCCGACGATCTGGGCGATGCCGAAGTCGCTGAGGACGGCGTCCCCGCGCCCGGTGAGGAGGACGTTGGCCGGCTTGAGGTCCCGGTGGACCATGCCCTCGCTGTGGGCGTAGGCGAGGCCATCGAGGACATCCAAGAGAATGCGGACGACCTCGCCCAGAGGCATCCTCTCGCCCCGCACGCGGTAGTC
>JAWLCP010000214.1:0-3537 GCA_041687115.1 Anaerolineae bacterium
GTCGTTCGAACAGTTTGCGGCATACGTCCACGAACGCTCCGTCCTGCTGGAGGAAGGGGATCTCTCCCCCGAGCAACGGAAGGCGCTGGGTCAAGCCATTGTGCAAGAAGAAGAGGATTGGCTGGAGTGGAAGATCAATCGGGAGATGCTGGATAGCTGGCTGGGGCTCCGTTAGGAGACTGTCGCTTGACGTCGATGCCGGCTCTTGTGGGCAGGCTGCTACAACACGTCGAGAGAATTAGGCGTTGGAATCGACCTTCTTCGCAGTAGTGGCTTGAGGCTACTTCCCCAGCCGCCCTCCACACTCTAGAACGGGGATGTGACCCCCGATGATCACAAGTTCCTTGGTCCTCAGGCTCAAGTGTGGTACAATCCTGTGAGAATGGGCATCGAAAGACCTGAGCCCAGAGGGAGGTAGCAACGATGAGCGTAGACCTGCAGGAACAAACCCGGAAGCTGCTAGAAGAGCCACTGCTTGGCGAGCAAGACCTGGATGCAAAGATCCGACGCTTGTTGGAAGCAGAGTATATGCGTCGACTGGTACAATATCGCCGTGTAGATCGGAACCTGCGCCAGAAATACGGCACAACCTTTGAGGATTTCATAGCCAACCGTGTGGTTCGCCAAGAAGGCTACACCTGGGAAGCCGAGACCGACGCGATGGACTGGGAGACCGCCGTGGATGGCATAGAGACTATGAGGCGCAAACTGCAAGAACTCCAACATGTACAGCAGGACTGACCTCCACCTGGAGGCTCGGGAAGCTCTAGACACGGTGTGGTTTGTCCGATCATTGGAGGAGATGGAGCGCACCGACCTCACGCTCTCACTGCGTCTGTACATTCGCCCCGAGCTCTTCGTGCAAGCGTTCCTGGGCGAACGGTCGGACTCTCTCTACTTCGCGTTGGTGGAAGGTAGACGTCGGATCCTCGGGATCGATCGCGAAGGCGGTGAGTGGCATCTCCACCCGTTCGATTCGCCAGACGAGCACGAGCCTCTGTCCGAGGGGCTCGGCCCGAAACCCCTATTGTCGTTTCTGGCGAAGGTGGAGGACCTCCTGCTGCAACACGAGTTACTGTAAGGTAGCGCGATTCCCGGCGGAGCTAGTGAAGCGTTTCGTCTGACAGACACACCACGTCCTTGCGACACAGCCCCTGCACCTAGACGCGCTGCTCAAGCTCATCGGCGGACGTACGAATACGTCACCTCTCTTCGGTTGTGCCCCAGGCCTCGCGCCAGCTCCCGGCGGGATTCGCGTTCGTCAAGCCCCTCTTCTCGCGACCGCCGATAGCACTCCTGCGCCCGAGTTTTCCGAAACCCGTGCGTGCCGTAACACTCGATCCCCAGCCGTTCGCAGGCGTGTCGCACGCTGCCGTTGGTCCGGC
Source organism: Anaerolineae bacterium (assembly GCA_041687115.1). GTDB lineage: Bacteria > Chloroflexota > Anaerolineae > B4-G1 > B4-G1 > SKLM01. Next base: position 1,386 of record JAWLCP010000214.1, read on the forward strand.
TGGCCAGCGACTGACCACGATGCCCGCGCCCCTGAAAGACGTGGTCGTCGCGGTGACTCTCGGCCCTCCGCTTCAGCCGCGCCAGGAGGTCAACGTGCTCCTCGTCCACGTGGACGGTGGGGCGGCCACCCTTGGTGCCCTTCTTCACCGCTCTGATCTTGCCCTCCTCCACGTCCAGATCTTGGCCCCGGATCATCGTCGCTTCCGACACCCGGAGCCCAGCGACTCGCTGCAGTGCCACCACGTCAGCCGTCTGTGGGCCCTTGGCGTTCTCTTGCATCTCGGCGATGATCTCCCTCGCCTCCTGGGGTGAATAGGCCCGCCCCGGGCGTCGGTCCGAATGCCAGCCACCGCGGGGTGCCAGCAGTTCCGGCTCTTCCGGATCGCGCCAGCCCCGCTCCTTCATCCCCGCGTCGAGCTTGCGAATCGCGGCCTTCACCTTGCCAATGTACCCGCCCGACAACTCTCGCTCGCGCATCTGCTGGATGTATGCCTCGGCCATCTCCGGGGTGATATTGCCGCTCCTTCGCTCGATCCCATAGGCCGCCTCGCAGTGCTTGGCGAAGCGCATACAGATGTCCAGGTAGCCCTCCATCGTGCTGAAGCTGGTGATCCGCCGGTCGGCTATGCCCTGCTCCTTCAACTCGTCGCGTGACACGCCCGGCAGGGAGATCCGTTGCAGAGTGTCCTTGACCTGGTAGACGACACTTCCCATCGAAACCCCCTCGCGTTGGCAAGGAAGACGGGTGTCATGGCGGAAAAGTCCATCCGTCCCAAGCGGTTCACCGCGGAGGACGCGCGCTCTAGCATCATACGGCCTTCTTGGTGGGGATCAAACAGTGGGTCTGCACAAGCATTCCTATCCTCGCAGATTCAAGGGGGCTGTGGACTCCACTTGATCACGTCAGGCATGCTTAACCGACCCGGTCGGCGGAGAGCCTTAAGATGAAGAGGGCTCGTAACCACCGTTTCTGTCTATGGTCTGGACGCCAGGGTTGTACCAGAGAGCAGGGCATTGGCACACAGTTGTAGACCGGATGTACTTTTCGGCCAGGACAGCCTTCCCGTCGCGACCCGGCATCGCCTGTTGACGCACGGAGCTTCTGCGCTATACTGGTGATCATCAAGCACACCTGAAGAAGCGCGCAGCAGGCCGTGGGGCATCCTGGCTTTTTCCCGCGCGTGCCCTCTCCCGGTGTGGAGACGCCACGCTCTCTCCTGTATGGTGAGACGTCGAAGAAGCCAAGACTGAACACTGCGGGGATACGGCCCAAGAACGGAAGGAGGGCGTTGGGCGGGCCATAAGAGCGTGCAAGAGACGAAGGCCGACAGTCCCCCCGAGACGCTGAGTTGGTCCGCAGCCGACGCTCTCGCCAGAGGTGCGTGCTCGCCTGCGAACGAGAATGAGTCGTGACCTTCGAGCCAGCAGCGACCCCCCTGGCCGCGAGCAACCCCGCGGCGCTCGTCCGTCGCGGCGCTCCACGCCTCCCACGAGGCCAAGCTCAGGACAAGTTGGCCGACTCACCAAGGAGGAACGAATGACCGACTTACCCCAACCGACTGAGACCGATATCCACGACTGGACCGACCCCCGCTCTTTCCAGCGCGGCGAGCGGTACTACCGGGGCGGGAACATCATCAACCCGCGCCGTCAGGGCAACACGCTCAGGGCGCGCTGCACGGGCTCCCGGCCGCAACCCTACCACATCAAGATCTCGCTGGACCCGAAGGGCATCGTCCGAGGGGACTGCTCCTGTCCGGTGGGTACGGGCGGTCACTGCAAGCATGCCGTCGCCCTGCTCCTCACCTGGCTCCACGAGCCGAACAGGTTCAAGACGGTGGAGGACCTGGAGACAGCCCTGGGGCGGCGTAGCAAGGCAGAGCTGATCGTGCTCATCCGCCGCATGCTCGACTCCTGCCCCGACCTGGAGACGCTGCTGGAGCTACCCATCGTCGGCCAGACGGAGGAGCCGCCAGTCGATGCGGAGGTCATCCAGCGTCAGGCCCGCAGTGCCTTCGCAGGTATCGGCTATGACGAGTGGGGTGCCCTCTACGGTATCGCCCAGCACCTCCTGACACTGGTGGAGATCGGCGATGACTACGTAGAGATCGGGCGCTGGCGTGACGCAGCCACCATCTACCAGATCGTGAT
>JAWLCP010000215.1:0-3510 GCA_041687115.1 Anaerolineae bacterium
GCCGAGGGCCTGGTCGGCGGCATCGGCCCGTATGGGATGGGGGCGGTGGTGCTGGGGCTCGTCGTTTGCGTGGTGATCGGGTTTACGATGAGGGAGTGAGGCGTAAGGCACAAGACGTGAGGCGTGAAGCGTAAGGTGTAAGGATTACGTGTCACGCCTTACGTCTTGGGAAGCGGGGTAGGGAGTTAGATGAGGAGAAAACACACATGGCTAAGCGAGTTGATGCGCGCGGATTCTCCTGTCCGCAGCCGGTGATTATGGCGCGGAACGCGGTCAAAGAGGGTGAGTTCCCCATCGAGGTGCTTGTGGAGACGGTGACCTCGCGCGAGAACGTGCGGCGCGCCTCGGAGAAGATGGGCTGCACGGTTGAGGTGGAAGAGGCGGGGGATGAGTTCAGGTTGACTCTCACCAAATGACGGGTACTGAAGCAGGGCGACGGGTGCGCCGGTCGCAGAGCGTCCGTCCTCCGGCCCCTGTTCTCAATGATGGAGATGCAGATGATCTACTTCGATAACGCCGCGACGTCCTGGCCGAAACCACCGGGCGTGGCGGAGGCGATGGTCCGTTTCCTGGAGGAGGTGGGCGCCAATCCAGGGCGCGCCGCCCATCGACGGGCGATTGACTCAGGTCGCATCGTCTACGACGCCCGCGAGCGGGTGGCAGAGCTGTTCAACGCCCCGGATCCGCTGCGGGTGGTCTTCGGCGCCAACGTGACGGAGGCGCTCAACCTGGCGCTGCGCGGCATCCTGCGTTCGCGCGACCACGTCATCACCAGCAGCATGGAGCACAACTCGGTGATGCGTCCGCTCCGAGAGCTGGAGCGGCATGGGGTGGCGTTGACCGTGGTGGACTGCTCACCGGAGGGTGTTCTCGATCCCGCCGATGTGGAGGCGGCCATTCGGCCCAACACGGTGATGATCGCATTGAACCACGCCTCCAACGTGGTCGGCACGCTGCTCCCGGTGGGGGAGGTGGGACGCATCGCGCGGCGGCACGACGTGCTGCTGCTGGTCGACGCGGCGCAGACCGGGGGCGCGTTTCCGGTCGACGTCCAGGCGGATCAGATCGACCTGCTCGGCTTCACCGGTCACAAGTCGCTGTACGGACCGATGGGCACGGGCGGGTTGATCATCGGCAAGCGGGTGGAGGTCCACAGGCTGAGGCCGCTGACGCGTGGTGGCACGGGCAGCAACTCGGAGCTGGAGGAGCAGCCGGATTTCCTGCCCGATATGTGCGAGAGCGGCACGCCCAACGTGGTTGGACTGGCCGGACTGCGCGCAGGTGTACGCTGGGTGTTGGAGCGCGGTGTGGAGCAGATCCGGGCCCACGAGGTGGGCATGACAGACTGCTTGATCCGAGGGCTGATGGCGATCGATGGTGTGACGGTCTACGGTGGGCTTGAGGCGGAGCGTCAGACAGCGACGGTGTCGTTCAACATCGCCGGGATGGCGCCCTCGGGGGTCGGGCTACGGCTGGATGAGGAGTATGGTATCATGTGCCGGGTTGGCCTGCACTGCGCGCCCGCGGCGCACAGGACGATAGGCACGTTCCCGGACGGCACCGTCCGCTTCGGGCTGAGCGCCCTCAATTCGCTGGAAGAGGTCGAGGAGGCGGTGAACGCCGTCCGCCGCCTCGCGGAGGAGGCAGGATGACCGAGGATCGATACACGGTCGTCCTGGTCTATTCCACGAGCCGCGCTCTGCGCGCGGAGAAGGTGCTGGCGGCTGCTGGGATCGACTGCAAGCTGATCCCGGTCCCACGTCATCTGAGCTCCGACTGTGGGGTGTGCGTGCGGGTGCGGACCGCCGATCGTGGGACGGCATGTCACGTACTCGACGGTGTGGGATTGGAGATCGAGGGCGCTCACGACATCTAGGCGAGTGGTTGCCCGATGGACGAAGAGGCGGGCCTCGAGGGGTGTCGAGGGTGTCATGGAGTCAACCGGAGCCCGGGCGTTTACTGGGTGACCTTCAGGAAGCGAGTGTTGGAGCGTCGCTTCTCGGTGGTCTGTTCGATGAGAGGAGGTGAGTCGCGTGACGCGCGAGGAGATTCGTCTGACCGCGCTGACCAGCGCGGCGGGTTGAGCGGCGAAGATGGGCCCTGGGGCCCTGGCGCAGGTTCTGCGCCCGCTGCAAGATCTGTTTTCGGCTGAGCAGTACCCTGACCTGTTGGTCGGCCTTTCCATCAGCGATGACGCGGCCGTCTACAGGATCAACGATGAGGTGGCGGTCGTTCAGACGCTCGACTTCTTCCCGCCCATCGTCGACGACCCCTACGACTACGGCGCCATCGCGGCGGCCAACGCCATGAGCGACGTCTACGCCATGGGCGGCGAGGTGGTGCTGGCGCTCAACATCTGCGGGTTCCCGCCGGATCTGCCGCCGGAGATCACCATACAGATCTTGCGCGGCGGAGCAGAGAAGGTGGCTGAGGCAGGCGGCGTACTGGCCGGGGGCCATACGGTCGACGACGAAGAGCCGAAGTACGGGCTCTCGGTGATGGGCGTGGTCCACCCCGAGCAGGTGTGGACGAAGGCTGCTGCGCGCCCCGGCGACGTGCTGGTGCTGACGAAGCCGCTGGGCGCGGGGATCATCACCACCGTGCTCAAGGCGGACGTGGCTGCCCCGGCACACATCGCTGCCGCAGTGGAGAGCATGAAGAAGCTAAACCGCGAGGCGGCCGAGCTGATCCGCAAAATTGGTGTGCACGCCGTCACCGACATCACCGGCTTTGCCCTCCTGGGTCATGGGTACGAGATGGCGCAGAAGAGCGGCGTCCGGCTGCGCTTCCACCTCGAGCAGATCCCATTCCTGGAGGGGGCACGGGAGTACGCCGACATGTGGTTATTCCCCGGCGGTACGTGCAACAACGAGCGCGCTTACGAGCACGCGGTGACGTTCGCGCCGGAGATCGAGGAGGAGATGCAGCAGCTTCTTTACACACCGGAGACGTCGGGGGGGCTGCTGGTCGCGGTCCCACCGGAGAAGTTGGAGGGACTCATCCAGCTCTTCGACGACGCAGGACATCCGTGCTGGGTGGTCGGTGAGGTCGTCGAGGGGGAAGGAATCGAGGTAGCGAGCCAGGGGGCTATGCAATGAAGCAAATCTTCGATCACATCGAGGCGCATACGGACGAGTACCTGAGACGTTTGATTCGTGCATGCGCGCAGCCGAGCATCTCGGCTCAGGGTGAAGGGCTGGAGGACATGGCGGTTATGGTGCGGGAGATGCTGGAGGGAGTTGGCTTTGACGTGACGCTGGTTCCTCTGGACTCCGCCGCCTCAGATGGAGCCCCGCCGGTGGTCCTGGGGCGCATGGAGGGAAGGGGCGAGCGCACCTTGCTGCTGTACAATCACTACGACGTGCAGCCGGTCGATCCCCTCGATGAGTGGACCAGCCCTCCCTTCGAGCCGGAGGTGCGTGACGGGAAGCTGTACGCGCGCGGGACCGCCGACAACAAGGGCTCCATCGTCTCTCGCGTGTCCGCTCTGGAGGCGTACCTGGCGCATCG
>JAWLCP010000216.1:0-3508 GCA_041687115.1 Anaerolineae bacterium
GCCGCCCATGGTTACCGGCATCGAGGCGAAGGGAAGGTCGGCGGCCCATTGGACCACCGCGATGGTGTAGGTGAGGAAGACCCAGGCGACCGAGCCGACGAGCCGCCCGAGCGGCCGGAGGACGAGGCCCAGGAGCGTGGCCAGGCCCCCGGCAACCATCACGTGGGGCTGAACGGGGAGGATCAAGATGTTGCTCAGGAACGTGACGGCGGAGAACTGGCCGAAGGTGGCCAGGAGAACGGGGGTCGTCAGCATCTGCGCTGCGACGGTGGCAAGAAGGGGCTCGCTGAGCAGGCTCACCATCCGCTGAGCGCGCTCGGCGGACGTGAGGCGTTCCAACACCGCCTCAAAAGCGCGTTCCAGAGGCCGTGTGTAGATCATGAGGCCGGCGGTGGCGGCAAAGCTGAGGAGGAAACCGACGTCCCACAACGTGTGGGGGTTCCAGGCGGTCATGGCGACGGCGGCCGCGGAGAGCGAGACAGGGGCGTAGCTGGGGCGCCCGACGACCCGGCCGAGGAGGTAGAGAACGCCCATCAGCGCGGCCCGCACGACGGCGGCCGACGCCCCCACGAAGAGGGTGTAGACGGCCACGGCGGCCATCGCCACCCAGATGGCCCAGCGGCGGTGAAAGACCCGCAGGGCCAGGGCCATGAAGACGCCGCTGAGGATGGTAATGTTGAACCCGGAGATGGCGATGATGTGGGTGGTGCCGGTGGCGGCGAAGTCGGCGGCCAGATCGGCGGGGATACCCGACTCGACCCCCAACAAGATGCCGGTCAGGAGGGCCGCCTCGGGCTCCGGAAGGATACCGGCGATCGTCTGCTGAGCCCGACGGTTGAAGGCAGAGAGGTAGGAGGCAACGGATCTGCGCTGACGGGGGCCTAGACGCTCGACCTGAGCCCGCCAGATCAGGGAGTGAACGCCCTGACGAGCGAGGTAGTCGCCGAAGGAGGAGTCGTCGAGGGTCGAGGGGCTCCTCAGCGCCCCCTGGACGCGGACCCTGTCGCCCAGCTCATGCCGCGGGTAGCGGTCGGCGCTGACGAATGCCAGACCGTTGACCTCGCGCTCGGCACCGTCGGCCAGCACCAACCGCTGCGCACGCACCCGGAGGTTGGCATGGCCGTCGCGCTCGTCCGGCTGGGCGACGATGCGGCCCTCGAGGGTCACCCATCCGAGGTCGTTGTACGTGGCCAGGGACGTCTCATCGAAGCGCGGCGCGGCGAGGAGGAAGCGGCCGGCACCCAGGGCAGCGGCGAGGAGACAGACCGCGCCCATCCGGACGCGACGTTCGTCGCGCCAGAGAAGCAGAACGAGAAGGGAAGCGAGCCCCAGCAGCGGGAGCACCTGCCACGGGACGGCGAGGGCCCTGGCAAGGGCGATGCCAGACGTCCAGGCGACGGCAAAGTAGACGAGGGTCATCGAGACGTCCCACGAGCAGGCCAGGCGGTTGACGGGACCGAGTATAGCCCAACCGGGCGCGAAGGTCAATCGAGGTTTGTGGGTGGGGAGAGGTATGCTAAAATATCGTCAGCTTCCGAAGCCCACCGTCCACCGGGCGAAAGGAAAGGGGACCGCATGACAGAAGAACAGAGCCTTGAAGAATGGTTGGCCGAGGAACGGCAGCGGTTGAAGGAGGGGTTCTCCTACGAACCACCGCCCAGGCCCAAAGCTCCGCCATCTCCGGCGGACGATATCCTGGCCGAGCTCGGGCTGGGTGCGGGGGTCCTGGCCGGCGTGGTGGCGGGACACGCGAACCCGGTGGTGTTCGAGGGATGCCGCGCGTCGACGATCGCCAGTGCGCTCAGAAATGAGCTCGCGGGGGCCGACACGCAGGTGGCGATCGAGGAGACGGAGAAGGCGACGACGGTCACCGTCCTGCAGAGCCAGGAGCCTCCACGTGGTTTCTCCCCGGCGCTGACGGTGACGCTGATCGAGAGCGACGACACCCTGACGGTGGCGATGAGCGACCTGAGCCCAGACGCGAAGCGAGGGGCGATCGGCTCCCTGGGCAGAACGGCCCTGCGGGGGAGTGGGGAGCTGCTGCGCAGAAGACGGGGGCTCACCGGCGCGCTCGACACGGCGGGCAACCTGATCGAAAGCATCGAGAACGTGGCCGAGGACATCGGGGACCTGAGCCTGCCGAGGCAGGTGTGGCGCGTGATCGACCGGGTGGGCGGGGCGGCGGAGGAGGCCTACCTGAGAGAGGAGGCCCGGAGACGGGCTGCGGAGCGAATGCGGGAGGCGGCCGAACGGGCCTGGACGCACTGCGAATGGTGCGGTCGGGCGTACGGCCGGGATGAAGAGGCGGTCGTGCAGTGCCCCTCCTGCGGGGCCCCGCGCGGGCCGCGGCCACCGTGGCTGACGTGAAGTGAGGGGTCGGGCGGCACTTCAGCCGATCGGTCCGGGGTCAGACCGGCTCCCGGCGCTCCAGCGCACGGGTGAGGGTCACGGCGTCGGCGTACTCGAGATCGCCCCCCATGGGGAGCCCGCGCCCCAGGCGTGTGACGCGCACATCCAGTGACTCCAGCTGACTGAGCAAGTAGGACGCCGTCCAATCCCCCTCGCTGGTGGGGTTCGTGGCCAGGATAATCTCCTGTACGTCCCCTTCTTGCAGACGGGCGACGAGCTCCCGGATGCGGAGATCCTCGGCGAACATGCCCTGCGAGGGGGCCAGGACGCCGTGGAGGACGTGATAGACGCCCTTGTATACACCGGCCTCCTCGATGGCCAGCACGTCGAGAGGCTCCTCGACCACGCAGATGGTGGTGCGATCCCGCGTCTCGTCCGCGCAGACCGGACAGGGGTCCTCCTCGGTGATGTTGTAGCAGATGGAGCAGAAGCGCGTACGCTCGCTCAGGTCCCGCAGCGCCTCGGACAGACGGATGGCCAGATCGGACCGGCCACGCAAGAGGAAGTAGGTGAGCCGGGCAGCGGTCTTCCGGCCAACGCCGGGTAGTTCAGAAAGCTCCTCGATGAGCCGGGTCACCGAAGGAGGGATCGATGACGTCCCTGTTCCCACCACGATTCACCTAGAGCAGGTCTTGAATACCGCCGAGGCCAGCAGTGAACTCGGCCATGCGCTCGCTGGTGGCCTGCTCGATCTTCTCCACGGCCTTGTTGACGGCGACCACGACCAGATCCTGGAGCATCTCGACGTCGTCCGGGTCGACGACCTCGGGATCGATGGTGAGCTCCTTCAGCCGCCGGTCGCCGGTGACCACGGCGGTGATGATCCCTCCGCCGGCGGTGGCGGTGAAGGTCTCCTCGGCGATCTCCTCCTGCGCAGCGAGCATCTCCTGCTGGAGCCCCTGCAGCTGCTGAAGCATCTGTTTGGAGCCCCCTGCGGATCCTGACCCGCCCCTCGATATGGTCTTGCGCGAGTCAAAAGGGTTGACGCTCTTTCCTCGTCTCTTGCTCAAACCGACCTCCTCGACGTCTTTAGGTTGCCGACGGTGTCTACGTCGGTAAGGTACTTGCGGTTTCCCCCCTCACCCTAACCCTCTCCCCC
>JAWLCP010000217.1:0-3420 GCA_041687115.1 Anaerolineae bacterium
CCTCGGCCTCAGCGCAGGCGCGGAGCGAATCGCCGTCTACAAGCTGAAGGATACGGGGCTTCCGCCGGGGGGCGAGCCCTTCGGCCTGATCCGGCCGGATGGCTCTCGACGCCCGGCCTACGACGCCTACCGCTTGATCACGGAGCATTTCGCCGGGACCCAGAGCGCCCGCGAGGAGCGTCACGCGCTGTATCAGGTCGTCGTTCTGCAGCGGGGGGATCGCACGACTCGCGTCCTCTGGGCGCGCAGGGAGACCGACGTCCCGGTGACCGTTTCCGCTCTGGCCCCGACGGCGCGGTTGATCGATCAGACGGGGGTTGAGCGGCAGCTGAGCGCGGAGGAGGGGCAGTACGCGCTGACGCTGCCGGGCGCACGCTGCGCTGACGAGCTCGCCGGGTGCATCATCGGCGGTCCCACGTACCTGCTGGTGGAGGAGGCGGGCGGCACGGTGCCCCCGGTGGCGACGGATGTCCCCACCGCGACTGAGACGCCGGTCGTGACCGCCACGGTGGCCCTTACTTCGACGGCCCCCGTCACCTCTGAGCCTCCCCCGCCGTCGCCCACGTCCACCCTGGTGCCTACCGAGACGTCCACACCGACGGCGACGGCGACCAGGACGCCGACGGCAACGCCGACTCCGACCGGAACGCCGACGCCCTCTGCAACGCCAACGCCGACGCCCACCCCGGTGCCGCCCAGTCCCACCGCCACAGTATCGCCCCCGTCCGGGTTGCCGATGGGGCCGTCAGCGCCGTGGACGGTCATCGCGGTGGGATCTCTGGTGGCATTTGCCGCGGCGATCGGGGTGTGGCTAAGCCGTCTGAAGAGCCGGTGACGGGTCGCAGGGCACCGCTCTAGTCCACTGTAGGCTCTTCTGCCTGGCCCGGCGTCAGACGGAGCGTCTTGAACAGCCACGGGGCGCCGAGGCTGATCCACACCCCCAGAATGGCGTAGCGCAGGAAGCGGGCCGTCAGGCGAAGCGCTTCGGGCTGGTGGGGCGAGATGGCTTTGAGCCCGAAGCGGAGAGCGAGCACGACGGCGATGCCGAGAAAGAGACGGAACGCCCGCTGCCAGGGCGGCCCGCCGGCGTCGTAGTGGAAGCTCCTCCGGAGCAGCGCGATCCCCACGCCGGCTCCCAGTAGAACCCCGGTGAGACTGGTGGTGTCCTCGGTCACGTGGAGCGAGAGCAGGAGGAGCGGGAGGACGACGGCCGCCGTCAGCTGAGCGCCTAGCTCCCTCCCCTCCAGCCAGCCCTCAAGTCGCCGGTGGAAGGCGACGTAGGGTGCCAGGAGCAGGATACCGATTAGCCAGCCTGCGAGCACGTCGGTGGGGAAGTGGACGCCGAGGTAGATGCGGGAAAACCCGATCAGGAGGGCAAGAAGGCCGGCCAGGATCCACCCCCGGGCCGCTCTCCACGCATGGGCGATGGTGCCCCAGATGACGACCGAGTGCTGGGCGTGTCCGCTGGGCAGCCCGTACCCTGCGACATCGTACACCTGGACCGCGGGATCGAGCTCGAAGGGGCGCGGAAGGGCGAAGAGGTCCTTGAGCCCTGCGTTGGCGTAGGTTGAGAGCAGGAGGGCGGCAGCGATCCGCGCGCCCACTGCGAAGTCGACACACCACAGCAACACGGGCAGAAGGAGAAAGTAGAAGTCCTCGCTGCCCAGAGACGTGATGGCGATGAAGAGGGCGTCGAGCGCCGGGCTGCGGAAGCGTTGAACGGCGCGGATGAGCTCGAGCCCCCACGGGAGAATATGGTTCATTGGTGGACCCCGGTGGATGGAGAGCGAAGCAAGTCCTGCCTCACGTTACGTCCCTCACGAGTAGATGTCCAGCAGATCCCGCAGCATCGTGGCGGCTGAGGGGATGGGGCTGGGTTCCTCGATGGTGGTGGTGATGGTGCCGTAGATATCGGTCTCGTACGCCACGCCCATCTGCTTTCGTCCCAGGTGGCCGAGCGGATGATCGAGAGACAGCGGGGTAGGGGCCACGGAGAGCTCGTACCCGCCATCGGCGCCGCGCCTGGCCTGCGCCAGCAAGCGGTAACGCTCGCCCCGTTCTCGGGCTGCCCGGAGATCCCGGGGATTCAGGTCGGTGATCCCGGTACGGCTGACATCGTCCAGTCGGGCGGAGACGCTCAGCACCGCGTTGGCAAGGATGACGAGCTTGGCGGCGGCGTCCCATCCCTCCAGATCCCAGGACCCGTCTCCCTCCAGCACCCCTTCCTCGCGGGCCCGAGCGATGGCCTGCTCCCACGCCATGCCGTCGGCCAGCATGTCGATCACGTAGCCCGTGCACAGGTTGGGCACCGCCTGGACTTGATGGACCTCGGCGCCTCGCAGGTCGCGTTGGCCGATGTAGAGGGCGGGCAGTCCGCCCGCCACCGTGCCATCGAAGCGGAGCTCGACGTGGTGGGCCGCGGCCAGCTGGTGCAACTCCGAATAGGCGAGGACCAGCGGGCCTTTGTTGGGGGTGACGACGTGCAGCCCCCGTCGAAGGGCGGTGCGCACGCAGGAGAGGCCCGGCTCGCCGTCCTGATCCAGGTTGACGGGAGACGCCTCCAGCAGGACGTCGGCCTGGGCAGCAGCGACCAGGTCGGTGGCCAGCCAGCCCTCCTGGCCCACGTCCGGGTAGTCGGCGATGGAGGCACCGGACGACTTCAAGGTGGCGACCCGATCCGGATCGAGACCGTGCAGCGGGTCGTAGGCGGCCCCCCGGCTGTCGGCAGCCCCGACGAGGATCAGATCGAGCTCGTAGCGCTCGGCTACGCGATCCCTCTTGTCGCTCAGGATGCGGCAGAAGCGGCGACCCAGGTTGCCAAGCCCAACCAGGACGAGTCGAACGTGCTGCATAGCGTGCCTCCAGTCGCGGGTGGCCCCTTGACGGCGGGCATCGAAACGGGGCGTTGATTATGGCTCACCGGAAGCATGCACACAAGCGAGGCGGCGGCCCCAGGGCGGCCCCAGGGCCCTGGGACCCGTCCGGGGCAGACGCGAGGACCTCCTGCGGGTCAGTCCGGATGGAGCACGAAGAGCCACCCTTCTCCCTCGGCGCTGGCGCCCTCCTCCACCGGCAGGGTCATGTGGAGCGTGTTCTCCCCCGACCACGGGTAGGAGTGCTGCGATCCTCCAACCGTCACCTCCACCAGCTGCTCCCCGCTGCTGGTCAGTGTCAGGTCGAGCACGGGGGTGCCCTCTTCCTCCCTGCAGACCCCGTCGATGGTGATGTCCATGTCGAGGGAGACACTGTAGCTGCCCCACTCCCGCTGCAGCGTGTCCTCATACGAGAGGGTGTTCTGGCCCTGGACCACGTAGGTGTCTTGGTGTGGGGTGACGGTGAAGGGAATGGAGCCGACGGCTGCGGGCTCGAGCCCGACGGCCTCGGCCGGCCCTACCATGATCTGAGCCTCGAGCTCCCCAC
>JAWLCP010000218.1:0-3372 GCA_041687115.1 Anaerolineae bacterium
ACCGGCAGCTTGCTACCGGGGAAAGCACGTTTCAGCGAGCGAATGGTACTCTCCACCACCGCGCGGATGGAGGCATCCTCCGGAGTCATCTGCTGGCGCCGAAGGGCAATCTCGACTGTGCGCCGCGTGACATAAAGCGTCGGGGAAAGCCGTTTTCGTTCTTCGATCCGGCACGTCGTCTTGAAGAAGGGACACGCAGCACAACGCTCATCCTCAAAGCGAGCGAGGAAACAATTCTCTGCGCGCCCGGGAAACATCGTTGCCGTGCACCCCTGAGGGCAGGTGACGCTGATGGGCGTGCCGTCGTCTTCCACCTCCCAGGTGTACTCTTTCCATCCCCAGTGGTCGGGAGCGGTCTGTCCTCCCCGCATCCGGGTGGGTCGCAAGGTCACTTCGTGTTTCCCACAGGCCGCCTCTCCCTTTGGCCCCGTGTATCCGCCATCGACCGTGACCTGATTGACCTCGATCCCACGTCTAGTCTGGTCATCCAGCGACTGCTCCATCAACGCTGCGTCGTCAGCCCGGTTCGGCTCAACCTGCACGTCGGTGATCAACTGAACGTCATTCTCCGGGTCTGCCGTCTCGCTCACGTTGGCCACGTATCCACCAGAATACGTCGCGCCACCTTTGATGCGGTACGTGGCGTCGGGATCGTGGGGCGACTGGAGGCTGTCAGACCCTATCTCTTCCTTCGGTCGCGGATGGACGTTACCCTCCGAGTCCTGTTCATACTGTTCTTCCAACACCCGCTGGACCAACCCCAGCACCTCGCTGTCTGGCGCCTGCTCAGCCAGCGCAGCACCGACCGCCCAGAGCTCCTGCCCGATGATCACCAGGTGGTCTTCTACCTCATCCACCGCTATCCGGTAGCAGACCTGATGGGGCCGTCCTTCCAGGTACCTCGCCCAGCGTTGGGCGCATTCTTCCTTCATCGACTCGGGCAGTTGCCTGTGAACGGCTTGGAGCACGGCCACCAACAAGCCCAGGCGGCTCATCTCCGCCAAGTTGCTCAGCACCTGGGTGCTGTCCATCCGCTGCCACCCCGTTGCCAGCTTCACTGCCTTCAACTGCTCGTCGGTGACTTGCTCAAACACCTGTTGGATCACGTTGATTCCGGTCTCGTCCGCATACTCACGCACCCGGCGGCGGAAGTTGTAGAGCGTCCGCAGGGTGAAGATCTCACTGCGCAGATCGTCCTGTCCCAGCGCGTGTCGCACCTGCAGGTTGAAGCATACTTGCTCGTAAAGCTCCTCGTCGCTCCAACCGAATCCGCTCTTCAGGATCTCCAACCCCATCAGCACGTTCACAGGCGTGTTGGGCCGAGAAGCCTCTTCGCTGTACAGCGGGGCGAAGATCTCCTCGTCAATACGGCAGAACAGTTCCCTGTAGAACGTCTCGGCCCAGGACGTCAACAGCTTCTCCTGCAGCCTGTCGGGCAGCAGGTAGTGTCCACTGAAGAAGCTCTGTTGTCGGTGTTCTTCGTTCTTGCGAAACATGGGCGCTCCATCCACTCTGTTCACGGGACGATCAACAGCCGGAGTTTAGCAGATCCTCAGCAGAAGGCCATGTCAGGACCTTTTTTCAGTGAAGCCAATATCGGTTCTGCTGGGGAAAGGTGGATGCTCGCCAGATCCTATACTTTCTTAACGATCCGCGCTATCTTTTTCGGGAGATGCTGCATCGGGACGATCGGGGTTGATTCAAGGATTGATTCTGTGAAAGCCCCTGGGTCCGTCACCGGTTGCTGCAAGAGAGCCAAGATCTAGTCTCCGCTTCGGGCGGTGGCTCGTCATGGCTGGAGTATATCACAGGAAGGCCCACTCGACCAGCGCGCTAATTGACTCACTAAGAATGTTACCGTAGGGTATCCGTTCACTCACGAGCAAATGCTGCCAGAAAGAAGCATTCCTATGAGTCGAACGGACGAGAAAGACCTCAGACTGCTCAAGAAGCGCTATCGCAAGGCGAGCAGAAAGGAACGAAGCGCCATCCTGGTTGAGTTTTTAAGACCACCGGCTACCATCGCAAGTACGCGAGTGGATTACTCAACGGTCGAAGGCAACGCTCCCAGGGGCCCGTCCAGCGCCCGCAGCGAGCCTTGTACGGCCCTGAGGAGGCCAGGGCGCTGCTCATTCTGTCGCAGTTGTTCGATCACATCAATTCCAAGAGACTGCGCAAAGCGCTCGATGCCGAGTTGCAGGGTCTGTACGAATCGGGGTTCCTCCAAGTCAGCTCCGGATGCTATCAGAAGCCGAAGCGAGTCAGTCCCGCCACCATGGATCGACTGTTGGCTGATCGGTGACGCAGGCCGGGTAAGCGGCGGGGGTTTACGAAGCCCGGCACGTTGCTCAAACACCAGATCCCGGTCCGCACCTGGGCGGACTGGACGGAGGATCGCCCCCGATTCTGTGAAATGGATCTGGTCGATCATAGCGGCGGGAGGATCATCCGCGGAGCGGACCACGCTTGGACCCTATGCTTCACCGATGGGATGACTGCCTGGACGAAGTGCGTGGCAGTGCAAAACAAGGCCCAGGTCCACGTTTTCGTTGCCATCAAGAGAGCGCGCCGGTGGCTCCCCAAGAGACGGACACTCCGGTGACGATGCCGGGAGCGATTCCGGATCACTGCCGCGTCATGCAGCTGTCTCGGCGACGAGTCATGGTGACCCACGGGTGATCGGGGCGAAACACCGCAGCGCCCGAGAGGATGGATGGTTCTGGATGGGGCCTCTGCAACAGTATATCCCATTGCTTGCCCTGATGTCAAGCATCTGTGGCAGCGAGCTGGCAGGGCTGCGCTGCGTCGCAACCTACGAACGGTCGATTCAACGAAGCTGCAACTCTTCCCAACGATAGCCAACACGAGTCCCAACGCAGCCCATATGCTCTGTGGCGCAAGGTATGCTATAATAAAGGGTAATGTGGGATGGACGCGTGCGAATTCTATTGCGCACGATTTGCGCCAGAGGCGGCCAACCTGACATCGGCGTTCGGTTGTGTCGCGTCCCGCCTTTGACAGGCAGTTCACGCCAAAGGGCCCGAGTTGGCGAGTACTTCAGCCGTCAGCGAGGTTAGAAAGCACTAGCAGAGAATCTCACGAGGGAGCATATCGGATCGGATTCGTGACCAGAGTGCGCTGGTCGCCTTACGCGGCCGGGATTGGCATCGGTATCCTCAGCTGGCTCAGCTTCCTCATCTCCAGAAGGCCGATCGCCGCCTCGACGACCTTTGCCAGGACGAGCGGGATGATCGAGAGGCTGTTCCGGGGGAAGAGGGTGGAGCTGAAGCCGTACTATCAGAGGGTGAAGCTGGTGGTAGACTGACAGTGGATGCTGGTGGTGCGCATCGTCATCGGCTCGCTGTTTTCGGC
>JAWLCP010000219.1:0-3293 GCA_041687115.1 Anaerolineae bacterium
TCTTGCCGTCCATTCAGTATCCATGGGCAATAGCCGCCAGCTAGCGCCTTGATCCGTTGAGCGCCAGACATCATTTTTCCTTCCGCTCGCATCACTTCCACTCCCCATGGGGGAGAGGCCAAGCCCAACGCCGTTGGGCCGTGAGGGGGGCCGTTCGTCCCAGGCGGTTCCGCCCAGGCGGTTCCACCGCCGTGAAGGTTGGTAGTAGGCGCTTCAGCGCCGTGATGCTCCCGCCCATCCGCCTCCACCGCCGTGAAGGGCGCGCATTCCTCTCCCCATGGGGGAGAGGCCAAGCCCAACGCCGTTGGGCCGTGAGGGGGGCCGTTCGTCCCAGGCGGTTCCGCCCAGGCGGTTCCGCCCATCCGCCTCCACCGCCGTGAAGGTTGGTCCCAGGCGCTTCCGCCCAGGCGCCTTCAGCGCCGTGATGCTTCCCCCCAGCCGCTCTCAGCGCCGTCCCGGCTCCATATATCCCAAATTCCAGCCGTATTTCCCAAACGGTATCCCAAATCTCCCCTATTGACAACCACCGCTGCCCGTGATATGATGACGTCGCGTCACACAAGCGGCTCGGGCGTCGTCGCCATCCGCACTCCCGCCCGCGCTCTATACCATCGCACCGGCGCCTCCCGCACGCCCTCCCGCCGGTCAGATCTCGACGGCTCAGCCCGTCGCACCGAGGAGACGAGCTATGGCCACTTCACCCACCTGCTGGACGCAGCCGCTCGGCTTGGACGTCCAAGCCGGCTGGGACGTCCCAGCCGGCGCCCGGGGTGCCCCGTCGGCGCCCGCCTCCTGCTGCGCCTCTCCCCCGTCCTCACCCCATCCGAGCGTTTGTTTCCCGCAGAAAATGTGCGCCGCGACCGCGGCTCCTCCCCTCCACCGCCCCGCCCGAGCGGTTGTTTCCCGCAGAAAATGTCTGCCGCGGCGACTCCCTCGGTCGCCGCGTTCGCTGTCTGATGTGGCTCCCCGTCGCCCACCGTGGATGGGCCGGGGGTCGTACCATTCCGACCGCCCCCGGCTCCGATCCGCGAACGTCGCCCCTGCCACGCTCCACGTTCCGTTCCGCTTGCCTCGCTCCGGCGCGCGATTCAAACACGCCAGTCAGGCCTTCCTCCACCCACACGGTAGGGGCCAGGGGAGCGGGTTGAAGCTGCACATCGATCAGGGAGGATAACCATGGCCAGGCTCCGTATCGGCACCTGCAGCTGGAAGTTCCCCTCCTGGCAGGGGCTGGTCTACCCCGCCGAAAAGGGGATCAACTACCTGGAGCTATACGCTCGGCACTACGACACCGTCGAGATCGACCAGTGGTTCTGGTCCCTGTTTGGCCACAACAACATCGGGCTGCCCCAATCGGCCGACGTGGAGGACTACCGCCGCTCCGTCCCCGACGACTTCGTGTTCACCGTCAAGGCCCCGAACAGCATCACGCTCACCCACCTCTACCGCAAGACGAAGAGTGACCCCCTGTTGGAGAACCGCCATTTCCTCTCGCCCGCTCTGTCCCGGACCTTCCTCTCCCGACTCGATCCCCTCGGCGATACCCTGGGCCCGGTGATGTTCCAGTTCGAGTACCTCAACCGGCAGAAGATGGCCTCACAGAGCCGCTTCCAGGAGCTTCTCGAGGCCTTCAGCGCCCAGCTTCCCCAGGACCATCAATACGGCCTTGAGGTCAGAAACGCCAAGTACCTGAACCACTCCTTCTTCGACTTCCTGGCGCGAAACCATCTGTGCCCCGTGTTCCTGGAGGGCTACTGGATGCCGCCCATCACTGAGGTTTACGAACACTGGCGCTCACTCATCCTCCAACACGACGTTGTCGTGATCCGCCTCCTCGGCCCCGACCGGAAGGGGATCGAGGAGCAGACCGGCAAACGCTGGGATCGCATCGTCGCCCCCAGGGATGACGAGTTGGTCGCCATCGTCAGCATGGTGGAGGACGTGCTGGCCCACGGACTCGACGTCTATCTCAACGTCAACAACCACTACGAGGGATCAGCGCCCCTCACCATCGAACGCATCCGGCGTCTCCTCGACGGATAGGCTGGCACGTCCGCGAACATCGGAGGCCCATCGCAGACTCACATGCCGCGCACGTTTACATCAGCCACGCTTCGCGCTATAATCCACCCGGCTGAACCGATCCAGGCAGGCGGTGGGACGGGCGGCGCCGTCCACCGCGTACGCTGACCACAGAGAGGAAGAGGACGCGACCATGAGAATCCGACCGGGAAGGATGCGCTCGCTGTTCGTTGGCATCATGATGCTGCTCGTCACCCTCGTGGGGCTGGTGATGATGGGTGGATTTGGCGGCATCGCCTTCGCCAGGTTCCGCCCGTTCGTCATCATCTGGGCCGTCATCGGGCTCGCGGGCGCCGCGATGTCGTTCTACAACGCCTTCAGCGAGGAGGGGCTGGCCCTCTACGAGGTCGACGTGGACGAGGACGAAGAGGAGGAAGGTCTGGCCTTCTGCCCCCAATGCGGCGATCCCGTCGGTGAGGACGACCGGTTCTGTCGCCATTGCGGCGCACCGCTGACCGAATGAACCCCCAGCTTTGCCTGAACACCGGCCATCCGTAGAGGACCGGTGGACACACCCGGGCAAGGCCGGCAAAGCAAAGGAGGGCTGACGTGCAACAACAGCCACTAGGCGTCCTCATCTTGCACGGCTTCACGTCGAGCCTGGACTGCGTCAGGGGCGTGGAGTCGGCCGTGAAGGCGCTGGGAGTCCCGACTCGAATGCCGACGCTCCGCGGGCATGGCGCCGAGTCCCCCGAGGCCCTCCGCGGCGTCACCTGGCCGGTATGATGCTACCCTCATGCCTGTCAACCCGCCTCAGGCATCTTTGTCCAGAAGATACACAGCGACGTCTCTCGGACTCCAGGAAGCCAAGTGCCAGGCCATTACCGTCACCGCCACATTCAAAGGAGACCAATACAATGCGTTTCAAACTCTGGCCGTTGCTGCTGTTCTGCACCACCGTTCTGCTCGCCGGAGCCTGTACGTCGCCCTCCACGCCGGAGGCCGACCAGGCGACCGCGACGCCGACCCCCACCGTGGTCTCGGAGCCTTCGCCCACCGAGACCCCGGTCGTTGTAGCAGAGCCTGAGGAGGCCGAGCCTACGGCCACCTCGACGCCGACGAAGACCCCCACTTCCGGGGGTGCCCCGAGTGCCTGTGCCGACTTGAGTGGGGAGCTCGAGGCTCAGATCATGGTAGGGCCGGCCGAGGCCGTCGGGCTCGAGCCCGCAGCCGTCGGCTCCATTCCCTTCACCGTCACCCCAGATCAAGAC
>JAWLCP010000220.1:0-3242 GCA_041687115.1 Anaerolineae bacterium
ACTCCGTTTGACAACCGCGCCGCACAAGCGTATACTTCGCCAGCTCCCAGAACAACTCTGGATTCACGGATCCATGCACCATAGACAGGCTTCTGCACCCGATCGTCAGGCCACATAGCCCAGGTCTTCAACCCACGAGGAGCGCGAGGATGACAGACGATCCCCAGCTAGTGCTGACTCGAGGCCCACAGACGGGCCACACGTTCCCTTTGCACGGGGACAGCCTTGTCCTCGGCCGTGACCCTCGCAATGACATCGTCATCAGTCACCCTCAGGTGTCCCGCCGGCACGCGCGCATCACGCGGGAAGGCGACACGTGGGTCATCGAGGATCTGGATAGCACCAACGGCACGTTCGTCAATGGGAGGCCTGTGATCGCGCCCCGTGCGCTGACCAGGGGCGACACGGTCGAGCTGAGCGAGGCCGTCGCCTTGATGTATCGGCAAGCGACCGCCGTTCCGGAAGAGAGGCCCCAGCGGGGAGATCGGCCGCTGGCACCCCCTCCGTGGCCACCTCGCGACCAGGAAGACCCTCGGCGAACGATCCCTCCCGGGCCCGGCTCGGCGGTGCAGGCTGTCGCCCGCCCCGAAACGCTCCTCCAGCGAGAACGAACCTGGATCTGGGTCGGCATCGGCTGCTTCGTCCTCCTTCTCGTCGTAGCTTGCGCCGCCGTTTTCCTGCTCGACGCCCTCAGATTGCTTCCGGCCATCTTCTACGAGCCCTTCCGCTGGCTGGGTCTGATCTAGTGAACAAGGAGCCCCATTATGCTTATCACCCACGCCCGATTAGCCACCTTTGGCACTCAACCCAGGCTTATCAGCGACGGCGCCTTGCTCATTGAGGGCGGGCGAATTGCGGCCCTGGGCACGACCGCCGACCTGGCCGCGCGTTTCCCCAACGCCGATCGGTGGGACGCCGGGGGACAGCTTGTCCTCCCGGCCTCGATCTGCGGACACACGCATTTCTACGGCGCCTTCTCCCGCGGGATGGCAATCCCCGGCGCCCCCCCCGAGACCTTCCCGCAGATCCTGCAGCGTCTCTGGTGGCGCCTCGACAGGGCCCTCACCCTGGAGGATGTCCGTTACTCTGCCCTCGTCTGCCTCGTCGATGCCGTACGCCACGGGACGACCACCCTCGTCGACCACCACGCCAGCCCCAACGCCATCCACGGCAGCCTCGACGTCATCGCTGAGGCGGTCCAGGAAGCCGGTCTCCGTGCCAGCCTCTGTTACGAGGTGACCGACCGGGATGGCCCCGATCGGGCCCAGGCCGGTATCGAGGAGAACGTCCGCTTCGCCAAGAAGGCCGCCGCAGACCCCCAACTCGCCGCCTCCTTCGGCCTCCACGCCTCGCTCACCCTCTCCGACGAGACCCTGGCCGACTGCTTCGCCGCCGCCACCTCCGCGGCCCAATCCGCCCCGTCCGCCGCTTCGGGGCGTGCAGGGGAAGGTACTCGGCAGCCCCCACGCTTCCACATCCACGTAGCCGAAGGCATCTCCGACCAGCACGACTCCCTGCGCAAGAGTGGTAAGCGCGTTGTCCACCGCCTCGGCGACGCCGGCATCCTGGGGCCTGACACCATCGCCGTCCACTGCGTCCACGTCGACGACGGCGAGATCGAGCGGCTGGCGCAGACCGGGACCTGGGTCACCCACCAACCGCGCTCCAATATGAACAACGCCGTCGGCGTGGCACCGGTCGAGGCTATGCTCAACCGGGGCGTCAACGTCGGGCTGGGGAATGACGGATTCTCCAACCAGATGTTCGCCGAGATGAAGGCGGCCTACTTCGTGCATAAGCTCCATCAGGGTGACCCGCAGGCAATGCCTGGCGACGTGGTCGTCGACCTCGCCTACCGGAATAACGCGCGGCTGGCGCAGATCTTCTGGCCGGACCAGCGCCTGGGGGAGCTGAGCGCGGGCGCGATGGCCGACTTGGTCTTCCTCGACTACCGGCCTACGACCCCCCTCTCCGCGGACAATCTGCCGTGGCACATCCTGTTCGGCGTCGAGGCCTCCATGATCACCAGCACCGTCTGCGCGGGGAACGTGCTGATGCGAGACCGCCAACTGCTGACCCTGGACGAGGAGGCCATCACCGCCCGCTCCCGGGAGCTGGCGGCCTCGGTCTGGGCTCGACTCTAGTCCTTCAGAACCGGTCGCTTGACTTGCGTATCTACCCAACTGGAGTATAATATTGTAGACTGCCGTTTAGATTATCGTCGCTTACTGCGACACTCAAGACAAGGAGGTTGACAATGTTGGTGAAAGACCGGATGAGCAAGCCGCCCATCACCATTAGAGAGAACGTGGGCGTCGAGGAAGCGCTGCGCCTCATGCACAGCGAGAACGTCAGGCGGCTGCCGGTTGTGGACAAGCACGGCAAGATGTTGGGCATCGTCTCGGAGTTGGATCTCCTCAAGGTCTCGCCCTCGCCGGCCACCTCGCTCAGCGTCTACGAGATTCCATATCTCATGGCCAAGATCAAGATGAAGGACGTCATGACAAAAGATGTCATCACCGTCACCGAGGATACTCCTCTGGAGGAGGCCGCGCGGGTGATGGCGGACAACAAGATCGGTGGCCTGCCGGTGATGCGGGATGATAAGCTAGTGGGTATCATCACCGAGACTGACTTGTTCAAGATCTTCTTGGAGATGCTCGGCGGGCGCGAGGAGGGCGTGCGCATAAGCATGTTCGTCCCCGATGAGGAGGGGATGCTGGCCAGGATCGCCGGCAGGATCGCCGAGATGGGCCTCAACATCACGGCCTTGAGCACCATAATGGGCGAGGACCCCAGCACCTACCTCATGACCATCAGGGTCGACCAGAGTGCCGACATGGAGGCTCTGGTCGCGGCCATGGAGGAGATGGGGCTGGAGGTGGAGGACTCCCGCTTCTGCAAACTACCCGCCTGCGCCTAGCCCCGATCAGCACACATCCGTCGGCGGTCAGTCTGCTGACAGGCGACCGGTAGATTCCCGGCTGAAACATTGGGTTCGCAGGCTTTCGCCGGGTGGCGATCGCAGCGTGAGGCCTGGCTTTGGCGACCCCTCCCGGACGTATGACCGCCGACGAGCCTGCACCGCTGTGTGCCAGGCCACCCGCGCATCAACAGACACCACGACCGCTGCCCCTCCTCCCCTGGAGGAGGGGCACTCTTCGGGACCAGTGGACCCGCCAGAACCACCCGGCCCTAGCCTCACTACGTCGTGCCGTTGGCCGCCATCGCGAGGCGCACTG
>JAWLCP010000221.1:0-3155 GCA_041687115.1 Anaerolineae bacterium
CGGATGGAGGGATGCGGCACGCTCGTCGTGAGCAGGGCCGTACTCCGTGGAGACGAGATCAGCCAACTCCTGGACGAGGTCCAGTACCCCATCTTTCTGACTCCCTAGTGCCGCGGCGCCCGATCTCATCTTGAGAACGCAGAAGCCCTCGCTCCGGGAAAGCGAGGGCTTGATGCTTGCATGACTGCCTCCTGCCCGCCAGAAACGCACGCCCGTGATGTATTCAGCCGACGCACCAGATCAGGGCAGTTCGAATCCCTGCTCGTCTACTCCTCCGGCTCGGCTGGCTCCTTCGCCTTCGGCTCCACGTCGACGATCTTGGCGGGGCCGGCCTCGGGCTTCTCCTCTGGTCTCTTGGGAGCTTCGATCATCGGCGGCTCCAGGTCCCCCGCCATCGTTGTCTGACCGCGGAGGTAGGCCCCCTCGTTGAGGAGCAGCGAGTTAACCTTCAAATTACCCCACACGCGGCCGTTGTCGAGAATCTCAACCTTGTTCGCGCTTATGTCGCCCTTGACGGCGCCAGCAATCGAGATGTTGTTAGCCTTGATGTCGGCAATGACCTTTGCCCCTTCTCCGATAACCAGGTTGCCGGTGACCTCAATCGTACCCTCGAAGACACCCTCAACCCGGGCACCGCCGTCGGATTGTATGTCGCCGCGGAGATAGGCATTTGGTCCGACGATCGTCTCAATCTCCGTGGGGCTGACTGCCTTACGAACCGGAGCGCCTTCGTCCTTGCTCCCTCTTCCGAACACGAATTCCTCCTTGTCTCAATTGTTTGAACGATCAACAAGTCATGGTATACGAGCTCCGCAGCGATGTCAATCTAGATCGGGAACGACAATCTTGCGGGCCCGGGTCAACGCCTGCTCCTCCTCACCGGTCAGCGATCTGGGCGAGGTCCAACGCTCCACCGGTTTGGCATACACCCGGGTCGCATCGCGCCCGTAGAGCGCGGACATAACCACTCCGTCGCCCTCACCGTCCACCAGCGCCAGTGAGAAGCTCTGATCTCCCCCCGTATCATCAAACGCACTGTAGCGCACGAAGCCCATGCCCTGCACAGCGTGCCGCAACAAACCGTCCATCCGTCCGGCCTCGACCGCGAGTCGTTCGGTGCGCGCACTCATCCTCGAGAACCGATCGGTCAGCTGCTTCAACGCCCTCCCTAGACTGGCGTCCTCCCCCCGGCTGAAGACGCTCTCAAAGCGGCTCTCCAACCGCCGGAGGCGGCGCTGCAGATCGAACACCCACACGATACTCACAACCAGCAGCAGAGTCAGCGCCAGCGACCAGATCAGCAAGGCAATCTCCATCGTCAGTCCTCTACCTCCTACTCCACCCGCACCGGCCCAAGAATCACGCGATCGCCGGCCAGGTCTCCCGACAAGTCTACCACAGGGAGGCGGCGTTGAGAAGTCATCCCGTACATCCCAACCTCCAGCCGATACTCACCCGGAGGAAGATCCTGCGGGAGATCCAGGCGGTACGGATCGACGAACGTCTGACCCGGCAGCCACTTGGGAAACCACAGATACGTTGGAGCGGCCCCGCCTAACGGCGTGTAGTCCCAGCCGGCCACGGGGCGATCCGCACCGTCGATCAGGTGAATAAAAACTGTCGCGCTGTCCCGGGGAGAGACGAGCGCACGCCACCTGAGGGTTAGATGAAGCGTCCCCCCGGCACGGGCGACCACAGGCTCATCCCAGAAGGCGTGGCGGGAGCGTCCGCCCGCGCGGATGCGCGCCTCGGTCAGCGCCACCTGATTGTCGAGGTTCACCAGCGAGCGCCCCAGCACTTCCATCACTGCTCCCTCCTCGCGCGGAAGCACAGTGATCGTACCCAGGGTAACCACCGTCCCACCCGTCGACAGAGAAAGGTTCGCCCGGCCGCCCGTGAGGTCAGCGTACCCCAGCTCGACCGGGTACTCGCCTGGTGCCATGTCGAAAGGCACCAGCAACTCGTAGCGCTCCGCAACCACCTCCCCGGGCTGCCACTCGGTCGTCAGCAGACGGCTGTCCGTCGTCCAACGATCCTCGACGGAACCCAGGCGAGCGTAGGGCATCCAGATTCCGCCCAGCGGCTCCGGCACGCTCTGGTAGATGACCAGAGCCAGCGGCTCCCCCGCGTGGACCGTCGTGCTGGGCAGATCGTACCCCACGATGTGCACCCGCCCGTCGGCCCAGACATCCAAGGGTTCCGAGGGACTGGCATCCGTCACCGGAGGACTTTCGACACGGTAGAAGGCCCCATCGGGCACCAGGCGGAACCCAGCGCCACGCACAGCGGGCCGGAAGTCAGGCAGGTAGACAGGCTGGTTCTCGATGTGCGTCCACACCGCATCCGCCCACGGGGTCGCCGTCGACACGTAGACCAGCTCCACGTCCTCCTCATCAAGCCCCCGGTCCTCCGTGTAGACGTGGACCCACAGGGGCGTCAGCGCCTCCCATGGCGACAGCAGAGCCGCTCCCTCGCCTCCCCCTCCGAAGCGGCGGTGCACGGCCTCGACCCACGCCTCGGCAGCGGTGAAGTCCCTGAGGGAGATGCCGCGGGATAGATTCTGGGCAACCCGGACGAACGGCCAGGGGAGGACGAGCACGGCCAGCAACAGCTCGGTGAAGGGAAACCGGCGCTCGCCGCCCGGTGCCCATCGCCTCGCGTCCAGGGCCCGCCGCGCCCAGCAGCCGAGGGACAGCGCCCCCGCGCCGGCCAGGACCGCCATGGCGGCAAAGGGCAGCAACAGATACGCCATCACATCCTGGACCGTGTTCATCGTGAAGGCCAGGTGACCCAGAAGGAAGCCTCCCATCAACAGAGCCGGTTTGGCGGCACGGCGCGCCAGCGCAGCCAGCCCCAGCACCATCAGGAGAATCACAGGCATCACAAACTGGAGCCGTAGCAGGGACCAGAAGACCAACGCCCGGTCCAGCTGGTCGACCAGGCCGAAGTGGAAGAGATTGCCCCGCAGGCCCTGGGCGGTGACGTGGCGCAGAAACCCCTCCCAGGTGTTCATGTCGGTAGGGCCAAACGGGGCGCTGGGGCTGCGCAGAGGATAGTAGAGCAGCGGACTCAGTCCTAGGAGGAAACACCCCCCGACCGGCAGCAGGGTTCGCCACTGTCGCAGGATGCGGGGCCGCACGATGAGGATGAAAAGG
>JAWLCP010000222.1:0-3133 GCA_041687115.1 Anaerolineae bacterium
CCACAGCCCAGGCGGTCGGACGCTCCCCCAGCAGCCACCAGGCGAGCAGCGTCGATCCGATGGGCTCGCCCAGCGTGGCGATGGTCACGTAGGTGGCCGACAGGTAGCGCAGGGCCCAGTTGAGCGAAGAGTGGCCCAAGATCTGGGGGCCGATGGCCATCAGGATGAGCCAGAACCAGGTCTGCGGCTGCTGTGGAACAGGGCCGAGGCCGGCAAGCAGCATCACGGTCATCAGAATCACGGCCGCGGTGCCGTACACAGGATAGACGTACGCCAGAAGCGAGAGACGCCCCCTGAGCTGCCGCCCGATCAGGAAGTAGCCCGCCCCAGCTATCGCCCCCATCACAGCCAGAAGATCGCCCAATAGACGGTGAGTCCCCTCCCCCAGGTCCCCGACGCCGATGATCACGCTTCCGACGATGGAGACCACCAGCGCGACGGTCATCCCCCGGGTCAGCCGCTCCCCCAGGAAGAGATGAGAGGCCAGGCCCACGAAGATCGGGCTGGTCCAGACCAGGACGACGGAGGCGGCCACGCTGGTGAGGGCCAGCGAGGTGATCCACGTACCAAAGTGGATCGCCAGGAGCAGACCGGCGAGGAGAGCGCTGCGCCACTCCTCAGCCGTCAGCGCCAGGAGCTGACGACGGAACTTGCCGAGGGCCACAGGGGTCAGCAGCAACGTGGCCAGCGTCAGACGCCAGGCCGCGACGACAAGGGAGTGAACCTCGGCCTGGGCCAGGCGGATGAGCACGGCGGCGGTGGAGACGGTCAACACACCCACGCCAACGCCGAAATACGGTCTTGGGTCTCTGTTCTGAGACGGCATGTGCGAGACGAATCCCTCCTGTGAGCTGGGGGACGGCCCGGCGCGGGGCCGCTACCTGGTCGGGAGCCTGGCCGCAGCGTCCCGGTCAACCAGCCACGTGAGCTGGCCGTCGGCCGGTCGGACCATGGCGGCGGGCAGCGGCTCCCCGCCGCGGACGCGGGCCAGCACATCCGCCTTTTCCGCCCCCGCAACGAGGAAGATCACGTGGCGAGCCGCGTTTATGGCGGCCAGGGTGAGCGTGACGCGCCAGGCGTCGAGCTTCTTCACGTACACGGCGACGACCGACCGCTCCCGCTCACCGATCGCCGGCGTGCCTGGGAAGAGCGAGGCAGTGTGACCGTCGGGGCCGATGCCCAGGAGAATCAGATCGAAGCGCCCGTCCCCGCCCAGGCCTGTCTGCAGCTCCAGCTGATAAGCAGCGGCGGCCTCTTGAGGCGGCAGCTCCCCCCGGATGCGATGAACATTCTCCCCTGGGATGGGGATGCGGTCGAGCAGAATCCGCCGGGCCATACGGTAGTTGCTGTCAGGGTGGTCAGGCGGCACGCAGCGCTCATCCCCCCAGAAGACGTCCACGCGGGCCCAGTCCACCTTCCCCGCCAGGGGATGCCCTGCCAGCGGCTCCTCCGCCAGCGGCTCGTGACCGAGCAGAGCGTAGGCGGGCCTGGGCGTCGAGCCGCCGGAGAGGGCCACTGCGAACCGGCCTCGCTCGGCGACCGCGGCGGACGCGAGGGCGACGAACCGATCTGCCGCCACGCGGGCCAGACAATCCGAATCCGTGATGATCTCGCGCTCGCCCACCGCTGCCCCTACGACTCGGTGCAGCACTGCTGATGCCAGGCTCGCCCGTCGCGGGCCAGCAGCCGATCCGCCTCGGACGGCCCCCAGGTCCCCGATTCATAGAACGCCAGCGGCGGCGCTTCCTCCCCACCCCACCGCTCCACCACCGGGTCGATCAGCGACCAGGCCAGCTCGATCTCGTCGGCCCGGGCGAAGAGAGCGGCATCGCCCTTGAGCGCATCAAGCAGCAGCCGCTCGTACGCATCGGGCAGGGTACCAGCGCCGAAATGCTCCGCGTACTCGAACTCCATTCTCACGGGGCGGGTCCTCATCCCGGCGCCGGGTTCCTTGGCCTGGAAGCGGAGGTGGATGCCCTCGTTCGGCTGGATACAGAGGGAGAGGACGTCGGGCGTGATGTCCTTCTGCGGCTCGATCTGGAACATCAGATGGGGCACACACCGGAACTCGATGGCGATCTCCGTGGACTTGAGCGCCAGGCGCTTGCCGGAGCGGAGGTAGAAGGGGACGCCCCGCCAGCGCCAGTTATCCACCCACACCTTGAGGGCAGCGTAGGTGGCCGTGTCGGAGTCGGAGGCGACCTCCTCCTCGTCGCGGTAGGCCCGGTACTGACCGCGCACACTGTCGGCGATCGGGGAGACAGCTCGCAGTACCTTCGCCTTCTCGTCGCGGAGGGCGTTCGCCTCGAACGCGACGGGGGGCTCCAACGCCGTCAGGGTCAGAAGCTGCAAGAGGTGGTTCTGAAACATATCTCGCAGCACGCCCGCATGCTCGTAGTAGCCGGCCCGATGGCCGACGCCGACGCTCTCGGTGACGCTGATCTGGACATGGTCGATGTAGTTCCGGTTCCAGAGGGGCTCGAAGATGGCGTTCGCGAAGCGGAAGCTCATGATGTTCTGGACCGTCTCCTTGCCCAGGTAGTGATCGATGCGGTAGACCTGGTCCTCCTCGAAGACGTCGTGGAGCTCGTCGTTGAGGCGGCGGGCGCTCTGCAGGTCGTGGCCGAAGGGCTTCTCGACGATCACCCGCCGCCAGCCCTCTTCGCTCCGATTCAGGCCCGCCCTGCCCAGCCGGTCGACGATCATCGTGTACAGCGTCGGTGGCACGGCCAGATAGAAGAGCACGCAGCCCCGGGTGCCAAACTCCCGGTCAAACTCGTCCAGCCGCTCCCCGAGGCGCCGATAGGTCTCGATCTCGGACAGATCGCCCGAGATGTAGGTGTAGTTCCCAGAGAACTCGGTCCAGAGCTGGCAGACGTTATCCGGGCCAGAGGCGGCGCGAGAATAGTCGACGATTCCCTGGTAGAGACCCTCACGAAATGCCTCGTCGGAGTAGTCGGTGCGCGCCACGCCGATCACCCGCATGTCGGGGGAGAGCAGCTGACGGCAGGCAAGGGTATGGAGTGCCGGGACGAGCTTGCGGTGTGTCAGGTCGCCGGACGCGCCGAAGATGACGATGGTGGCAGGCTTTGCGCGATCGATTGGGCTCATGGACGTGTCCCCTGATAGCTAA
>JAWLCP010000223.1:0-3006 GCA_041687115.1 Anaerolineae bacterium
CGATGGAGGAGGTGGTGTGGAGCCGGGTGCTCACCGTCCGGGCGCGGGGCGTCCTGGGGCTCTCCGGACCGCAGGTCGATTGGATGGGGACGGCGGGGTCCGTGTTGGGCACGGTGGCGGGGATCCCGTTCCTGGAGAAGGTCCTGACCACGCTGTGGCGGCGGGTGCGGGGGCGGAAAGAGGAGTAGTCGGGACCCAGCCCGACCAGCATCGGAGGGGTATGGAAGAGCGGACGATTCTCCACCTGCACGGTTTCCTATCGTCGGCGCAGTCGACGAAGGCCCGCTTCTTTGCGGAGCGGTTCGCCGGGCGGGCCGGGGTGGCGTTCCACGCCATCGACTTCAGCCCCACGCCCCGGGACTTCGAGTACCTGACGGTGACGGGCATGATCAACCGCCTGCGCCAGTTCGTGCTCGATCGTTCCCCCGTCGGTGAGGAAGCCGGCGCGATGGCCATCGTCGGCAGCTCACTGGGCGGGTTGGTGGCCGTCCAGTATGCCGACCGCTTCGGCGGCGTCCAGAGGATGGTGCTGCTCGCTCCAGTGCTGCGCTGGTTCTCCGGCGGGCTCCTGGAGGAGGAGATGCGGGCCTGGGAGCGGGCGGGCGTGGCCAGGATCCTCCATCCGGCCTTCGAGAGGGAGGTGCCCCTCCGCTTCCACCTGGAGCTGGACGGCCGCCTCTACCGCGAGCCGGTGGCGCCCGCGGCCCCCACGTTCATCGTCCACGGCCGGGGCGACGAGACCGTCCCGGTGGCGCACAGCCGCTCGTACGCGGAGGCCTTCCCGGAGCGGGTGCGTCTGATGGAGGTGGACGCCGGCCACGACCTCAACGCGCATCTCGACGGGATCTGGGACGAAGTCAGGGCGTTCCTGCTGGGCGGGGCGGCGGATCCGTCGGCCTGAACGCGGGCCCGCAGCGGCTGTCCCTCGGCTTGGGCAGGCGGGGCTCCAAACAGATCATGCCGACCTCATCTAGGGTGATCCAAGATGACGGTCGGCATGAAAAGGAGGCGACGGTGCAGAGTGTGTTGTGTTCTGTTCTTGTGCGATGAAGCGTCGTCGTTCCCACTGGGGGAGCCGCCTCGGGCCAAGTATATCATGGCCTGGAAGCTTGTCAAATGGCGGGTGGGCGTTCGCGGCGAGTTTGTGGACGGAGGCGCCGCAGAGTGGGGCAGGTTTCCCATGTGCGCCTCTCGTGGTAGAATAGGGGTGCGGAGGGCGGGTTGATCGCACGGCGCGCGAGCGCCGGAACGCGGCACGAAGCTCGACGGAGGGGGAGAGATGGATATTTCACCCTATTGGCTGCTGGTCGGTTTGGGGGTGGGGGTGCTCATCGTCTTCGTCTTGCGCCGCCTGGGCCTGTTCGTCCGCCTGGCGTTGGCACTGGCGAAGGTGGCGGGGATTGTGGTTCTCATCATCCTCGCGGGCTGGGCTGTGGGCCTGTGGCGCCTCCCGCGGCCGCTGGCCCAGCTTGTGGCCGGGATTCCGGAGCCATGGGAGCCGGTGCAGCGATCGGTGGTGAGCTGGTTCCAAAGTCTGTGGCGCTGAAGTGAAGCCGGTGGGTTGGGCCGCCCAGCTTGTAGGCGGCCCATCTCGTGGCGGGCTAGGCAGGCCTGAGAGCCGCCCTGTGTCCCATCATGCCATCATACTGTGGAGAGGAGGGCGTCCAAGCCTTCGCCCGTGGAGAATGAGACATTGCTGACCCGGATCCGGACGGTGCTTCAGGAGCGCCTGTCCGAGGACCCCATCATCACGGTACTGGCCCTCGCCGTCGCCCTGGCGATACTCGTGGCTCTGGGGATCGTCGTCTTTCACCTGCTCCGGACGCCTCTCGGGCCGATCCGGACGTCGAGCGTGATCACCCCCACGCCGGATGCAACGGCGACGCCGGATCCGTCGCGCACGCCCGCGCCTACCCTGGACCCCCATGCGCTTAGGGAAGAGCTCTATCTGCCCCTGGTGATCCAGCGCGTGCCGGAGCCGACGGTGACCCCCACGCCGACCGAGGCCCCGCCGACCCCGACTCCCACGCCCACGCCGGTCGATTTCGCCGCGGTGCGCCAGGAGCTGCAGGCGCAGGGTAAAGACCTGACCACGGTGAAGATTGGGTTCCACGTGGGGCCGGGGGGGAACGCGCGGGGGCTGGAGACGTATCTGAGCGCGCTGGCGCAGGTGGAGGTGCCGGCGGTGATCAAGTCGGTGGACGACTACGGGGTGTGCGCGCAGGCGCTGCGGGAGAGCGCGGACCACGTGACCATCTTCCGGTTGACGGGCGGGGAGGTAGAGCTGCCCGACTATGACCTGCCGGCGCGGCAGGCGGCGGAGGAGCACTGGGCGCGGGTCAAGGCGGCTCTGCCCGCGGAGTTCGACCGGCGGACGTGGCTGGAGGTGATGAACGAGCCGGACAAGGGCCGGGCCGACTGGCTGGGCTGGTTCGCGCACCGCATCGGGGAGCTGGCGCTGCGCGACGGGTACCGGTTCGCCGCCTTCGGGTGGAGCTCCGGCGAGCCGGAGCCGGAGGATTGGCAGACGCCGGGGATGCTGGCCTTCCTGCGGCTGGCGTCCCAGCACCCCGAGGAGATCGCCGTGGCGCTCCACGAGTACAGCTACGACGTGAACAACATCGCCAACCAGTATCCGTCGCTGGTGGGGCGGTTCCAGACGCTGTTTCAGATCTGCGACGCGCGAGGGATCCCGCGGCCGACGGTGTTCATCACGGAGTGGGGGTGGGAGCACACCACGGTGCCCCCGGTGGAGAAAGCGATGAAGGACATCGCCTGGGCCTCGCAGCTGTACGCGGCGTATCCGGAGGTGCGGGGGGCGGCGATCTGGTATCTGGGCGGGCAGTATGGGGACATCGCCGATCTGGCCCAGCGGCTGATCGTGCCGCTGCGGTACTACGTCTGGACCGAGTATTTCGTCATCGAGCCGGGGCAGAAGCCGACGAACCCGGCCCAGTTTGCGCCGTAGAGGGGCGGCGGGTGGCAGGTATGGAAACCTGCCCTACG
>JAWLCP010000224.1:0-2992 GCA_041687115.1 Anaerolineae bacterium
CCCATCATCAGCATAGAGAACGTCTACAAGAGCTTCGGCCACGTCAAAGCCGTCGTCGACGTCAGTCTGGACGTCTACCCGGGTGAGGTGGTGGTCATCATCGGCCCCTCCGGTGGCGGCAAGTCCACCCTGTTGCGCTGCATCAACAAGCTGGAGGCCATCGACCGCGGGCGGATCATCGTCGACGGCCACTCCATCATCGAGACGAAGAACATCAACAAGGTGCGGGCCGAGATTGGCATGGTCTTCCAGCTTTTCAACCTCTTCCCCCACCTCACAGCTCTGGAGAACATCGTCCTGGCTCAGCGTGTGGTGCGCAAGCGGAAGCAGAAGAGGGCCGAGGAGGTCGCGCACGCGCAGCTGACCAAGGTCGGCATCGGCGAGAAATGGGATGTTTACCCCTCGCAGCTCTCCGGCGGGCAGCAGCAGCGCGTGGCCATCGCCCGCGCCCTGGCGATGGATCCCAAGATCATGCTTTTCGACGAGCCGACGTCGGCGCTCGACCCGGAGATGATCAAGGGGGTGTTGGACGTGATGCTCGACCTGGCTCAGGAGGGCATGACCATGGTCGTCGTCTCTCACGAGATGGGGTTCGTAAGAGCGGCTGCCGATCGGGTCGCTCTGCTGGACGAGGGATCGATCGTCGAGATCACCACCCCGGAGCGGTTGTTCAGCGCGCCGGAGGAGGATCGCACCCGGCAGTTCTTGAGCCAGATCCTCCACTAGGCGACACGGCCGTCGGACCCCTGGAAGGATCCCGGCTTTGGTTGGAGCCGGGATCTACCGTTGTCTGAGAGCCGTCGGCGTCATGTGGCCCTGCGGGATTCGAAGACGTTGAAGACCGTGCGGATCAGGATCTTCAGGTCCAGGAGGAGCGACCAGTTCTCGATGTACCAGAGGTCGTACTTGGTCCTCTCGGCGATCGACGTGTCCCCGCGCAGGCCGTTGACCTGCGCCCATCCGGTGAGGCCTGCCTTCTCCCAGTGCCGGTCCATGTAGCGGGGGATGGAGCGGCGGAACTGGTTGACGTAGATGGGGCGCTCTGGTCGCGGGCCCACCAGGCTCATCTGCCCCAGCAGCACGTTGATCAGCTGAGGGAGCTCATCCACGTCGATCCCGCGGATGATGTGGCCCAGGCGGGTGATCCGGGGGTCATCCTCCACCGTCCACCCGGGCCCGTCCGCCTCCGCGTTCTTCTTCATGGAGCGGAACTTCAGCATCTGGAATGGCCTGGCATCCAGTCCCATGCGCTCCTGGACGTAGAACACCGGCCCGCGGGAGTCCAGCTTGATCAGCACGCCCACGAACATCATCACCGGAGACAGCACCACCAGGCCGATGACCGCGCCGACGACGTCCATCAGACGCTTGGCGAATCGCCGCCACCCACGCAAAGCGATGTCGCGGACGGTCACCAGGGGCAACCCGCCCAGATCTCCGATCCCCACCGGGCTGGCCATAATCTGGAACACGTCGGGGAAGACCTTGATCGTCACCTGCCCCCGCTCGCATTCCGAGAGCAGCGTCAGGATATCCTGGTGCGTGGCCTCCGGCAGTGCAATGATCACCTCATCGATCTCGTGCTCGTCGATGAGCGGGGCCAGGTCGGTGGCGTGACCGAGGATCTCCGCCCCCAGGGGCACGTCGCCGCTTGAGCCGTCGGTGGTCACGAAGCCGGCCACCGTATATCCCATCCCGGGGTTCGACTGGATCTTCTGGTAGACCATTCGCCCTACGTCGCCGGTTCCCACGATCAGCAGGCGGTCGCACCCCCACCCCCGCCGCCGGAGGCGGAAGCGGATGGCGGTGTGTATGATCCGCCCCATGGTGATGAACACGATCGACAGGCCCCAGCCGTAGAGCACCATGCCCCGCGAGTAGTCCATCTCCAACCCGCTGTTCTTGAACAGCAGCGAGGCCAGCGCCACGCCCATCAACGTACCGACCGTGGTGGCCTTGACCACCGAGTAGAACTCGTCGATGCGCGACGTGGTGCGCGCCACCCGGTACATCCTGGAGAAGGCGAACACCACCACGATGGACAGGACGTGCGTCAGCACGAGCACGGCGTAGTCCGTGAACTGCCCCATATTCTGCGCCTGCTCCGGCCAGGGGATCCAGCGCCGCATCCAGTAGGCCAGGTAGAAGGCCAGGCCCGCCATCACCACGTCGGTGACGGCCAGCGTGCCGGCGAAGATGGCGCGAACTTTCGATTTGGATCTCATGATGCGGTTTCCTCTCGGCGTCATGCAGCGCTGAGTGCGACACGCAGCCGCTCGAGCGCCAGCCGTGCGGATATGGCACCGATGATCAAGCTGTGGACGAACCACGTCGTCTGCGAGGCGAAGTGCTTGCGGTAGAATATCTCCATCGCGCGGTAGAACTCGATCTGAGCCCGGGGGTTCTGGCGCGTGGAGGCCTTCTTGACGTGGAGGACGGTGACGTCGGGGTTGTAGTAGATCCTCCAGCCGGCGTCCTTGATACGGTACGCCCAGTCCAGATCCTCCCCGTACATGAAGAAGGTCTCGTCCATCAGGCCGGCTTCCCGGATAGCCTCCCCTCGCACCAGCATGAACGCGCCAACCACCGAGTCCACCTCGGTCAGCTGGTCGGGGTCGAGGTAGGTGAGGTTGTACTGGCCAAAGCGTGGGTTCCTGGGAAAGAGCTTCGACAGGCCGGTCATCCGGTAGAACGAGATCTCCGGGGTGGGGAACGAGCGCCGGCACGCCAGGTCGAGCGATCCGTCGGGCCGCACGAGCCGGGGGCCGGCTGCCCCCGCGTCGGGGTGCTCGCCCATAAAGTCGAGCATCGCCGCCAGGGCGTCCGCTGGCACCTCTGTGTCGGAGTTGAGGAGCATGGCGAACCGCGGGGCCTCCGCCCCGGAACCTGCCCCCGCGCCTTCGCCGAAGCCAAACGCCTTCAACCCCTGGTTATTGGCCGCGGGATAGCCGAGGTTCTCCTCATTGGCGATCAACGTCGCCTGCGGAAACTC
>JAWLCP010000225.1:0-2955 GCA_041687115.1 Anaerolineae bacterium
ACCGACGAACCCGTCTCCGAGGCCGACGTCAGGACGCTGCTGAAGGCCGCAATGGCCGCGCCCTCCGCGGACAACCTCCAGCCCTGGGAGTTCGTCGTCGTCCGCGACCCCGATCTGCTCCAGCAGCTCGCCCGCACCCACCCGTGGAGCGACATGTGCGCCGACGCCCCGGTCGTCTTCGTCGTCTGCGCCAACGAGCGCCGCGCCAGCCACTGGGTCGAGGACGCCAGCGCGGCGACCGAGAACCTCCTCCTGGCCGCAGCCGGGCTCGACCTCGGCGCGGTGTGGGTCGGCGTCTACCCAAACTCGCGGAACGAGGAACACGTCCGCCAGGCGCTCGACATCCCCGGTGAACTGCGCGTCCTCTGTCTGGTGCCCGTCGGGCATCCCGCAGAGTCGAAGCCACCCCACACCAAGTACGACGAGCGGAAGGTCCACTACGACGGATACGCGTCGTAGGACCCTCAGCCGTGAGGCAAGGGTGTCGTCAGATGGGGGCGTGAAGACCGCCCGAGCTCGCTCCAGGCTAGAGGACGGCCATGCCCCCATCTGACCCCGCCGTGACCCTCCTGGCCGGCGGCATCGTCTTCGCCGGCCACCTGGTCAAGGGCGTCACCGGGTTCGGGAGCGCCCTTTTCGCCGTCCCCCTCCTCCTCCTGATCCTCGACGTCAAGTTCGTCACCCCCGTCTTCCTCCTCTTCGACGTCACCTCCGGCGCCATCCTCGTGACCCGAACCTGGCGCTCCGTCGACCGCCGCTTGCTGCTTCTCATCTGGGGCGGGATGGTGCTGGGGACCGGCCTGGGCACCTGGGTGCTTCTCTCGTTCAGCCACGAAATCCTCAAACGCGTGCTCGGCGTGCTGGTCAGCGGCTGGGCGCTGGCCACGCTGCTGCGGAAGGAGCCCCACGTCCGCTCCCTGAGGCGCTCGCTGAGGTCGTACCTGGCACCCGTGAGCGGGTTCCTGGGCGGCGCCTTGGGCGCCATGTTCAGCGTCAACGGGCCGCCCATCATCATCTACCTCTCGCATGTCCTCGACGAGAAGCAGACCTTCCGGGCCACGCTGTACGCGGTATTCTTCGCCGATGCCTGCTACAAGATGGTGCTCTTCACCGCCAACCGGCTGCTCAACGAGGGGGTGTTCCGCTTCGCCCTCACGATGGCCCCCTTCCTCGTCGCCGGGGTCCTGATCGGCTCCTGGCTTCAGCGCCTTCTCGACGAGGAGCTGTTTAGGAGGATCGTGGCCGCCATCCTGGTCGTGACCGGCGTCGTGCTCCTCATATAGCACGCCTACGAACGAGCCGCTGTGGCAGTGATGGTTGAGACGATCGCCAGGGCGGCACGGCGCTAGAGCGCCTACTACAAACGGGCGCCGCGCTGAGCCTGCTACCCTGGACCGGGGAGGCGCATCGTTCCGGTCGGAATGACGGCTCAGCCGGGCTGGCCCACGCTGATCACGTAGACCACCGCCTCCTCCGCACCATCCAATCCCAACAGGTCATTGAGCGCGCCGTCGGCGAAGGCGCCCACGGCGCAGGCCCCCAGCCCCGTCGACGTCGCCGCCAGATAGAGGTTCTGGGCGACGTGGCCCGCCTCCAACAGGACGTAGCGGTAGGTGCGCTCGTGGTACCTCCAGCGCGTGCGCTGGAACACCGCCGAGAGCACAAAGCAGACGTTGGCCTGGCCCAGGAACCCCTGGTAGAGGCCCGCCTGCGTCACCTCCCCGCGGAAGTCGCCCCGCTCCAGCCGCTCCAGCGCGTGCTCCCGCACCGCGTAATGGTAGATCCCCGACTCGAGATCGGACACCGCGTGGACGATAGGATACGCCTCAATGGGATAGAGGGCGCCGGCGGAGGGGGCGGCGCGAAACTCGAGCCGCTCCTCGGTGATGCCCTGCGCCGCCCAGAGCAGTCCCGATAGCGCCCGCAGGGACAGGGCCTCACCCGTGTACTCTCGCACCGAGCGGCGAGTCTCGAGAGCCTCCTCCACGCTCAGCCCGCGGAATCCCCCCGGATCGGGGAGCGCAATCCGCTCCGCGTCGGGATAGGTCTTGAACCGCGGCGGACGGTCACCCCAGTCGGGCAGAGAGAGGCTCAATGCACGTCCCGGTTTGCTCCACTCGTGGTAGAGCGCCCCGACGTCCCTGGCCTCGCCCGGGAGGTCCGGCCGACGACCGGGAATCAGCCGGCCGGCGACGAACCCCCCGGCGGCCGAGAGCGCACCGATGAGCACCTTGCGCCGCCCGGGGGCCGCTGCTGCCTGCCCGTCCTCCCGCGCTTCCCCCGCCTCATGCGCCCGCGGGCGGGAGAACAGCTGCTTCAGGTACGCCGTCACCCGCCCCCAGTTGAGAGCCACGTGCAGCACGACGAAACCGGCGCAGACGGCGCCGGCGTACCCGTGGTAGATGACCTGATGCAGCCCCAGCAGGCCTGCCGCGACACCCGTGACCGTCACGTACAGCCCGCTCAACAACATCACGGCGATGACGACGTAGTCGAGGTCCCTTCGTCTCATGCTCTCCCCCCGGCCCCCGGCTGTCAGATTTCCGGCTGTGGAAAGCCGACCTCCTCACACGGCGCTGGCGTGCCCATAACGGCGCACCAGCCCCCCGCCGTCAGCCGTAGGGCAGCGTGCCTGTCCTGCCGAATGTCAACCACCGCTCCCTCGCCAGCGGGGCTCAGACCACGACGACGCGGGTGCCCTCCTTCGCCTCCGAGCGGTGCGTGTGGACCTCATACGGAACGCGCGGCTCGACCCAGCGAAAGATCCACCGCGCGGCCTCACTGGTCACGTTGACGCAGCCGTGGCTGTGGCGCCTCCCGTAATCGTTGTGCCAGTACGTGCCGTGGATGGCCACGCCCGACCAGGTGAAGTAGACCGGGAAGGGAACGCCGGGCAGGTCGTACCGGTCGTCCTCGCCCCCGCCGATCATGCGACTGGTGTGCCGCTGGAAGAGG
>JAWLCP010000226.1:0-2906 GCA_041687115.1 Anaerolineae bacterium
CTGTGTCAAGATCGAACGAAGCGCCGCCTCTCATCCTCATCACCAACGACGACGGCATCGAGTCGCCCGGGCTGCGAGCAACGGCTCGGGCCGCCCTGCCGCTCGGTGACGTCCTCGTCGTCGCTCCCAGCCGCCAATGGTCTGGAGCCGGCCGGAGCTTGCCCCACGATCTGCGGGGCACCATCGCTCGCCGCCGGTTCCCCGTCGACGGTCGGCAGCTCCCGGCCTACCAGGTGGACGGTTCTCCCGCCGCCGCGGTGCTCCACGGCCTGTTCGAGCTCAGCCCGCGGAGGCCCGCGCTCCTCATCTCGGGCATCAACTTCGGGGAGAACGTCGGGGCGGACGTCACCATCTCCGGCACCGTGGGGGCAGCGCTCGAGGCGGCCGCCAACGGTCTGCCCGCCCTGGCCGTCTCCCTCCAGACCCCCAAGGAGACCCATTCGCAGCCCTCTGACGGCATCGACTTCACTGCCGCGATCCATTTCACGCGGCTCTTTGCCCGCCGTCTCCTCCAGGTCGCGCTCCCCTTCGACGTCGACGTGCTCAAGGTGGACGTGCCCTCCAGCGCCACGCAAGAGACGCCCTGGCGGCTCACCCGGGTCTCGAGGCACACCTACTTCACCGCCGTCCCTCCCGAGCGCGGCAGCCTGGGGGACGCCGTCCGAATCGACTACGAACCGCTCCCCCATCCGGAGCGGACCGAGCCCGATTCCGACATCTACGCCCTCGCCGTCGATCGCGTCGTCTCCGTCGCCCCCCTGAGTCACGATCTCACGTCCCGTGTGGATCGAGGAATGCTGGAGGAGCTCTTCCTCGGCCCGAAGGGGCGTTGACCCGCCGGTGCCCTATGCTATAATGGACGCCACAGCCCGACCAGGAAGGCGGCCTTCCCTCCAGCCGAGAGATACCAACCATGGATGAGCCAACATCACCAGTCGACCTCTCCGTCGTGCTGCCCGTCTACAACGAGGCGGACTCCTTGCCCAGGCTCATCCCGGAGCTCTCCGGGGTGCTGCGGCAGCTCGGGCGCCCTCACGAGATCATCGCGGTTGACGACGGCAGCTCCGACGATAGCGTCGCCGTTCTTCGTCGTCTGCAGACCGACGTGCCCGGGCTCCACATCGTCGAGTTCCGCCGCAACTTCGGTCAGACCGCGGCCTTCGTCGCCGGCTTCGACCACGCGCGGGGTGACCTGATCGTCACCATGGACGCCGACGGCCAGAACGATCCCGCCGACATCCCTCGCCTCCTGGAGGTCATGGAGCAGGGCGACTACGATCTGGTCAACGGTTGGCGGAAGGATCGCAAGGAGCCCTTCCTCACCCGTAAGTTCCCCTCCATGGTCGCCAACTGGCTCATCGCCAACGCCAGCGATATCCATCTTCACGATCGCGGCTGCTCGCTGAAGGTCCTCCGGTGCGATCTCGTCCGGCAGATGAACCTCTACGGTGAGCTCCACCGCTTCATCCCGGAGATGGCTAGCCTGATCGGGGTGCGCGTCGCCGAGGTTCCGGTCAATGACCGCCCCCGGAAGGCGGGGGAATCCAAGTACGGTGCGCTGGCCCGCACGCCCCGCGTGCTGCTGGATCTCCTGACCGTCTCCTTCCTCCTTGGCTACTCCAAACGTCCCATGCAGCTCTTCGGCCTGGTCGGTCTTCTCAGCGGGGGGGTTGGTGGGCTCATCGGCCTCTACCTGGTTGGGGCCAAGGCGCTCCGCGGGATACTCTACGGTGCGGAGGCGTTCCGCAACTTCCGCATCGGTACCAGCCCGTGGACGATGTTCTCTGTCCTGCTCATCGTGCTCGGCGTCCAGTTCGTCATGATGGGGCTTCTCGGCGAGATCCTCACCCGCACCTATCACGAGGCCCAGGACAAGCCCATCTACGTCGTCCGCCGCGTGCTCAGGTCGGAGCAGGAGGGGCGATGAGCCGCGTCCTCGTGATCGGCATCGACGGTGCCACCTTCGATCTGATCCGCCCCTGGGCCCGGGCGGGCGACCTTCCCAACCTGGCTCGCCTGATGGCCGAAGGGGCGCACGGCCCGCTGGAATCGACGCTGCCCCCGGTGACGTCCCCGGCCTGGCCCACCTTCGCCACCGGGAAGAATCCCGGCAAACACGGTGTCTTCGATTTCATTCGTCCCATGGGTGGGAAGTTCGAGTTGATCAACGCCTCGTCGCTGCGCGCGCCCACGCTCTGGGAGATGCTTTCTGAAGCCGGTCGCAGCGTGGGCGTGATGAACGTCCCCGTCACCTATCCCCCCAGACCGGTGAATGGATTCATCGTCTCCGGGATGCTGTCCCCCATGGAGGGCACCTTCACCTATCCCGCTGACCTCCTCGATCGATACGCAGATCGACTGAAGCCCTACCGCATCGCCCCTGGGGTCCAGTACAAGGAAGGGAACGGGGAGGCGTTCATCGCCGATCTGCTGGATCTGGTTGAGCGCCGGGGGGAGTACGCGCTCCAGCTGATGGAGGATCATCCCCACGACTTCCTGATGTTCCATTTCCAGGCCACCGATGTCCTCCAACACGCGCTGTGGCGGTTCATCGATCCCGCCCATCCCCGCTACGATGCCGATCAGGCTGCGCAGATGGCGCCGGGGTTCAAGCGCGTCTATGCGCGCATCGATCACACCATCGGTGAGATGCTCGATCGTCTCGACGATGACGCCACCGTCATCGCCATGTCCGACCACGGCTTTGGCCCCCTGCACTATACGGTCAACGTCAACCTCTTCCTCTTGGATCGCGGTCTGTTGAGGTTGAAGCGGGGGGCCTGGACCCGTCTCAAGACCGGTCTCTTCCGGGCCGGGCTCACTCCTGCCTCAATCTGGCATCTGATCGAGGACGTCGGCCTCCAGAACTACGTCTGGCACGTGTCGAAGTCGACGCGCAACAAGGT
>JAWLCP010000227.1:0-2898 GCA_041687115.1 Anaerolineae bacterium
TTGACCATGTGATAGGGCTGGAGGACGTAGGACCGAATCTGGTTTCCCCAGCGGGCCTCCACGTGCTCCCCCTTCAGCCTGTCGATCTCCTCCT
This sequence comes from Anaerolineae bacterium, assembly GCA_041687115.1. GTDB lineage: Bacteria > Chloroflexota > Anaerolineae > B4-G1 > B4-G1 > SKLM01. Next base: position 95 of record JAWLCP010000227.1, read on the forward strand.
GCTGCTTCTCCTCCTCAAGCTGGACGAGCTGAGCTCTGAGGACGCGCAGGGCGGTCTCCTTGTTCTGCGCTTGCGAGCGCTCGTTCTGACAGGAGACCGTGATGCCCGTCGGCGCGTGCGTGATGCGCACCGCCGTCTCGTTCTTCTGCATGTGCTGTCCGCCCGCCGACGAGGCGCGGAACGTGTCAATCTCCACATCATCTGGGTCGATGGTGACCGAGATCTCCTCGGCGATGTCGGGCCATACCTCCACCAGTGTGAAGGACGTATGACGGCGGTGGGCGGCGTCGAAGGGCGAAAGGCGCACCAGTCGGTGGACGCCCCGCTCCGACCGGAGATTCCCATACGCATAGGGGCCGGCGACGGTGACCGTGGCGCGCTTGATCCCCGCCTCGTCGCCGTAGAGCCGGTCGACCACCTCCGTCTTGTAGCCATTGCTCTCCGCCCAGCGCAGGTACATGCGGAGCATCATCTCCGTCCAATCCTGCGCGTCCGTACCCCCGGCGCCGGCGTGCAGCGAGAGAATGGCGTCCTCCCGATCGCGCGGGTTGGAGAACAGCAGCAGGAACTCCAGCCGTTCCATCTCACGCTCCAGCGTCTCTGTCTCCGCCGCCAGCTCATCGCTCAGGCTCTCGTCGCCCAGTGAGGCAAGCTCCAGCGTATCCTGAACCCGCTGCGATACGGAGTCCCAGCGGGCCACCTCCTCCTTCAGGTTAGCCAGCCGCTGCATCACCTTCTGCGCGTTCTCGGGGACGTCCCAGAAATCCGGAGCGCTGGCCTCCTTCTCCAGCTTCGCTATCTCCTGTTCCTTGGCCTCCAGGTCAAAGATGCCCCCGGATGCTCTCCAGTCTGGTCTCTAACGTACTAAGTCGTGCTTGCAGTTCTTCCATCTATGCCCCTCACCCTATTCGAAGAGCCCTTCGACAAATGCGTCCGGGTCGAACGGTGCCAGATCGTCCAGTGTCTCTCCGGTGCCCACGAAGCGGACGGGCAGTCCCAACTCCCGCGCGATGGCAAACACCATACCGCCTTTGGCCGTGCTGTCGAGCTTGGCGAGCACGATGCCGGTTACCTCCACCGCCTCCTGAAAATGCCGGGCCTGCGAAAGCGCGTTCTGCCCCGTCGTGGCGTCGAGCACGAGTAGCGTCTCGTGCGGAGCGCCATCGACCCTGCTCGCTGCTACCCTTCGGACTTTCTGCAGCTCGGACATCAGGTTGTACTGGGTGTGAAGTCGGCCGGCCGTATCGACGATGATCAGATCCTTGTCCCGGGAGCGGGCAGCCTGCAGCGCGTCGAACACGACGGCGCCGGGATCACCACCCGGGGGGCCCTTGACGATGTCCACGCCTGCCCGTCTGGCCCAGATGTCCAGCTGCTCGCCCGCGGCCGCCCGATACGTGTCCGCCGCGGCCAATAGCACCCGCCGGTTCGTGCGCTGCCATCGATGGGCCATCTTGGCGATGCTGGTTGTCTTTCCCGATCCGTTCACGCCTACCACGAGCACCACGTCCGGCGCGTGCCCGTCCAGGTTGAGCGGCGGCGCGTCGGGAATCAGCGCTCGCAGCTCCTCCTGCAGTGCTCCCTGGAGCTCGTTCGCTTGCAGAATCGCCTCGTTGCGGGCGCGCTGGCGGAGCCTGTCGACGAGATATCCGGTCGTCTCCACGCCGACGTCCGCGCGGATGAGCAGCTCCTCCAGTCTCTCCCAGGTCTCGTCGGTGACCTCGCTGGCGCCCAGCAGTCCCGCCACACGGCTGAACACCGTGTTACGCGTGCGCGTGAGGCTATCCCGGATCGATCTGGCAAGTCCTTTGGTCATCATTCTCTGACAATGCTGCGTATCCTGAGCTCGACGGGTCCGATTATACCGTAAAGGCATGACTTCAGCAACGCAAACGGAGACCGGCTTTCGGGACAGCCTGGCCCGGCGGTTGACATGAGGATGCATCTCGGATACCATACCCTACCAGGTCTCTCTTTCGCTTCAAGGTCTGCATAGGAGGTATCAAAGCAATGGCGGAGCATGACAAGGTCCGTGTGGCCATCGTCGGAGTGGGAAACTGCGCCTCGGCGCTCGTGCAGGGCGTGGAGTTCTACAAAGATGCCCCGGACGATGCCTTCGTACCTGGGTTGATGCACGTGAATCTGGGCGGCTACCACGTGCGCGACATAGAGTTCACCGCAGCCTTCGACGTTGACCGGAACAAGGTCGGTCTCGATCTGTCGGAGGCGATCTGGCAGGAGCCGAACAACACCGTCAAGTTCGCCGACGTCCCGCGGCTCGACGTGCCCGTGGGACGGGGCATGACCCACGACGGCCTGGGCACGTATCTGCGCAAGGTGATCACCAAGGCGTCGGGGCCCACGGACGACATCGTGCGCATTCTCAAGGAGACGAAGACCGACGTGGTGGTGAGCTTCCTCCCGGTGGGGAGCGAGATGGCCACCAAGTGGTACGTCGAGCAGATACTCGATGCCGGATGTGGCTTCGTAAACTGCGTGCCCGTCTTCATCGCCCGCGAGGAGTACTGGCAGGGACGCTTCGAGGAGCGAGGCTTGCCTGTGATTGGAGATGACATCAAGAGCCAGGTCGGGGCCACCATCGTCCACCGCATTCTGACCCGCCTGCTCCGAGATCGCGGGGTGAGGCTGGATCGGACGTATCAGCTCAACTTCGGCGGGAACATGGACTTCTACAACATGTTGGAGCCCGAGCGCCTGACCTCCAAGAAGATCTCCAAGACAGGGGCGGTGGAGAGCCAGCTGGACTACGCGCTGGAGGAGGGCAATATCCATATCAGCCCGTC
>JAWLCP010000228.1:0-2869 GCA_041687115.1 Anaerolineae bacterium
GAGACGCTCACCGCGGCGGGGGTGATGAACCCCCAGATTGCCTACGGCGAGGACGTGGTCTCCCGCGTCACGCGCGCGCAGCGGTCGTCGGAGGAGGCGGCGCGCATGCGGGAGGTCGTCGTCGACGCGCTGAACGAGCTGGCAAGCGCGCTCTGCGAGGAGGCGGGGACCACGCGGGGGCAAATCGGTGACGCCGTGGTGGTGGGGAACACGGCGATGCATCACCTCTTCCTGGGGCTGCCTGTGCGCCAGCTGGCGCGGGCGCCCTACGTGCCCGCCGTCCGGGGTGCCCTCGACGTGAAGGCCCGCGACGCAGGGCTGCGGCTGGCGCACGGGGCGAGCGTCCACCTGCTGCCGAACGTGGCCGGGTACGTGGGCGCGGACCACGTGGCGATGCTGCTGGCGACGGAGGTGGCGCGAGCCGAGGGGGTGGTGCTGGCGCTCGACATCGGCACGAACACGGAGGTCTGCCTGGCCCGCGACGGCCGGCTCAGGAGCACATCTTGCGCGTCCGGCCCGGCGTTCGAGGGGGCCCACATCAGGCACGGGATGCGGGCGGCCGAGGGCGCGATCGAGTACCTGCGGCTGAGCGAGGACAAGGGCGGCTACCGGGTGCGCCACAAGACCATCGGCGACGCCCCGCCGGTGGGTCTCTGTGGCTCCGGGATTCTGGACGCGCTGGCCGAGGTGCGCCGTGTGGGCGTCGTGGACGCTGGCGGACGGATGAAGGAGGGGCCGGGCGTGCGCACGTCGAACGGCGAGCGGGAGTTCGTACTGGTGGGCAAGGAGGCGTCGGGGGCGGGCGGAGCGATCACGATCACACAGAAGGACGTGCGGGAGCTACAGCTGGCGAAGGGGGCCATGCGGGCGGGGATTCAGCTGCTGCTGGAGGCAGAGGGGCTGCCCGAGGAGGCGATTGACGAGGTGATCATCGCCGGCGCGTTCGGATCCTACATCGACGTGAGCAGCGCGATCGCCATCGGGATGCTCCCAGATCTGCCACTCGAACGGTTCCGCCAGGTGGGGAACGCGGCCGGGATGGGCGCGAAGCTGGCCTTGATCTCCAGACAGAAGCGCGACGAGGCTCGAGAGCTCGCGGAGCGGACGGGGTACCTGGAGCTCTCCACGACGCCGGCGTTCAAGCGGAGGTTTGCCGAGGCGACGCAGCTGGGGTAGCGGGGGCGGGGGGAGCGGGCTTCTGTGGCGTGGCCAGCGCCGTCTTCGACACCGTCGCCTGGGGCAACGATGGCTTTCCCGGCTTTTCTGCGGAGCCGGTTGTCGCCGCGTGCAGCATTGATGATAGCGGCAGGGCCGGCCTGGGCGTAGACCCCCGGTTTGTGGCCCCCGGCGCGGGGGAGGACTACCGCCTGCAGGGGAACTCGCCGGCCATCGACGCCTGCGCCGACGGGATGCCGGTGGAGATGGACGAAATCGTGCGTCCCTTTGCCAGCCTCTACGATATCGGTGCTTACGAGGATTCCCGCGGCTTGACCTTCGTCTACTTGCCGCTGGTGGTGCGGAACAAGTAGGTTCGCAGCACCGGGAGTGTGATGCAGGGACACCACAGGCCCCCTCACGGCCCAACTCCGTTGGGCTTGGCCTCTCCCCCTGGGGGGAGAGGGATGTGCGGCGCCTCTCTCAGGCAGGAGAGGGACTTGTTCTCCTTCAGGTAGGCTCTGCCCCCGAGGGAGGGAGGTGGGCGGCGGCCCAGGCGATGTCCAGGTCGTGGAGCTTGGCGAGGGTGGGGATGCCGGTCTGGGGGTCCCAGCCGAGCATGGCGTAGTAGGTCTGGAGGGCGTCCTGCAGCTCCTGTGGGTCGATGCCGCCGTCGACCAGGGCACCGTCGCGGGTGGGCCCGTGGCTGCGCTGGGCCAAGCGATCATCGTCGTCGGTGAAGCCCTCGCGCAGGTTGTAGATGCGGGCCAGGGTGGCTGCGCGCTCCCCGACCTTGATGAGCTCGTAGGTGGAGAAGGACCAGCCGGTGGCCGCTTCCACCATGCGCGCCAGGTCGGTGACGTGCCAGCCGGGGAAGATACACATCAGCAGACAATTCTCGGCCAGGGTGAGGGTGGCGTCTCGGAGTGAGGCGCGCACCTTGTCGGGGCCGAGGCTCTCCATGGTCATGGGCTCGAGGACGCCGAGCGCCCTGAGCTGCTCCTTGCGCACGAACCCCGCCTCATCCGGCTCGCTGACCCCGATGTCGTGGAAGCTGTGGACGTGGTCGGCGCCGGTGGGGGAGACGGCGTAGCCGATGGCGAGGCCGCGCTTGTAGCGCGGCTCGTGCATGGGATAGGGCTGGTTCTTGCTCTCCAGGGCGAACCGAGCCGCTTCCTCTCCCAGGGCGTCCACCGCTGCCGCGTGTCCGTCGGCGAGGAGGTCGCCGAGCCCCTCCCGGTGGGCGATCCTCCTCACCATCTCCACCACGGCGTCGCCGCTGCCGAAGCGGAGCTCCAGGCCGTCGGTATCGTCGGTGGTGAGCAGCCCGTTCTCGAAGCACTCCATGGCGAAGGCGATCATGACGCCGGTGCTGATGGTATCCAGCGAGTTGGCGTTGCAGAGCTCGGTGGCCCTGGCTACGGTCACGATATCGTCTACACCGCAGCAGGATCCGAGGGCGGCGACGGACTCGTACTCGGGCCCGCCGTAGGCGGAGTCGAGCGGGTAGGGATCGTGGGCTTCGACGACCTTCTTGCAGCGGACGGCGCAGGCCCAGCAGGCGTCCATGCCCGCGCCGATCTCCTCCAGGTAGTTCTCTGCGCTGATCTTGCCGGCGCCGGGGAACTCCCCATCGCGGAAGTTGCGGATGGGGAGGTTGCCGACCTCGACCGAGCTCTCCAGCCCGGCGCCGGTGCCGAACTGGTGGAGGCCG
>JAWLCP010000229.1:0-2862 GCA_041687115.1 Anaerolineae bacterium
CTGCAGCCGCAACCGCGTCTGTGGATCGTACCAACCCACGACCAGGTCGTAGCGCCCCGCCGGCACGTCCTTCAGTGAGAGTGTCACCTCGTCGGAGACCACCTCGCCAGGGACCCAAATCCCGGTGGGATAGGTGAACCCCTTTGGCATCCCATCCACCTGCGTGACCGGCTGCCCGCTCTGTGGATCCGCCAGGTGAACGAAGAACACGTAATGCCTATCCGGGGTGGTGAGCGCCTGCCAGTGGAGCGTGAGGTGTAGGCGATCCCTTGCTTGCCGTAGATCGTACCCCGCCAGCTCGATCATATCTCCGAACCTGGCCGCAATCCTCCGATCCATCGGCGGCAGCTCCCACGTCCGTTCCCGTTCTTGGATCTCGACGGGGGTGGGGTGGGTGTAGGACCCGATCGACGTGCCGCTCACCGGGTCTCGTAGCGTAAGAGAAACCCTGTAGTCACCACCGGGGGCGGATGGCGGGATGCCCAACTGCATTCGCCCAGCAATCCATGCGCCGGCGGGCCAGTCGACGGGCGACGAGCCAGGGGCCAGGGGGTGTGTACGTGTGATGCTTCCCACGGGGCTCGTCAACCGCCAATCAGCGATGTAGTCTTGAGATGGCGTTTCGACCGCCACCCAGTAGGCAGTCACCTCCACCGTGTCTCCCTGCCACACGCTCCGCGGTATCTCCAGGTGGCTCAGGGCGAGCTCGTCGCCCAGGCGAGCCACGATGGGCGCATCTGGCTGGGTGACCGCCTGGGTCAGGGAGACCACCGTTTTATGCGTGCCGACGCTCTCCCAGGTTGCCACATGGTAGAGATCGATGGTCAGGGAATAGCTGTCGCTTGGCGGTGCTCCGGGCGTCATTGTCACTGCGTGACGGTCGCGGATGACACGATCAACCGGCCACAGGCTGGTGGGCAGGAAGCCGTGGCCCGGCTGCGTGTCGTAGCCTGGCTCGCCCCCGTGGTGCAGCCACTCGTTGCCAGCCGTATCCGTCAGGCTAAGGCTCACACCGTAGTTGGCGCCCACGGGCTTGGCAGCGGACCAATCCAGTTGTACGCCTAGACGATCGGGTTCGCGTTGCGTGACCCGCACGCCGTGCAGCCTCGCTGCTCCCTCGGCGAAGGACGCGAGCAGTGGTTCGCCGGCAGCCGTGTCCCCGTTGTGTATCCAGACCGGCCGGAGGGTGATCGGCGGTTCACCCACGATCTGGGGAAGGTAGATGCCGGGCGCCGCATCGCCGGGTACAGACAGGGTTGCGGTTGTCCGCCCTCCGGTCTCGGCATGCCCTGCTTGCCCGAACGTCCAGGTAGTCTGGGCCACCGGTGCGACCATGTCGTTCCGTACGGATGCCGGCGAGATCAGACGCAGCTCGGCCGAGGCAGGCCCATCGCCCGTCGTCTCCCAGCCGAATGTTACCTTCAGGGCGTCCCCTGGTGCAATTCTCTCCTCGTCGTAGTCATAGCCGCTCATCCGCCATGTGTCGAACGTGACCCCATCTGGGTTGTGATGAAGGTACGGCGTCCGCTCGAAGTCCATCGTCAGGTCACGGCTGCTGGTGGTGTCTACACGAGGGTGAAAGGCCAGTAGCAAGACAAGAGCCAGGAAGTAGGGGGCATAGGCGAGGGCGAAACGCCTGCTGCCAAGCCTGGATGCGGTTCTCTCTTCCGTCTCGTCATCTTCTCTCCCTTCTCGCCGGGCTGCTCGCCGCCACCGTCGAAGCATCCACACGCCGAGCATCGCCCCGGCGGTGGTCAGCGATGCGATCTCGCACCACAGCCGCAGTCGGGTCCGACCCAGCCGGATTTCCACGATGTGGGCACCTGGTGGGACGTCCACGCTGACATATCCGGAACCATGCACTGGTTCAATGGACACAGGCGAGCCGTCCACCGCAGCCTCCCAGCCGGGCCAGTAATAGAGGGGGAACGCCACCGTTGCGGCTCCGTCCCTGGCCTCCACCTCCCACACGCGCAGTGTCGGTCGTCGTTCCAGCCTCTGCGCTCGCGAGACCGTCCCCTCGATAGGGAAGGCGCGAGCCGGAGCGTCCGGTTTGAATAGGGCCGGGCCCGTATATGGTCGCGGCTGCACCCAGCGGGGAAGGTACTCGTGGCGGATCGTCGAACCGATGTTGCCGGTGAAGAGCTCGTAGAGCTGCAGCCGCTCCGCGGTGACCTCGTCGGCTCCGATGGGAAGGGACTCCGGTCGAAGCCCGGCCAGCGCCGCTACAGTCAGCAAGCCTCCCAGGAGCGCCGCGCATGCCCAGGATAGAGCGAAGCCCGATCGATGTCCAAGCGGGCCTATGACGGCGCCCGTTAGAAGCGCCGTGAATACCGCCTGCACGGAGAGGAAGCGCCACGGGAACTGGATCATCGCCAACAGCGGCAGGTTGTCCCACAGCGGGCGCGAGAGCGGCGTGATCAGCCAGGTGCTTACGCACAGGCCCAATGCTCCGAAGCCCAGGGTCCACCGGGCCGGCCCGACGGGGTGCGAGCGTGGCTCAACGCTGGATCGCGATTGCCGCCTCCAATGGCGGCGGGTGCCCGAAACGGCGCTGACACCCACGACCACCACCCCCGCCAACGCCAGCATGGCCTGCACCAGGCCCGTGGCGAATGGTGAGCCCGAGGTGCGCCCTGTGGCGTAGTTGAACACCGGTCTCCACTGCACGATATCGCTCCCGCGGAAGTGGTTTCCGTAGAAGAAATAGCCGGTGACCTGAGCATCCAGTTGTACGCTCTCCGTCTCACCCAGGGCGGGCAGCCAGAACCAGGCGGAAAGCAGCAGGGCAGCCAGCAGTGGGAGAATGAGCCACAGGCAATAAGAGAGGGTGCTTTGGCCTGTCAACTCCGCCGTCTTTCC
>JAWLCP010000230.1:0-2852 GCA_041687115.1 Anaerolineae bacterium
CAGGTGGCGAGGGAGCTCCGTGAGCGGCTGGCCGCCATCGAAGAGGAGCGACAGGAGATTCTGCACCGGGCTCGCAAGGATGCTGAGGAGGCGCTGGAGGCGGTCCAGGGCGAGATTCGCCAGCTGCGAAGCCGCCTCAGAGCCGCGGCGGCGCCCGTGGACGCCGTCCGGGCCGTCGAGGAGGAGCTTCCGTCGCTGAAGGCGAAGATGCCAGCGCCGAAGCCCATCGAGTCGCCTGCCCCCCCGCCGGTGGACAGTCCCTCCGAGGAGACAATCGACCGGCCAATTCGCCCCGGCGACACAGTCTGGGTACGGCAGCTGAACTCGAAAGGCGAGGTCCTCAGAATCGACGATGGCGAGGCGGAGGTTCAGGTTGGGAGGGCCCGTACCCAGGTGAGCCTATCGGCGCTGGAGCTGCGCGAGGCCGAGACGCCGGAGCCCGTGGGTGAAGGCATCCGGGTCAGCACAGCGACGCCTGCGTCACCCGGCACGACCATCGACCTACGGGGCTGCACGGTGGATGAGTCACTAAGTCAGCTGGATCAGTACCTGGATCAGGCCATGCGCGCCGGCCTACCCGAAGCGCGGATCATCCATGGCAAGGGAACCGGCACGCTGCGCAGGGCGGTGCGCGATTTCGTGGCCGACCACCCGCTGGTCAGCGACTACGAGGAAGCTGACTACCGGGAGGGCGGTGAGGGCGTGACAGTGGTCAGGATCGTGAAGCGGTGAGGAGAAGGGGCAACCAAAGGAGCGCACGGTGAGTGATGGCATGACGATCGAGGTATGGCTGTACGGGCCCATCTCGCGGTACGGCAACGAGGCAGACGAGGCAATCATTCGGGATCGCACGGTGACGCCCAGCCACGCCGAGCTCCACCTGGAACTGAATCGAGGGAGCACGATCCAGGATCTGCTCGAACACCTGAAGCTCCCACCCGAGGAGAAGGGTATCACGTTCATCAACGGGAAGCTGGCGGCGCTGCCGGGCGTGGACGCCGACCGCGATGTGGAGCTTCACGACGGCGACCGGGTGGGCATCTCGCATCGCCGCAGCATGTGGCCATTCCAGTACCGCTTCGGGGCCCGCATGGAGGACAAGCTTCAGGACACGTTCCGCAGACGCGAGGACCGGGGAATTCACCACGCCTATACAGAGCCGAACGACGAGTAGACAGCCAGGGGCTGTGCTTGACAGCTCCCTGAAATAGGGTATAACACAACCACTCACACCATCACGGCTCCATACGAGACCGTTCCGTTACCAATGCCATAGCCTTCCGACTCATCCCGTTCCTCCCCAGGACGGATGAGCGATACGGTGTGGGGAGCGATCCCCGCGCCCGCCGTGCTTGCAAAGGAGGCAGACCCGGACCTGGCGTTCACGTCAAGTCCGAGCGGCCTCCTTTTTTGTTTTCGGCATGACCTACAGAAGGAGGGAGGTACCCAAGATGGCGAAGATCCTGCGCGTAAACATGACGGATCGCACCGCCACCTACGAGGATGTACCGGAGAAGTACCAACACCTCGCGGGTCGCGGCCTCACATCCACGATGATCTACGACGAGGTGGACCCCACCTGTCACCCCCTGGGGCCCAACAACAAGCTCGTCTTCGCCCCGGGCCTCGTGACCGGCACCGTGGCCCCGACCTCGGGCCGTATCTCCGTCGGCGCCAAGGCCCCCCTCACCGGCACCATCAAGGAGTCGAACGCCGGCACTGGCTGGTCGCAGCAGCTCGCCAGGCTGGGCATCAAGGCCATCGTCGTCGAGGGCCGGCCGGAGGAGAAGGGCTGGTGGGGGCTGCACATCACCAAGGACGGCCCCGAGTTCTTCGACGCCGGGGAGTACACAAACCGCAGCCTCTACGAGATGGCCCCGTCGGTCTTCGAGCGCTTCGGCGACCGGGTCGGAATGGCCACCATCGGCATCGCCGGTGAGCGGAAGTACGCCAATTCCGGCATCTGCTTCAACGACCGGGAGAACCGTCCCAGCCGCTACTCCGGGCGCGGGGGATTGGGCGCGGTAATGGCGAGCAAGGGTCTCAAGTTCATCATCGTCGACGACACTGACGCGCCCGGCGTATCCATTGCGGACAAGGCCCTCTTTGATCAGGGCCGCAAGAAACTGCTGGACGCGCTGCGCACCCACGACATCACCAAGCCGAAGGGCGGCCTGAACACGTACGGCACCGCCATACTCGTCAATATCGTCAACGAGGCCGGCGCCTACCCCACGCGCAACTTCCGCGAGGGACGCTTCGAGGGCGCCGCCGCCACCTCCGGCGAGGCCATCTTCGAGGGGAACAAGGAACGATTGGGCGAGGAGCTCTACAATCACGCCTGCCACCCCGGCTGCGTGATCCAATGCTCAAACACCTGGCACGACGAGGACGGCGCCGAGATGGTGTCCTGCATCGAGTACGAGACAACCTGGGCCGTGGGGGCTAACTGCGGCATCGACGACCTGGACGCCGTCGCCAAGCTGACGTGGCTGTGCAACGACCTCGGCCTGGACACCATTGAGGCCGGCGATACCATCGCCGTGGCGATGGACTCCGGGCTGGCCGAGTTCGGCGACAGCGAAGCGGCCATCAGGTGGCTGGACGAGGACATTCGCCAGGGGACGCACCTGGGCCACATCCTGGGCCAGGGCACGGCGTTCACGGCCAACGCCTTCGGCAATCCCCGCTCACCCACGGTCAAGGGCCAGGGTATGCCCGCCTACGAGCCCCGCGCCATCAAGGGCATCGGCATGACCTACGCCATCTCCACCATGGGCGCCGATCACACCTCCGGCTACACCATCGCCCCGGAGATCCTGGCCTGCGGCGGGGATCTGGACCAGTTCGAC
>JAWLCP010000231.1:0-2749 GCA_041687115.1 Anaerolineae bacterium
CTCCAGGGGACCAGTGACGTCTTCGTGGTCGACAACTATGCCTACGTCACCAGCCGGGACAACAACCGGCTCGTCGTCTTCGACGTGTCGGACCCGCGCCACCCTGCTGCGGTGGGCTATACCGAGGCGGCCCTGAGCGCGCCGGTGCGGGTGCAGGTCAGCGGCATCTATGCCTACGTGGTCGCCGAGGGCACGAACACCCTCGACGTCTTTGACATCTCGAACCCGGCACAGATCGCCCCCGTGGCGCAGGTCTCGACGGGCCTGACCCACCCCCGCGCGCTCCACCTATCCGGCGACCGGGCCTATGTGGCCTATGCAGGCGACGACGGCACCAGCGAGCACTGCGGCCTCGCGGTCCTGGACCTCTCGGATCCGGCGGGCATTGCCGTGCTCAACGTGATCGACATGAGCGCTTGGGGGCCCGTCCCGCCCAAGCCCGTCGCCGTAACCGGCAGCGGCACGCGCGTCTATGTAGCCAATGAGGCGCACGACTCGGTGACCGTGTTCGAGATCGATGGGTTGGAGGCGGCTGCCGTCCGGACCGGCGAGCTGCAGGTTGGGCGTCTGGAGGTCGACGACTATGCCGCCATCGAGGGTGACCTCGGCGTCTTGGGCGGGCTCAACGTCGGGCCAGGCGGCGCGCTCATCCAGGGCGCGCTCACGATCGAGGGTGAGGGAGATAGCTACATCGGTGGCAGATTGGGCATCGGCCCCGCAGCCACGGTGATCACCAGGAGTATTGGCCCGGGCGAGTCCGAAGAGGTCGTCGTGCGCCATCCCACGCACCAACTGGACGTAGATGGCGAGGCGCGTTTCCGGGTCAACGAGCACAACCACCTCGTCCTCCGCAGCCGCAACACCGGCAGCGACGAGGATGCCTTCATCGACTTTGCCCACTTTGACCACACCGACCTGCTCACGCCCACAGCGCGTATCGAGTTTGACGCCGCCGATCCCATGACCCACACAACCAGGATCCAGTTCTGGACACAGGGGGCGGACGATTCTGAGATGGTTCCCCGGTTCATGATTACTCCTCGGGGAGACGTATTACCAAGTTACCCTGCTGCCTATACGCTTGGCGAGGCAGGACTTCCCTGGCTCAGAGTCTACTCAGAGGAGGGCTACCTTACGACCTCAGATGCCCGCCACAAGGAGAACATCAGCGCCCTGCCCTATGGCGTGGCGGAGGTGACGGCGCTGCGGCCGGTGGCCTTCACCTGGAAGGACCGCCAGGATGACGGGCTTCACTACGGCCTCATCGCCCAAGAGGTGCGCGAGGTGCTGCCTGAACTCGTCAGCGGCGACGAGGGTGAAGGCGGAATGCTGAGCCTCAACTACGGCGAGCTCGTGCCCGTCCTGGTCAAGGCGATCCAGGAGCAGCAGCAAGAGCTGGACGCTCAGGGCGAGCAGATTGCGGACCTCGAGGCGCGGCTGGCGGCCCTGGAGGACACCAAGGGCGGCAAGGGGGGGCCGGCCGGCTGGCTCGACGGGATCAGCCGGCTCTGGCTGGGAGGCATGGTGGTCGGTGCACTGTTAGTCGTCGGGCGGCGGCTGGGAGGTGGATCGTGAGGCGGTGGGGCATGCTCATCGCGTGCCTCGCTGTGCTCCTCATCGTCTCCCTCGTCTCGGCTCAAGAGAGCGAGCTGGCCGTGGGCTGGTTCACCATTGACGGAGGTGGGGGGCTCTCGACCGACGGTGGACAGTACACGCTCCTGGGGACGATCGGCCAGCCGGACGCCGGTACGGTGGTGAGCGATGGGTACGCGCTCAGCGGAGGCTTCCACGCTGTGGATGGAGGGGGGATCGCTTTCACGCATGCAGTTTACCTCCCGCTGATCCTGAGGTAGGGCCCCGCGCGTTGGCGCCCAGCCCACAGTTGGCTAGTGGCTCTGCAGCATCGAGCAGATGCGCGACGATGGACACGACGCGCAGTGTTGTGGCGGAGCACTACGATGAGAATCCGCAGAGGGAATGGCAGCGGCTGGGCTTGGCGTCTGCGCGCCTGGAGCTCGCCTTCTGTCCCAATCCCTCCGCTGGGTGCTGCCCTGGAAGCGTGGCCGAAAAGTACGCTTTTCGCGAAGCTTGTGCTAGACTAAGGGTTGCGTGAGATGACGTGCAGGTGCCCGGCTGGGCAGGTGACGGAGAAGCTGGTGAGCCGTGGGCGGTATCGAGATCAGGACGGCCAGAAGCAGCCTGCGAGGGCGTTTCAGTTCCCCGTTGAAGTGTGCGATGGGTGTGAACTCAGAGCGCAGTGCACGCGGGCTGGTCCTGGGAAGGGGAGGACGGTGGCCCTGCACCCGCGATGAACAGCGTCTTGCCGCAGTCCCCCCTTGTGAGCGTCCTTCTCTCTCGGGGGGAGCGGCATCGGACGGCTGATCTCTGCCTTTAGCGAATCCGCACGGGTGATGGACGGCGGAAAGGATATGTGTGAGACGTACAGCTTTCCGCCCAGATTGTATCCCGGGGACAGCAGATTGCCTACCTTGGGCAGGAGGCGCGAGGTGCCTAGGTTGTTCTGCCCGTCGCTCTTCGGTCTCATCGCTTCCGCCTCCTTCTGCTTTAGACGCTCCGATATCATCCTGCGAACCAGCGCTCTGATCTCCGGTGGAGCCCCCGTGATCTTCAGTTTCTGTTTGAGCTCAGCCTCAGCTCGTTGTAGGAAGAGCTTGCCTACAAGTTCATCTACAAAAGAAGGGGAAGCCAACCTCACCTCCGTGAAGTCAAGTCTTACCGTCTGTCCTTG
>JAWLCP010000232.1:0-2719 GCA_041687115.1 Anaerolineae bacterium
CAGCGCCAGCGCATCGGGCATCACCTCCATGAACTGCGCCGCTGTCTCGATGACCTCCCTTCGCACCGTCTCCGCCGCCTTCACCGCCGCGCCACCACCGGCGTAGACACCGCGCGTCGCGTGGGTGCAGACGTCGTACACCGTCGAGCATGTCTCGGCCGGCGCCAGATCGACCTTGTCCAGCGGCACGCACAGCGCCTCGGCCACCAGCTTCGCCAGTGCCTCCAGCGTCCCACCGCCGTGGTCCATGAGCGCCGTGATCACGTCCACCGAGCCATCCGTGTTGACCTTCACCATCGCGCCCGAGAAGTCGATCACGTCCCCCGGCTGCGGGGCCCCCGCGCTCGAGGTGTGAAACCCGCGCGCCATCCCGATCCCGCGACGGTATCGGTCTCCCCCCCCTGCCAGGGAGGGCTCGGGGGAGGGCTGTCGGTCCTCCCAGCCGATCGCCTCCGCCCCCCGCCGCAGCAGCTCCGGCACCCCGTCGCTCCGCACGATCGAGCGCACCAGCGGCCCCTGGCCCCAGAACGTGTCCCCCAGGCCCACGTAGTTCTTCAGCCGCAGCGCCACCGGGTCCATCTCCAGCCTCTCCGCCAAGTCGTCCATCAGCGACTCCACCGGGAAGGTGACCTGCGGGTTGCCAAACCCCCGCATCGCGCACGAGGGGGTCGTGTTCGTGTACACCGCCGTCCCTCGGTAGCGAAGGGCGGGGATCTTGTACAGCGACACCAGCCACCCCGCGCAGACGCCCAGGAACGAGTAGGGCTGGATGTTGTGCGCCCCGGTGTCGGCGATCAGGTCCATCTCCGCCCCCAGAAGCGTCCCATCGTCCCTGGCAGCGAGCTTCAGGCGGATCTGCGTGCCGTAGCGCACGTGATCGTGGGCGTCCTCCTCCCGCGTCATGCTCACCTTCACCGGTCGGCCGGCCTTGAGCGCCAGCGCCGCCGCGATGGGGATCGGCGGGTTCATCTGGATGCTGGACCCGAACGTGCCCCCGATGGGCACCCGCTTGACGTTGACCCTGCTCAGCGGGATGCCGAAGATCTCCCCCAGCACGATGCGCACGTTGTGGATCGACTGCGTCGTGCACCAGACCGTGATCCCTCCGTCCGGCTCCGGCCGGCAGACGGCCGTCTTCGGCTCCATCTGCGCGTGGTAGACCTTCGGGGTGGTGAACGTCCCTTCCACGATCACGTCAGCCTCCGCGAACGCCCCGTCGACGTCTCCCTCCTCGATCTCCCGCTCGCAGGCGACGTTGTTCTCAATCTCGAACGGTTCGCCGCCCCACAGCACGCTGTCGTAGATCGGCTCCGCCCCTTCGGCCATCGCCTCCACCGGATCCGTCAGCACCGGCAGCGGCTCGTACGCCACCTGGATGGCCCGCACCGCCTCCTCGGCCAGCGCCTCCGCCTCCGCCGCCACCGCCGCCACCGCCTCGCCCCGATAGCGGACCTTGTCCGCCAGCACGGTGAAGTCCTTGTGCAGAAACGGCGGCGTGGTGATGATGCGCTCGTTGTACCGCACCTTGGGAATGTCGTCGAAGGTGATCACCGTGGCGCCCAGGGCCTCCGCCCCGCTGACGTCGATGCGCTTGATCCGAGCGTGGGCATACGGGCTGACCAGCACCCGCCCGTGGAGCATGCGGGGCAGCGCGACGTCCACCGAGTATCGCTCCCGCCCCGTCACCCGCGCCACGGCGTTCTTCCGCCGTGATTCCTTGCCCAGTATGCTGAACGTCTGTTCGCTCATCGTATCACCCTCCCCACCAGACGACCGCGCGGTCAGTACCAGGCGCTTCCGCCCACGCGCTCCCGCCCCCGCGCTAGACCAGATCCCCCACGACCTGCGCCAGCCGTCTGACCCCCTCCTCGATCTCCTGCACCGTCAGCGCACAGAACGGGAACCGCACGAAGCTGCTCCCATTCCGCCTCTCGGCGAAGAAGCTCCGACCATCCGTCAGTAGCAGATTCCGATCCCGCGCCCGGCTCAGCAATGCGTCCGTATCCACGCTGCCGTTCACGGTCACCCCCACGAAGAACCCGCCCTCCGGCTTGTGCCAGGTGGCCAGATCGGACATGTGCGCCCCAAGCGCGCTCAAGGTGGCGTAGAGCCGCGGTTCATAAAGATCCTTCAGCTCCTTGATCTGGGGCTCCAGCCAGTCGCGCCGGATGAACTCAGCCACGATCGCCTGGTTCAGATAACTGGCATTGATGTACGTATCCTCGGCCATGTCCGCCAGCCGCCCTGCCAGCGGCTCCGGGGCCACCACGTACCCCACGCGCAGCCCAGGGCCGATCAGCTTGCTGTAGGACGACATCTGCAACACCCGGTCGGGCGCCAGGTCGAAGAGCGACGGCACGTCCTCCCCACGATATCGCAGCCGCCGGTACGGCACGTCCTCGATGATCCAGAAATCGTACGCCCTGGCCAGACGGACGATGCGCTGCCGCTTCTCCTCGGCAAGGACGGTGCCGCTCGGATTCTGGAAGTCGGGAATGAGGTAGAAGAGCACCGGCCGCTCCCCGCTCGCCAGCCGCGCCTCCACAGCCTCCACATCCACGCCGTCGTCCATCAGGGGGAAGCCGACCACCTGCGCCTTGGCCCGCCGGAGAATGGTCAACGTGCGATCGTACGTGGGCTCCTCCACGTACGCCACGTCGGCCGGCTCGATCAACAGCCGCGCGCAGAAATCCTGCAGCTGCAGCGAGCCCTGCCCCAC
>JAWLCP010000233.1:0-2693 GCA_041687115.1 Anaerolineae bacterium
GGGGGGCGAGGGGATCGCGGGCGGGTCAGTGGGTGGCGCAGGCGATGCAGGGGTCGAAGGCGCGCACGACGCGGCCGACGGCCCGCTCCAGCTCCATGTCGACCCGCTCGGCGGTGATGTACCGTCGGGCGGCCACGCGGAGCGCGCGCTCGATGGCCAGGGCGTTGTGGACGGTGGGGATGATGAACTCGGCCTCGTCGATGAGCCCGTCCCGGATCTGGTAGCGGTGGATGAGGGGGCCGCGCGGGGCCTCCACCAGGCCGTATCCCTCCCCGTCCCGGGGGATGTAGGAGACGGCGGACTCCCCCTCGTCCAGGGGCTGCTCCAGGATCTCGATGGCCCGCTCGAGGGCGTAGGCGATCTCGATGCCCCGAGCCAGGTCGTAGAGGAGGATGGCGTGGGCGGGCCGCCCGAAGGCGTCGCGGAAGCGCCCCAGGTACCGGTCGGCGCAGGCGGTGCCGAACTGCTCGGTCATGTTGACGCGCGCCAGGCTGTTCGCCCGCATCACCTGGCCCTCATAGCTGGTCTGGTCGGCGTAGCTGTAGTCGGTCTCCTCGAAGGTGAGATGCTCCCGAAACGCCCGGGCTGGGAAGGTCCCGCAGGTGACGCACTCGGGATCGAGGACGCGGATCAGCGGCTCGGGGTGGATCCCGTCGTAGTTGGGGCGGCGATCGCCGGTGGCGGAGATGTAGTGGGTCGGGGCGTCGTCCCCCCACGTGCCGATGCGGTCCCGCAGCGCGATCGACTTCTCCCAGTAGTAGTCGAAGAGCTCACAGGCGATGGGACGGGTGTCGATGAGCTGCTCCCGCATATCGGTGGCCGCTTCAGGATCGACGGGGCTGGTCACGCCGCCGACGACGGCCTTGATGGGGTGGATGAACTGGCCGCCGGCCAGGGTGATCAGGTCGGTGCCGGCCTTGCGCACGCGAAGGGCCCGGGTGGCCAGGACGGCCCGGTCCTCGTCGGCGGGGCCAGCCTCCTCCCCCGGCAGAAACATGCTGGAGAGGCCGAGCCGGTCGGGCATGGTGAACAGGAAGACGGACGTGGCCTGGTTCTGGATGATCTGGCCGAGGAGGAGGAGCTCCCGGATGGTCCGCGCCAACGGCGGCGGGGTGACGCCGTACGCATCCTCAAGGGCCTCCACGGACGCCACGTGGTGGGCGGTGGAGCAGACGCCGCAGATGCGCGGCACGATGGTGGGCATCTGCTCGGCAGGCACGCCCTGGACGAAGTAGCGGAAGCCGCGGATCTCCATGGCCTCAAAATGGGCGGACACGATCTCCCCGCCGTGGACCTCGATGACGACCTGGGCATGCCCCTCAATCCGACTCAGGGGGAATGTGAGGGTGGCCATGTCAGAGTATCTTCTCCTTCGGCCGGGGCGGCCGGTCCGGTGCCGCGTAGTCGGAGAACTGGAAGAGGAACAGGGCCAGCTGCGGAGAGCGAAGGGCCTGGTCGAGCTCCTCCTCCGGGATGTCAGTCAGGGCCTGGAAGATCTTCTTGATGCTGGACAGCCACTCCTCGGACTCCTTCTCGATGAAGACGTCCGACGGGCCGCGACAGCCGACGCACTGATGGCCGGGCCGGGTGCACAAGGCCCCGCAGCCGCCGCGGACGGACGAGCCCACGCAGAGGTAGCCCTGGTTGATCAGGCAGATGTCGGGCAGGACCTCGCCCTTCTGGAAGCCGGTCAGATGCTTGGGCCGCATGTCGCGGAGTTTCTTCCGCCCGCACTCCTGGCAGACGTTCCGGCCGGGCTGGAAGTCGGGATCGTCGGATAGCACGGCCATGAAGAGCTCCGGCGTGGGAGGGCAGCCGGGGAGGTAGCGGTCGACCTCCACGACCTCGTCGATGGGCCGACATCGCGGCAGCAGGCGGGGGACGTCGCGCCGCGCCTCGTGGGCGAGGAAGATCTCTCGGACCTCGTCACGATTGCCCAGGCTGGCCACCCCGCCGGAGATGGCGCAGGTGCCGACGGCCACCACGCGACCGGCGCGGCGAACGGCCCGGCGGAGGTTGTAGAGGTCGTCCTCGGTGCGTACGCCGCCGCTGACCAACAGGGTCTCCACCTCGGGGACGTCGTGGGCCGAGATGACGAGCGGCATGTAGGTGAGCTGGTGTTCTTCGACCCAGTCCCCGGCGTTGAGGAGCGAGACCTCGCACCCGGCGCAGCCGGAAAGTTGGAGTACGGCGAATCGCTGCATTTTCGATCAGCTCTCGGCCAGCACGGCGCGGCGGAAGATGTCGAGCCCCTCGTCGACCTGCGGGCGGGCGATGGTGAGGGGCGGGATGAGGCGGATGGTCTGGGTCCAGTGCCCACAGGGATACATCAGCAGGCCGTCGTCCAGGCACCGCTCGAGGATGCGCCGCACGGCCTCGGTGTGCGGCTCCTTGTCGGTCCCCGGCTTGACGAACTCGACGGCGATCATGAGGCCGACACCGCGCACCTCCCCGACGATGGGAGACTCGGCCTGGAGCTCGTGGAGGACATCGAGCATGTGGCGGCCCTGCTCGCGCGCGTTCTCCAGCAGGCCCTCCTCGCGGATGACCTCCAGGGTAGCGAGGGAGGCGGCGCAGGCGATGGGGTTGCCGCCGTAGGTGGTGCCGTGGGAGGCGGCGCCCCAACGGCTCATGATGTCCCCGCGGGCGGCGGTGGCGCCGAGCTGGAAGCCATTGGCGATCCCCTTGGCCAG
>JAWLCP010000234.1:0-2625 GCA_041687115.1 Anaerolineae bacterium
CATCATTCCAACAGCGGTTTCTTAGTAGCGATGGGAAGACAAGTCAAGCGCGAGAAACGTGCTGTGCAAAGCAGCTTAGGTGCGGAGGGTGGTCTTCTAGCGCTGCGACGCGGGACTCACAACGGTTCGACGCCGAAGATCATCCCGCCCATTCTGCCACACATCTCCAGAGACACACTCCCATTGCCACATAGCGCGCGACAATTGCCAGTCTCCCGTCTCCCTGCTACCATATGGTTCACTCTATCCAAACCCACGTGCGACACCAAGGCGCGCCGTTTCCAGGAGGACATCATAATGGCTACAACGATAGCGAGACGACACCTGCTCCGTATCGGGTGGCTTATGCCCCTCGTGCTCCTGACCATCGTCGGCTGTGCGCCCACCCCCACACCCACCCCATCGCCCACACCGCCGCCGCCGACTCCAACGCCCACACCGCTGCCCACGGACACACCCTCTCCCACCCCCACCGCCACACCGACGCCCGAGCCCACACCCCCCGCCGATCCGCTCGTCCCCCCGGGTCCCGTCACCCCGCCGCCCCCCGACTTCCAACCCGCGCCGCCCCCACCCCCCGATCCCGGCGCCGAGGATGAGGAGGCCTGGGTGCGGGGCTACGTCGAGCTGGTCACCGCCATGCTCAACGGCGGGGACGATGCCCAGGCGGTCCTCGACACCCTTATCGCCTGGTCGATGCCTTCTGAAGAGGGTCCCGGCGAGCCTACCTCCTCCGCCTGGGCCGAGTCCGCCGACCTGGACGGCGACGGCGCCGACGAGTGGCTCATGGCTCTCCCGGTGCCCGGGCGCGGCTGCGGCGTCACCTTCTGTCCCGCCTACCTCGTCCTTTTCGAGCTCGACCAGCACCTCTTCAATCCCCGGGCCGTAATCCGCGGCGGGCCGCCCCACGAGATCCAGATGCAGTCTCCCGAGCTCCGCCTCGTCGACGACCTCAACGCGGATGGCCAGACCGAGGTCCTCATCCAGCAGCACTGGTGCGGGGCCCACACCTGCTTCACCGGCCTCACCGTCGGCCGCTGGGACGGGGCGACGTGGCGCGACCTCGCCGCGGACCCCATCCACCAGGCCTACACCGACCTGACCATCGAGGATCGGGACGGGGATGGCGCCCTCGAGTTCGTCTTCCACGGCGGCCTGATCGGATCCGTCGGCGCCGGCCTCCAGCGCGAGCACACCCTGGTCTTCGCCTGGCGGGACGGCGCCTATCGCCTCGTCCAGGACGTCCCCGACCCGTCGGACCATCCCTACTACCTCGTGCTCGACGCCAACGCCGCCCTGGCGGAGGGGGACTGGGATCGTGCCCTGGAGCTCGCCGAGCGGGCGGTCCACGATCCGGACTTCGAGGACGCCATGGTCCCCGTCGAGGAGGTCGATAAGCGGCGCATCATCAGCTACGCGGCCGTGGAGGCCATGCTCGTCCACGCCCACCGTGGCGACGTCGCCCAGATGGAGGCCGTGCTGAATGAGGTCCAGGGGATCGACTTCGTGGAGCCCAACGTCTACACCGAGGCCGCCGAGCGCCTCCTCGACGTCTACCGGGACACCGGCGACGTCGTCGAGGCCTGCGCTGCCATGGAGGACGTCGTCGCGCAGCAGCCCGACCAGGCCGTCTTCTTCCAGTGGTACGGCTACAACACGGCGCGCGTCACCGTCGACCAGATCTGCCCCCTCGATCCACCGACCGCGGGGGACTCGCCGCAGCTCTAGCCGGCAGCTCGGCGCGTTGTCGTCGTCAGCGCATCAACAACAGGCTGAGGGCCATCACCGCCATCCCGCCCAGGAGCCCGAACAGGCTGTCGTGCCCCTTCCCGTAGGCCCGGCTGGTCGGCAGCAGCTCGTCCAGGCTGATGTACACCATGATCCCCGCCACCCCGGCGAAGAGCACGCCGGTCACCTGAGGGGGCATCGTCCCTCCCTCACCCCCCACCAGGAGCCGCAGGGCCGCGTACGCGATC
Source organism: Anaerolineae bacterium (assembly GCA_041687115.1). Taxonomy (GTDB): domain Bacteria; phylum Chloroflexota; class Anaerolineae; order B4-G1; family B4-G1; genus SKLM01. The sequence continues at coordinate 1,977 of JAWLCP010000234.1, forward strand.
ACCGCGCCGATCGGCTCCGACATCCCGCTGAGCGCTGAGTACAGAAACGCCTTGCCCCGTTCGCCCGTGGCGTAGTAGATCGGTACCGACACGCTGATACCCTCCGGGATGTTGTGCAGCGCCACCGCCACCGCGATTGCCGTCCCCACCGTCGGGTCCTGCAGGGCCGCTAGGAACGTCGCCAGGCCCTCCGGGAAGTTGTGAATCCCGATGGCGAGCGCCGAGAACAGGCCCGTGCGGAGTAGCTCCTCACGATCCGCCTCTTCCGCCTGGGCGACAGAGTTCTCCTGCTGGTCGTCGTGCCCGGCCGCGCCGCTCGCCTCGAGCCGATCCTGGCACGCTTCCCGGATCGCTGCTCTCTCTTCCGCCGTGTGGGGCTCGTGGGGATTCTCCGCCTCCGGGATCAGACCGTCGATCAGGCCGATCACCGCGATCCCGCCGAAGAACGAGGCCACGTTCACCCACGCCCCCCACGTCTCCCCGTATGCCGCCGTTAGCGCCTCGTTCCCCTTCAACAGGATCTCCACGAACGACACGTATATCATCACCCCGGCGGAGAAACCCGTCGCCACGGAGAGGAAGCGGTAGTCCGTCCGCTTCGCGAAGAACGCGATGCCGCTGCCGATCCCCGTCGCCATGCCCGCGAAGA
>JAWLCP010000235.1:0-2622 GCA_041687115.1 Anaerolineae bacterium
TGGACCCGGGCGTCGGTGGTGAAGCCCGCGTTCTCAAACGCTCTCTGGCTGGCGACGTTCTCGACCCGGATCAGCGCCCGGGCCAGGGAGACGTCGTGCCTCTGCCCCGCTTCGCACATCCGTCGGATCAACCGGGTCCCAAGGCCGCGGCCCTGGCTGGCACGCCGGACGGCGACCAGGTCGATCTCCCAGCGGCGGGTGTCGGCGACGGCGGTGAGGAATGCGGAGGCGAAGCCAGCGACCTCCTCGTCCTCTGTGGCCACCCAGAGCGCGCGGGTGTTATCCTCGATCTGGGCGCTGCAGACGTCAGGCAGGATGGCCTGTTTCCAGACGTCGCGAACGACCGTCGCTATGCCCTCGATGTCGGCCGCTGTAGCGCTACGGAGAGAGATCATCCCGAAGGTCTGCCCTGTCCATCATATCCTGATTCGGTTGCCTGGCTCCGTTCACCTCGGACCCGGTCCACCATCTCGACGACGCCGTCGTCGGCGACGGGGTAGGTGCGGGCGCAGCCCGTGCAGCGGAAGGCGTCTGCTCCCCGCTCCAACGGGCTCTCACAGACGGGACAGCGGAGGATCTCCTCCAGGGGATGGATGCCGCCACCCCTGGGCTCGCCGGTCTTAACCGCCCAGACCAGGTTGTAGTCGACCTGCCAGCGTTTCGTCTTGATCTGCTCCAGCGGCAGCTGGCGCAGCATCTCCTCGAAGGTGTCCGGCGCGAAGGCGCGGCCGGGAAGGAACCTCGCGTCGGAGCCGACGCGGTTGGTGAGGAGGAGGACGCCCCCCGGGCGGAGGACGCGCACCAGCTCCCGGAGCACCTGGTGCGGGTCGGGCATGAACTCGAGGGACTCAAGGCAGGTGACGGCGTCGAAGGTGTTATCCTGGAAGGGAAGACGGCTGGCCCCCTGCCAGATGAACGTCAGCCGGTCGGCGAACTGGGCCGTGCGGCGGACCGCCTGCCGGAGCATGCCGCGAGAGAGATCGAGGCCGATGACGCGGCCCTGGAAAGGGGGCCGGCGGAAGAGGGCCCGGGGGAGGCGGCCGGTGCCCGTGGCCACGTCGAGCACCAGGGGCGCGGGGATCAGCTCCAGCGAGCGAGCGAGGGGAAGGCCCAGGAACCACTGCTCCTCGCTGGGGATGAAGCCTTTGATGCGTTCGTAAGCCCGCGCGGACCAATCGTACATCAGGGCGACGATGCGGGGCCCGAGGTATGCCCCCTCGGCGATGATCAGCTGCCAGTAGAGCAGAAGGGCGAGGAGGGCCAGCCCCAGAAGGATCAGCCCGATAGCAAGGGGCGACATTCGCCTAGAGAGCGAGGGCGGCGATCAGCATGCCGGCCATGAGCCAGGGGCGCGCGTGGCGGACGTACCAATGGGGGTCATGGCCGCGCCGAACCCAGGGCAGCAGGGCGAGCTGAGGGACGAGAATCAGGAATGTGGCTGCCGCTGCGAAAGGGCGGCGGAGGGCGACGAGGGACACCATCGTCAGCAGCTGGCTGCCGACGGTGAGGGCCCGGCCCCAGGCGGAGGTCACGCTCCAGGCCTTGCCCCAGGCGAGGGCAAGTAACACGGCCAGACCGGCGGAGGGGAGGGTGACCAACCCGAAGGCTACGTGCCCGGCGAGCCAGGGGAGGGCTATGGCGACGGCGGCGTCCCAACCCGGCGGGACGGTGCCGCCCCCGTTCTCCGACACAACGGCGAGCTCCATCACGGCGATGGCGGCGGCGCTCAGCAGGAGCAGGTCGACGCCGAGAAGCGTGGCGAGCAGCGCCGTGGTGGGCAGGGCGATGAGGATGGCGAGGAGGGCGGACCCGCAGCTGGGCCAGAGGGCCTCGCCCCACCAGGCGCGGAGCCTGCCGATGAATCGGCTGAGCCTCCCGCCCGGCGCGTCGGGCAGTGTGTAGGGGAGGGCGACGGTGGATCTGTTCTTGTCCCACTCCCGCCAGCGGCGGAGCGGGGTCGCCCAGTCGGTGGCCCCCAGAGCAGCCCACAGCGACCCCCAGCCACCGTCGACGAGGAGGATCAGCAGGGCGAGCCGAAGCCAATCCGACCCCTGCCAGGCGAAGCCCGCGGAGGCGAGAACGCCGCAGAGGACGGACCAGGTGGGGGCGAGCCAGGTCACCAGGTCGGTGGGGCGCGCCCGCAGGCGCAGCAGGCCGCCGGTGGGCAGCGGTGTGGAGTCAGGGCGAAGCTCGTCTTCCATAGATGGAGCGGATTATACCATGGGTTCAGTCTGGCTGACAGGGGCGGAGGGCTAGGTGGTGATCGGGTTTGAGAGCTCGTCGATGACGCGGAGGACGGTCTGAGCGCACGTCTCCCAGGAGAAGCGGCGGAGGTTGGCAAAGCCCCGCTCGACCAGGTGGTCGGACAGGGCGGGCTCGGTGACCAGGCGCTCCATGGCGTCGGCGATGGCAGACGTATCCTGGGGGTCGACGAGGAGGGCGGCGTCGCCGGCGACCTCCGGCAGGCTGGAGGTGGTGCTGGCGATCACGGGAGCGCCGCACGCCTGGGCCTCCAGGACGGGGAGGCCGAACCCTTCGTATAGCGAGGGGAGGACGAAGGCGATGGCCCCGCTCAACAGGGCGGCCTTGTCCTCCTCGGCGACGTAGCCCGGGAAGCGGACG
>JAWLCP010000236.1:0-2580 GCA_041687115.1 Anaerolineae bacterium
CTTGGTGACCTGAAGGATCGCGCCTTCGGCGACCACGTCCGTGGCGAGGGTCTGCTGGCTGAGTACCATCTCCACGGCATCGGCCAAGGCCGCGTTCGTGATCACGCCGGTGGCGGATGGGGCGGTGGCGGTGATGACCACCGCGAAGCTCTCCTGCGGCGCGAGATCGCCCACCGTCCAGCGGAGGAACGGCTCGATCTGACCCGGCGGGGGGGACGCGGCCACAAACGCGACGTCGTCGGGAAGCACGTCGATGAGGGTCACGCTGCTGGCCTCGGCATCGCCGTCGTTCTCGCAACGGAGCCTGTAGACGAGCTCGCCGCCGGCGAGGGCGGCGGTGGTCCCCAGCTTCTCGAGCCGCAGTCGAGCGGGGTACCCGGTGACGGCCGTGGAGAGGGAATGGTAGGCTGGCTCGACGAAGTCGGCGAGCACCAGAGCGTCGTTGCGCAGCTCCCTGAACCCCGCGCGCACGCTGGCCCACACCCGCACCGACTGGGTCTCGGCGCCCACGGAGTCGGCGCTGAAGACAAGCACGCCGTCGGAAGGATGGGCCGGCGGGCTGGACGAGACGAAATCGACCCCGGCAGGGAGGAAATCATAGAGCCGCACGTTGTAGGCCTGGGACCCCGGGTGGGTGGTGGAGTAGGCGAGGGTGTACTCGATCACGTCGCCCGGGCGGGGCGCCTCCTCGTCGACGGTCTTGCCGACGCGGAGTTCCGGGTTGCCCACGGGGCTCCTGAAGGTCAGCGGCGCCAGATCTGCGTCGGACGCTCTCAGCTGGAGAGCGGGCAGGATCTGGGAGGCGAGGGCCCACAACGCGGCGACAGACATGAGAACGGCGATCGACCTGACTAGGTGAACTCTGCTCCTGTGAGACATCCCGGCTCCCTCCTTGTCAACTCGGAATCTAGCGGGGAGCACCCCCTCTGCGGCCGCGGAGGCTCTCCAAGTGCGGGTGGTGGGTGAGGCTACCCCCCGGCGATCAGGTGGATGACGCGCACATCAGCGCCGTCGGGGATGGTGCGCGTGTCGTAGTCGTCCCTGCGAACCAGCTCCCCATCGACCTTGACGATGATGTGGGGGAAGGTGTAGTTGAGCCGCTCGAGCAGGGTCGAGACGGTCATTCCCTCCTCCCACTGCACGTCTGTGCGGTTGTTGACGCGTATCACGAAGGCTCCTCAAGGACCTGGCAGGTATGGAAACCTGCCCTACTTGCTCTGGTTGACGCGTATCACGAACGCTCCTCAAGGACTTGGCAGGTATGGAAACCTGCCCTACTTGCTCTTGGCAGGTATGGAAGCCTGCCCTACTTGCTCCAGTTGTGCGTGGTCCGCCTCGGCTTGTGGCTGGTCAGGAGACCAGCCAGAACATCAGCGACAGACCGGCCACAACAGCCGGAGACCACCCGCAACGGCGGGAGACCGGGCTGTGGCTGGTCAGGAGACCAGCCACAGCCACTAGTGGGAGATCCGCGACGGCTGCACTGGGCAATCAGCCACCGCCACAACGAGAGACCAGCCCCGCTACAGGTGCTGCTCCACGGTGGCGATGACGTCGGGGAAGTCGATCCCCAGCCGCTCCAGCTTCTCCGGGGTGGGGACGCCGTTGCGCGTCCATCCGCGGCGCTCGTAGACCGCGTCCATGAGCTTCTCGTACTGATCCTCCCGGTGCTCGCGCAGGGCGGCTATCTTCTCCTCGGTCGTCATGCCCTGGGGATCGAGCCCCAGGTCCTCGCGCAGCTGCTTATCGTAGCGGTCCGTGCGGGACTCGTACTCCTCGACGGTGACGGGCCCGGCCGAGCGGTAGGGAATCGCGTCGTGCTCCCGCAGACCCTTGCCGAGGCGGATATTGAACACGCGCTGGAAGTTGTAGACTGTCTCCGACTGCTCGATGAGATCGTCCTCGGTGACCTCACGCCCCGTCACGCCGGCGAAGAGCTCGACGTAGTTGCGCACGTGCTCGGGGATCTTCTGCGGCTCGTCGGTCTCGGCGTTGTCCGGCGGCACCACGTCGTTCCAGGGCAGCTTGCAGAAGCCGCACAGGCCGAACCAGGTGCGGAACATGGGGAAGTAGTGGAGGGCCTCCGCCTTGTCCTCGAAGGTGGGGAGCAGGTTGCTGATCTGGTCCATGAAGATCAGCCACGCCTCGTCGTGCTGCGGACCCTTGTTGGTGAGGCCGTAGCCGCCCTGCTGGGCCAGCGACTCCTTGGTCACGTACTCGGAGTACTCGAGGCCCTTGGCTTCCATGCCGATGTCGTCGAGGAAGGCCCGGTCCGCCCCAAACCGCTCGACGAAGATGTCCTTCATGCGGTGGATCCCCTGGCCGAAGATCCTGCCGAAGCCCTCGTCGCGGGCCACCTGGTGGAGCACCTCGATGGCGGCCTCGGCGTTGCCGAAGGTGAGCTCCAGGCCGCCGGTCTTCTCCTCGTCGAGCACACCCGCCTCGAAGCACTCCATCACGAAGGCCATGCCGGTGCCGAAGGAGATGGTGTCGAGGCCGTAGGTGTCGCAGTAGAAGTTGATCTCCATGATGGCCCAGGGCTCGAAGATGCCGCAGTTGGCGCCGACCCCGGCGATGGTC
>JAWLCP010000237.1:0-2553 GCA_041687115.1 Anaerolineae bacterium
CGCGGTCGTTCTCACCGGTGCCATCGGCTATCCCCTTCACCTGGCCACGGGGCTGGCCCCAGTCTGGTCTTACCTGCTTGCGGTCAACCTGGCCACTTTGCTCCTCTACCGGGCCGACAAGTGGGCCTCGCCGCACCAGAGCCTGCCGCGGATTCCCAACGTCACGCTCGCGCTTCTTGGGGCGGTGGGCGGCGCCGCCGGTGCGCTCCTGGGCGTGGCAGCCGGGCACAAGACCAGTCCCAGGTACCTGTGGCTCCGCCTCCTGCTCTGGTTCTTCCTGGTGGTCCACCTCGGGCTCGTCGCCTACGCCGTGCTTGCTCCGCCGGCTGCGCCAGGTCGCAGCGGCGCGCACACGATCACCCTGGTGAAGAGCGAGAGCGGGGCGGAGGTGGTGGAGAGCTGGGCGGTCGACGGGCAGCGGCGGGAGAAGCTGGAGATGTGCGAGGCAACGGGGACCAGCTGACCCGCAGACACGACGTGTTCCAGGCGGGCGGCGGCATCCTCATCTGCTCCAAGCCGTCGCAGCTCTCTCAATCCGTCGGAAAGTCAGACTCCTCTTCAGGTATTCCCTGTGCCTTTCAGTGCTCTATCGGTTCTTGCCACGTGCTCTTGTCATCTCTGGCGACCTCGAAGATCCTGTCATGATAGACCACCAGCATGGTATCTTGGTGCCAGAAGTGGGCATACCAACCTGGCAACGTGTAGGGCTGCAGAGCGTCTATCTCTTCCCTTGAACATATCACCAGGTCTTCGCGTCACACCTCTTGTGAGAGTCTAGCACGTTCCCTACTTCCTGTCAGACCCCTGCCTTTCTCCATTGACAGACGGTCCGCGGCGTGATATACTGCAAGTGTGGGCTAAGCACGTTCTTCGCTGTCTCCTCCGCACACCCAGCGCCCAAGGCGATCGTTCGCGGCAGGCTGTGACACCGCTTTGGCCGGACAGACGCGGCGCCCGGCCGTCAGCGCGGCTGGTCGGCGCAGCGATCCACGTGCGGCAGGAGGTCGGGTTTCGCGTCCCCCGTTGCCGGTCCGGTTCTCTATAATAGCAGGAGGGAGAGATGAATCAGATTTCCGCGGAGAGGATGGAAAGCATCATGCGCGGCTTCATCGATGCCATCGGGGAAGCCGATGTCGACAAGGCGCTCACATTCCTCACAGACGACGTGACGTGGGTCAACCCTATAGGCACGTTCGAGGGCCACGACGAGGTCAGGCGCTACCTCGCCTGGACGGCAGAGACGATCCCCGATTTTGAGGTCATCCCCACCGGCGTCGATATCGTCACTACCGGCGATCGGGCGGTCTACGAACACCTAATGAAGGGTACCATCCAAGGCGAGAAAGCCGAGTGGCTGGCCATGTGCGCCTACGAGTTCAGCGGAGAGAAGATCCGGGCGCTGAGGACAGTGTTCGACCGGCTCGATATCGTCGAGCAAACGGCCAAGGGATGGTTATCCGAGCAACTGGTGGCCCAGATCGTGAAGCAGACGGAGAGAGGGCTCGAGTAGCAGGCGGCTTCTCGCTGGCTGGGAAAGGGGAACGGGGGCAGAGGGGTTTCTGGGGCTCGCGGGCGGCACGCGGCCCGGAGGCCAGTCTTCCGTGGCCGTTGCGCGTTCCACACGAGTTCCATTCAGTCAAGAAGGAGGGTCTGGCCATGCCAACCTACGTAAGTCTCATGAGCCTCACGGACAAAGGGATCAAGGAGATCAAGGACGCGCCTCAGCGAATCGAGCAGGCGTTCAAGAACCTGGAGGCGATGGGAGGCAAGCTGATCGGCTTCTACTCCGTCATGGGGGAGTACGACTACGTCGGCATTGCCGAAGCGCCCAGTGACGAAGTGGCCGCGACGTACATGCTTGCACTCGGTGCCGCCGGGACGGTCAGGACGAAGACGCTGAGGGCGTTCACCACGGAGGAGTTCGCGAAGATCGTCGGCAACTTGCCCTAGTGCCACTGGAAGCCAAAGGAGGGCCGTCCTCGGAGCACCGGCGCGTGCCCCCGTGAATCCCCGCAGATGGCTCGGGGGCGGCCCTCCACCGGGCCGCCGGCGGCACGTGCTTGCTCGCGGAGCACGCATCCTGCGCAACCTGGCCGCAGGCCAGCCTCCCAGCGCGCCTCTGGGCCAATAGCGTTGGCCAGCCGCGTTCCCCGTTCAGCGCCTTCGGTCCATCCCCCGATGACAAAGGGTCACCAGGACCCAGGGTCCTGTCATTCTCAAACGCATACGCTGACTCACATTTGGGCGCCTTCAGGCAGCCCCAGAGGAGTCAGCAATCGCGACACTCCGTCGCGGTCTACTGCGCGCACGAGTCTTCCGGTCTTCATATCTTCACCTCGTTCTCAGTCAAAGAGGGGACGGGATCAACCCTCTGCATCCCACCAGGCGCCCTGTACAGAAGCCCAGAAACCCCTATAATTCTGTCAATCCCGTCAGACACAACCGGCGATCATAACCATGCCATTCAACTTCAGACTCTTCTTTCGGCTCACCTACCTCTCCCTGTTCAAGTCCCAGGGGACCCACGCCCGGTTGACGAGGAAGAGAGCCCTC
>JAWLCP010000238.1:0-2525 GCA_041687115.1 Anaerolineae bacterium
AGAGGGCTTACGCTTTACCTCCTGGCTGTCCTGAAGACCATCTTCCTGAACTTCGACGCGCCGATGACGACGGTCGCATATGACGAAACGGAGATAGTCCTACCGGCTATGCTCGTCTCCGTAACGAACGGCCCCCGTGAGGGAGGGGGATTCCTCATTGCACCCGACGCAAAGCCGGACGACGGCCTTTTCGACGTATGCATCGCCCACGAGGTAGATCGGCTGACCATCCTGCGTCTTCTTCCCCATTTCCTAAGGGGGACTCACACTGGGCTTGATCCCATAACGATGGTCCAAGCCCAGCAGGTGACTATCTCGTCGCCGGAAGGCCTGATCGCTCACGTGGATGGAGAGGTTCTCTGCACTGACGCACCCTGGATCAGGTGCGAGATTCTTCCCAGCGCGCTAAATATCTGTGTCTGACGTGGGGACCCAACGCGACCGTCTGTCTTACCAGCTAGACATCAACCTCAGCTGGATCTGGTAGACCCATTGCATCCATGTATGCGCTGGAGAATCGGGCATCAGTGGTCAGCTCTATGTATTCGACGCGCTGAGCTATCTCCTCCGCGACACGGCGACAGCGGCGAGAGAGCAGCGTGAGCTTGGCCCCGATGCCCGCCGCATTGCCCACCTGATCGAATCGATCCAGAGGCAGGGGAGGGAACATCCCTATCGCGCGGGCGCTGGCCACATCCAGATAGGTCCCAAAGGCCCCTGCGACGACAACACGCTCAACCTCGTCGACCTTGACCCCCGCTTCGTCCAGTAGAACCTCGACCCCAGCTCTGATGGCGCCCTTCGCAAGCTGGATCTCGCTGACGTCCTTCCGGTTGATGACGATGTCGTTAACCGCCTCGTTCTCTCCGGCTGGGACAAGCAGGAACTCCGGTCGCTCGCTCCGCTGCCGGACCCGGGGATGGCTATCCGACCTCATGGAGCCATTCTCCTTCAACACGCCGATGCGGCGCAGCTCGGCCACGCCGTCCAGGATTCCGGAGCCGCAGATGCCCACCGGCGGTGCGCCGTCGATCGTCTGATACTCAATTCGACCATCGACCATCTTGACCCATTCGATGGCACCCGGGGCCGCTCGCATACCGTCCCGGATGTGGGCACCCTCAAAAGCAGGCCCCGAGGCAGTTGAACAGCTCAAGAGACGTCCGTTGGCTGCCAGGCTGACCTCAGTATTCGTCCCGATGTCCAGACCAAGCGTGATCGTACCGGCTTCGTGAAGGCCACTGGCCAGCACCATCGAGACGTGATCGGCACCCACGAAGCCAGCGATGTTTGGCAGCAAATGGACGTACGCACCGGGGGCGATGTCCAATCCAAGATCCCGGGCTCTCACGTCACAGGAAGATGAGAGTGCAGGTACGTAGGGCGCTACGCCGAGCTGATCCACGGGTAGTCCCATCACCAGGTGGTGCATACACGTATTCCCTACCAGCACGGCCTCCAAAATCTCCTCACAGCTGCGGTCGCATTGCTCACACAACTCGCGGGCCTGCGCGTTCAGACCTTCGACAATCACTTCCTGGAGCTCACGACCGTGCTCCTCAGCCTCCATCGCGTACGCGATGCGAGCCATCACGTCTTCCCCGAAGGCGATCTGGGGATTCATCTCACCGGACGCACCCAGTGTCTCTCCAGTCTCCAGGTCCACCAGGTAGGCTGCCACCTTGGTGGTGCCGATATCTACTGCCAACCCTAGGGGAGGCCTGCCAGTCGGTGCAACGCCGACGACCTCTTCCCCATTTCGGATGAACAGACGCATCTCCCAATCATTCTGTCTCAGCTGAGAAGGAATGCGGGCCAGAACGATGGGGTCGAACCGCACGGAAGCCAGCTCATGTCGCCTCTCAAGCGCCTCCCGCAGACGCCTCTCGTCAGAACGGAGATCGTGAAGAGCCGCAGGGGTGGGCCTGACGTCAAAGCCGCGCACGGACGGGTCGATCTCGACCGGTCGCTCACGTCCCTCGATCTGAGCCCGCTGGGGAGCGGTAATCGATTCCGGCGGCACATCCACCAGCACGTCTCCCAGCACCTCCACCTGACACGCCAGGCGATACCCCTGGTCCAACTGTCCCTGATCCAAGAACGTCTCTTCCGAACTAGTGAGCGGCGACACCTCGCCTTCGACAACGCGCACGCGGCACGTTCCACAACTACCAGCGCCGCCGCAGACGGCGTTCAATCCCACGCCTGCCGCACGCGCGGCCTCGAGAAGCGACTTGCCTCGGGCTACCTCGATGCGGCGCCCGAGCGGTTGGAAGTCTACAGTGTAGTGGGTGGTCATTGTCTAATCCTTCTTCAGTGATCGGAGCGGGATGATCTGCAGATGCTCCCCAGGTCCGTTAGATCGACATCTCGGCTGTCACGCGCCACGGACAGCGTTCTCTCTTCGAGCAGAAATCACACGCAACGGCGTCGGGTCTCATATCGGGGCCCATGCCCATGACGAACGAAATTGACTTGCGGGGTATCATGAGACAGCTGTCATTCAGGCGAACGCCAATCTCCTC
>JAWLCP010000239.1:0-2506 GCA_041687115.1 Anaerolineae bacterium
TTCGTGCCGCCCTACCTGGGGACGTTTGACCCCTATTGGGGGGAGGTCCCCAGCGACAACCGCTTCGCGACGGTGGACGGGGACGACCGCCTGCCCGATCTCTACGTCGGACGGCTGCCGGTGAACACGGCGGCGGAGGCGGAGACGGTGGTGGCGAAGATCCTGGCCTACGAGGAGGCGCCGCCATCGGGGCCGTGGAACAAGCCCCTGCTCTTCTTCGCCGACGCGAAGGATGGAGGCACGGACTTCCACTTCCACGCCGACGAGGTCTACAACAGCGTCCCCGAGGCGGCGCTGGCGTCACATACGCGGCAGCGGATCTACTACTGTGAGGAAGACTGCACCGAACCCCACCAGATCTCCGACAAGGGCGCAATGCAGGAGACGGTACTGAGCAAGCTCAACTGGGGCGCGCTGATGGCGAGCTGGACGGGGCACTCCTCGTGGCACCAGTGGGGGCTGCAGCGGCTGTTCCACCTGGACGACCTGGGGAATCTGAACAACGGGGGGGCCCTCCCGATCTTCGTGCAGATGACGTGCTTCACGAGCTACTTCTCCCAGCCGACGAGCGACACGCTGGACGAGAGCCTGCTCCGCCTGGCGGAAGGAGGGGCGGTGGCGACGTGGGGGCCGGTGGGATTGGGGTTGACGTCAGCGCACGTCAAGATGCACAGGGAGTTCCTGAACGCTACCCTGGGCGGAGAGCCGGTCGAGCTCGGTGCGGCGACCGTGGCCGCGCGCACGGCGCTGCCCGGGATCTACGCCAGCCTGTGGGACACGTATGTCCTGTTCGGGGACCCGGCGATGGGGTTGAACCTGGAGATCGACGCGTGGCCGGGCATCTACCTGCCCCTCGTGGCCCGCAACGCCGGAGGGGGCAACTAGCGGCGGGGCGCGAGCCGTACGCCGAGGTGAGGAGCCGCTGCTGTGAGCTGAGCAGTGGGCGAGACGCTGATACCAAAGACCCCGCCGTGCATCGCGGGGTCTTTCTGGTGATTGAGACGTAGGGGGGCCAGGGAAGAACTCAGGGGGCGTCGGGGGCGGTCCCTGTGGGGAAAGCAATCACGATGAGGCGGTTTCGCAGGCTGCCATAGGGGTGGCAGGTGACGAGGGTGACCCGCTCATCGGGGGCAGGCTCTATGAACGAGGCATTCTGCAGGCGAAGGTCCCAGGGCTGCCCCGCCTCCGGCAGCACGAGGCTCTTCGAGACCGCGTAGCGATACCCCTCCAGCTCCGAGTAGATCGTCAGGGTGTCGCCGGCCTCCAGTCTGTAGAGGTCCCGAAAGACCTCGCCGCCGGTGGTGTTGTGGCCGTTCAAGACGGTGTTGCCGATCTCTCCCAGCCGGGCCGAGCCCGCGTGCCACCCCACGGCGCCGCCGTCCGGCACGTCCCAGACCCACACCTGGCGGCCCTCCACCCAGACGGTCGACCGGTCCACGGGGACGATGGGAGCGTCGAGGCTCAGCTTCGGAATGTGAAGGCGAGTGGGAGCTGCTGGTTCCCGCGATGCATGGGCGGCGGGGGAAACGAGGTCGTGGCCAGCTTCGCCGTGGAGGGGGGATTCAGGGTCACCACCGACCGACGAGGCGTTCTGGGGCGCGTCCAGGTCAACTTCAGCGCCCTCCCCATGGGCGTTAGCAGAGGCGGGAGGCGGGCTCCACAGGCGCGATCCGACGTAGGGAGCGGCGAGGAGCAGCCCGAAGACGAAAAGCGAGAGGCCCAGGCCGATCAAGGCTGGGATCAGCAGGGCTGCAAAGGTGCGCTGCTCTCTCTCCACGCCGCCGTGCCGTGGGTAGGACCGACTGGTGGCCCTGTGCGACATCGAAAGCCCCTACAATGAGCGCCCCGTCCGGGACGGAGCGCAACTCTGAGGACGCCGAAGGTCGGCGGCAGTTGCTCGCCGCTCCCTCGGCGGGAAACGATCCCAATTCATCCGATCGCCTGCCGGTGCGGGCGATATGCTAGTCTCGGCGCGGGGCCAGGCTCCACCTCAGCGCCAGACCGAGCAGCAGCAGAGCAGCACCGCCCCCCCAGAGTACAAGCGGAAGGGCCAGCCCGCCTCCACCGCCGGCCTCGGGCACCACGGGGACGGGCGTATCCGTGGGAACCGGGGTCTCCGGCGGCTTCGTGGGCTCCGGCGGCTTCGTGGGCTTCGGTGTCTCGGTGGGTTCGGGTGTGTCGGTCGGTACCGGCGTGTCGGTCGGCACCGGGGTATCCGTCGGTGGCGACGTGGGCGTGGGCGTTGCACCGGCATAGACAACGGAGAGACCCGGCATCGCGGCCAGGACGCCGGCCAACAACAGGCACGTGCCGGCGATCATGAGCAGGTTTCCAGCCCGAATTCTTCCATGCATTCTCAACGCTCCTTGAAGGTGGATGACGATGACTGAACGACTCGGCAGTGGGGGGAGTATACAACAAGGTGAGCGGTTCGTCAAGCGGCGTGGCGCGCCGTGGTCTTGATTCCCCCCTGGGCGCCTCGATTGGGAAGACTGCAGGCCCTTCG